>CACMZN010000001.1 GCA_902618175.1 uncultured Verrucomicrobiota bacterium
GGTAGAATCAAAACTAAGGTAAAGATGTCATAAATTTTATAAATATGAATAAATATGCTATTTTCTATTTGTTTGGATACATCAGCCTCCTGCTGACCTTTGCCACTCAAGGCAAAAGCAGAAAGGTCGTTTTTTTATATGGAGCCAGAAGCCATGCTTCCGGAGACCATGAATTTCAAGCCGGTTCGCACCTGCTTGCCAAGCATCTAAACGCCCAATCAGAAGTTGATGTAAACGCTATCATTCATCCCGGTTGGCCGGAAGACGAGAAAATCTTGGATGATGCAAATGCCATAGTGATCTACGCGGACGGCACTAAAGTTATTGGCAATGGATGGGCTAAAATGAATGAATTGGTTCAAAAGAATAAGGTAGGAGTCGTATTCATGCACTATGCTGTGCATCCGAGCATTGAGCAGGGCGAACAATATTACCTTCCCTGGATTGGAGGATTTTTTAAGAACGGCATCTCCGTAAATCCATTCTGGCGGGCCAAGATCAAACCAATGAAAGGTCACGAAACTGCTCACGGTGTCGGTCCCATTGATGCGGTGGACGAATTCTACTTCAACATCCAATACCATCCAAAGGCCTTGCCCTTAGGCACCGCGACTCCCAATGAAAAAAATCTTCTAAGGGTCAACAATGTCTGGACTCGAGATGGTTTTTTGGCCAAAGGCAAAAGCCAGTCCCTACTTTGGGGTATCGTAAGACCTGATGGTGGAAGAGGTATTGGTTTTACCGGAGGTCACCATCACCGGAACTGGGCTCTGGACGGATACCGACAACTAATATTGAATGCAATCGTTTGGTCGGCGGGTCTTGCGATTCCCAAAGAGGGAGTTCCCACCTATGAAGTTACCGAAGAGGAATTGAATGAAAAACTCGATGATTACGGAGACCGAACTAATTGGATCAAATTGCCCACCTTAGCAGACGTCACTTTTGAACCGGGTCCATGGATGACTCCTGAAGAACATGCGGCATCTCGGAAAAGACCCAAATCAAAAAAAAAGTAAAAATAACACCTTCTTCCTTCCCGAACACACCCTGTTAATTGCTTTTTAGCTACCAACCCATCCAACCAAACCGATTAATATGTTAAGAGTATTCAGTCTTTCTTCTTTTCTTTTGGGCGTCTTTGCTCTTGAAGCGGCACATCACAAATCTGATGAAGTGAAAATCATCTTTGACGGAAAAACTCTAGATGGGTGGACCCAGTTAAACGGGAGTGCCAGCTATCGAGTGGAAAAGGGTGCCATTGTTGGCAAGACCAATGAAGGCAGTCCCAATTCCTTCCTTTGCTCTATTGAGCTTTATGAAAATTTTGAACTTCAATTTGAAGTCAAATTGATCAACGACGAATTAAACTCTGGCGTGCAAATTCGTTCCAACACTCGTGAACTTACCAAAAAGGAGAAAGCTCGAGGATTTAAGAAAGGCCGTGTCAACGGTCCCCAGATTGAGATCGAGGCAACGAAAGAAAATGGGGCTGAATCCGGCTATGTTTACGGTGAAGCGTGCGGAGGATGGATGACCCCAAAGGAAGATCTGAAGCCCCATAAACACTTTCTAAACGGAAAGTGGAATAAGTACCGGATTCTAGCCAAGGGGCCTCGAATTCAAACATGGGTCAATGGCAACAAGGTGTCCGATCTCGTGGACAAGGAAAAATTCCAATCCCACCCCAAGGGATTTATTGGTTTACAAGTTCACGGGATTAAAAAAGGAACCGGACCCTATGAAGTCGCTTGGAAGAACATAGAGATACGCGAAGTGAAGTGACCGCATGACTTAGGCGAAAATCATTGCATTTCTTTTTCTTATCTCATGACTTGGTCTTCTTCCATTGATGGCTCATTACACTTAGGAGAATAGGTTCCTTTCCTTAATCATGACTAAATACACAAAGGTTTGGAAGCATATGGGTATAAGATAAGAAATACAGGACAGATGGACCGAGGCATTGCATTTAAGCTCTATTTTTTCAATCTTTGGAATAGGGTTCAGGTGACCGCTCTGAAGCCAAAATTCTTGCTTTTCGATTACCTCGCTTTGCTGATTACCATCCCACTTCTGATCTTGCCTCCCCTTACTTTTTTGGAGTTGGGTCCAAATCAGTGGAAGGAAGGATTTCTGCCTATAATCATCATTAATGCAGAAATGAAGTTTTGCGTAATCCTTGTCCTTGGATCGCTCCTAATCACAGTCTTGGGACTAAAAATCTATTTCTCCGGCAAAACTCATCACTTGCCCAGGTTTTTTATTCTAAGCGGAGGAACTTTTCTCCTATCCATATTCTTATCTACACTTTTTGCTCACAACTTGGAAAGAGCCATAGTTTCTTCCTTTCTTTGGCATCTCGTCCCACTTGGTCTGGGATTGGCTTTCCTCAATCTTAATTGGACAAAAAATAAAATTCTTTTTTTTCTCATTTTATCCGTTTTGGCAGGTGCACTTTCCTGTTCGATTACCCTTGATCAACACTACCATTGGACAGATTGGAGTCAAAAGTTCCCCCGATTTGTTAAAAGCATTCCCGCAGGCATAGTTTACAACCATAATTTCGCAGCCGAATACCATACCCCATTAATTCCAGTATGCTTGGGTCTCATTTTATGGACAAAAAACCTTTATCTGCGTGGAGCTTTTCTGTTCATCATGGTCTTTGGCTTCCTTCCCGCAGTTGCGTTATCCCTTGCTCGAGGAGCATGGGTCGGATTAATCGGCGGTTGTCTTGCCACCTGTATTTTCTTTGCTACTTTTCTCCATTTTAATTCGCAATCAAGCATCATCAACAAGCGAAAGGCTTACTTCTATTTATTGCCTCTGATAGCTCTTGCCTTCGCCCTTCCACTTTATGTTCTATCCTCTGATTATTGGAAGCATTCGGAAAGCGTCCAAAAGGAATCCAATACGGAAATGACTGAATTCAAGAGTATCTTTACTGATGATCTCTCGAATCCAAGTAAGCAATCAGGCGAAAATCGTCGCATTGTAACCTGGATGGATGCTTTAAGAGGTTCTTGGTCCAAACACTTGTTGATCGGGCGAGGTTCAGATCACTTTGAAATGCATTTTCATGAATCCGCAAAGATCGCAGACAAGACCACAGGCAAAACTCTTGTTCGCTATGTCCATAATGATTTCCTCCAGATCCTTTATGAAAACGGATTGTTTGGACTTCTTGGGTTCATGGGTCTTTGGGGAAGTGCAATCTTCATGGGTTTGAAATCAGCTTTCTTTCGAGCCACCCTGTCGGATTGGAAAGCAATGGGATTACAACTCAGTTTGGTAGCCTGCCTACTTGCATTTCTAGTAGAAGCAGTCTTTGAGTTTCCCACAAAATCTCCCTGCTCGCTCTTGGTCGGATGGACTATTTGGGGATTTTCGATCTCCTTTTCCCAAAATTGTGAGATTCGAGATTCTGAAACAAATCGAAAATTCTTTCATCTAGGATCTCTTACCAGGCTTGTCGTTGGAAGCATTAGTTTGCTTTTGATCCCTCTGTCCTCAGCTATGGCGAAGAACCTTTTTTGGGGCAATCTCTACCACTATCAAGCGAAACAAGCAAGTGACTTAGGAGACTATGAAAAAAGTCTTGGCTTTCACAAAAAATCCACCCTACACACTCCTTGGCATCATAGGTCAAGAAAGTGGGAATGTTTTTTTCTGCTTACTCAAAAAAAAGATTATACGGCAGCCCTGGAATCTGCGGAAGAGACCATTCGTGTTCATCCAGGATGTTTGAATGCTCACCAATATCGCATCGGCATCCTATTCCAAAAACTAAACAAGAGGAAAGAGGCAAAAGAAGCTTTTCTTGAAATGTACCGATCTGCCCCTTATCACCCTTACACTCACAAGGAGTCCCTTAAATTCAAATCACCAAAAAGGAAGTGAAAGTATACTCGGTCCAACTTGATGTTTCTCAAGGAAACAAATCTCTTAATCTCAAGAGAGCAAAAAAACTTATCGAAGAACACCCAATTGAGCCTCGTTCTCTCATCGTATTGCCTGAAATGTTTGGTACGGGCTTCAATTTGAATCTATCGGAAACTCTTCCCGGAGAACCATCCTTGACTGAAAATTTCTTAGGTGATTTGGCAATCTCCCATGAATCATGGGTGATTGGTGGTATGATTTCTCCCACCTCGAAGGAGAAAATGGGAGCAAACCGTGCCTTTATCTGTGATCCTTTTGGAAATGGGATAGCCCATTACGATAAAATGCATTTAATCCCAATCCTTGGAGAGGAACAAGTCCACATCAAAGGCAAGTGCATAGAAATTATCAACGTTGGACAATTTCATGTATGTCCTTTCATTTGCTATGATTTGAGATTTCCCGAAATCTTCCGAGTTGCAGCTGGTAGAGGTGCCACTCTTTTTATAGTCCTTGCATGCTGGCCTGATTCTCGCATTGAACATTGGTCGTCTCTTTTGAAGGCTCGAGCCATAGAAAATCAAGCTTACGTTGTTGGCGTCAACGCTACGGGTTCCGGTTCGGGCATGCATTACGGCGGTCAGTCCATAGTATTTGATCCAAAAGGGAATATCGTCGAATCAAGTCAAAAACATGAATGTATCTTAGAAAGTCTTCTTGACCTACAAGAATTGGTCGAGTGGAGAAGAGAATTTCCCGCCTTAACACAAATGCAATCCGATTTCCTTCAAAAACCTTAAAGACTCTAGTCACCCTCCCACAATGATTTGGGAAGGTTTATTTTTGCTAGAATTCGATCTAATTTTCGCAATTCGTTATCAGAGAATGAAATGTTTCTAACCGCCTTGACGTTTTCAAGGATTTGCTCCGAGGAACTAGCGCCTATAAGGGCACTGGTAACTGTTGAGGATTTCAACAACCAAGACAATGCCATTTGAGACAAGGTTTGTCCCCTCTCTTTCGCATGTTTGTTCAACTCCCTGATTACTTTGAGATTTTGCTCGTTAACTTCGTTTTTTCTAAGAGGCGAATTATGAATCGTGGCACGAGAACCTTCCGGAGTTCCTTCCAGATACTTATTGGTAAGAAGACCCTGGAAAAGTGGGCAAAATGCAATCACTCCCAAGCCTAAATCGATACAGGTACTCAAAAGTTTCTTTTCAACCCATCGATTCAACATGGAGTAATTGGGTTGATGAATCGCAAGTGGGGAAAATCCTCTTTCGTTGCAAATATTAACGGCATCCATCGTCGACTTGGTTGAATAACTGCTAATGCCGACGTAAAGAGCTTTACCCTGATAAATTGCTGAGTCCAAGGCACCCATAGTCTCATCAAGCGGAGTGTCCGAATCGAAACGATGGGAGTAGAAAATATCGAAATACTCGACTCCAACCCGTTTAAGCGATTGATCCAAACTTGCCAACAAGTGTTTTCTTGTACTCCATTCTCCATATGGGCCTGGCCACATATTGTAGCCTGCCTTCGAAGAAATCAGGATTTCGTCTCTTGGCAAATCCTTAAGAATCTTCCCAACGTTTATTTCAGCCGACCCGAAGGGCGGACCGTAATTATTCGCAAGATCGAAGTGGGTAATTCCTGCATCAAAAGCAGAGTAAATCATATCTCTCTGGTTTTGAGATGGAGAAGACCCACCGAAATTATGCCAGCATCCCAAAGTAATTGCCGGTAATTTCAAGCCCCAACGGCCACATTTTCTATAATGCATTCTAGCATCATATCTATCGGAATCTGGACAATAAACGCTCAACCGTAAAAATAAATACACAAAAGAAAGACAACTATCGAACAAATAGAGCTTCAACATATCCTCGATTATTCAGAAATACCTGACTCGACTCAGATGCAAATATCTGTACCTTTAATCTTAAAGACACACACACGGATGCAAAACTTGCAATTGAATAACAAAGGAATTTTTCATAAAATCCTCGCAAAGGAATGTTTCTATGAAAAAAGAAGCCAAATCGCGTTACTTGAACACTTGTTAGAAGAAGGAATTTCCAAACTTTTCGAAATTATTACACTTGTAAGTATTTTGTTCATCGATCTTGTGACAAAAGAATTCTTCGGATTCCTTGC
This sequence comes from uncultured Verrucomicrobiota bacterium, assembly GCA_902618175.1. GTDB lineage: Bacteria > Verrucomicrobiota > Verrucomicrobiia > Opitutales > Seribacteraceae > Seribacter. Next base: position 6,049 of record CACMZN010000001.1, read on the forward strand.
TTACAAGTGTAATAAATGAATTTATCATGAAATACGAGAGACTCTGGGACTTCATCAGTCTCTAGAAATCCTATCTCAAATCCTTTTTTTAAATCGTAGACCCTGATATGATCTTGATTAGCAAGGGATACGTAAAGCAATCCCGTATCATCAAAAGTAAGTCCTTTCGGTTCAAATCCCAAAGGAGAAAAATCAACCAGTGTCCACGAATTTACAGGTGTCAGTTTTTCGGAAAGGTCAAAGACTACAATCCGCGCGGCATCTGGTTCAGCAGCCACAAGACGATTTCCATCTGCATTGATGCAAAGTTCTTCGACCATAACTAAATCACCATTTAAAATACCGATGTATCCTTCATTTGGTCGGAGACGGTAAATTGTCCCGGATGATGGAGAGCTGACAAACAAATCACCATATTTTCCCATAGCCAAGCCTTTTATTGTTGCAAATCGATAACCATCGTAAGAATCAGCTAAAACTTCAAGTTTTCGAGCATCTGAAGAAATTCTTAGCAATTTTCCTGTTCCAGATTCAGCAATAAGTAATCTGTTCTTTTCATCCAAATGCAAACCTGCGGCTTTGGGGCTCCGATTTCCAACCGGGCTTACCCATTCATCCAAATCAATGAAAACCTCAGGTTTTTCATCTTTTCCAAGCCTTATTTTTCCAATCCTGCCTTCAGATTCAAAATTGTTAAAGTACATTTCTCCATTCGAATCAAAAGCAACTCCAGAAGAATGATAGGGAAGATTCCTATATGAATCCTGCAGGTTGTTTTTTGAATCAATGAAAGGAAACGTCTTGCGTAGATGAAAACCTGTTAGTCCTGTAAAAGGACTGCACCCAACAGTTCCGCAAACAAATAAAAACAAAGCAAACAGTTTTTTTTTCAAATTCATTTTCAAGAAAATTCAATACTTGCAGGGATCACAAATATAACCAAATAAAAGTTCAGAGCTGTGGAGGATAATTTTTCGTGAAGCTTTATTTATTCTGGGGTCATTTCACATATTGAAAGACTCATTGAGAATGTGAAACTCACTAGTTAAAAGAGAAATTTATGTATGGAAGGAATTCACCTTTAGGAAGATTAAACTAAATGGCTCCATGCATTTCTCTCGAAACTTCGTTCGTCATAAAATGGGTAACACCTACCCATTCATAAATTCAAACGGTATCACTCCACGGTTACCGATTTCGCCAAGTTTCTAGGCTTATCGACGTCAAGACCACGCAAACGGGCAAAATGATAAGCAAATAACTGAAGAGGTAAATTTGCCAGAATTGGTCGCACCACTTCATGTGCGTCAGGTAGGCGAAAGACATCGTCAGCGGATCCCTCTGGAATCTCGACACTTTGAGGTACAATCGCAATCACAGGACCTTTTCTAGCTTTTACCTCTTGCATATTGGCAATAGTTTTTGCAGAAAGTTCAGTCCCCTCGACCATAAAGACGGATGGACATTCGGTATTGATCAGGGCAATGGGTCCATGCTTGAGTTCTGCGGCTGGATAACCTTCCGCGTGTGCATAGGAAATCTCTTTTAGCTTCAATGCACCCTCCAATGCCACTGGATACAGACTTTGTCGTCCTAGAAAAAGCAAATGCTCGGCATTGGCGTACTTCATAGCAAGCTCACGAATTTGTTCTCCTTGCTGTAGAACCTCTGATACTAGATTAGGCAATCCGTTTAGGGCATCTACAATTGATCGACCGTCCACGGGCGAAAGATCTCGCATTCGTCCCAAGGCCAGTCCCAACATAGCGCAAAGGCATGCTTGTGAGGAAAAAGCTTTCGTCGAGGCAACTCCGATTTCAGGTCCAACCCTTTGATAAACTCCTCCGTCAGTCTCACGCGCTAATGTAGAACCTACGACATTCGTAATTCCTAACGTCAGCAATCCCTTGGTCTTCGCTTCGCGCACAGCCTCAAGCGTATCGAGCGTCTCACCTGATTGACTCACTGCTATTACAAGTGAATTTCCAACATTCGGTGAATTCCGGTAACGAAATTCAGAGGCATGCTCAACTTCGACGGGTACGCGGGCTAGTCGTTCAATAAGGTATTCCCCGACCATGCAGGCATGACGAGCAGTTCCACAAGCTATGAAAATAATTCTGTCTAGATTTCTCAGTTCATCCTGATGGCCTTCAAGACCTCCTAATTTGGCAGTCGTACCATCATCTCCAAAACGACCTCGAAGAGTATTTCTCAAAGCCAATGGTTGTTCGAAGATTTCCTTTTCCATGAAGGAATCAAAATCTCCGAGATCAACTTCTTCTGAAATCTGATCAACTGGTTGAGTTACTGCTTGAGCTTCCTGCCCTTCCGAAGTCGTTATTCGAAAATCAGTTCCAGTCAAAATAGCAAGTTCCCCATCCTTTAGGAAAACCGCATCCTTTGCTCGACCCACAAACGCTGAAGCATCGCTGGCAATGAAATTAGCGTCTTCTCCAAGACCCACAACGAGAGGTGAACCGCGCCGAGCTCCAATCAAAGTATTCGGATAATCCAGACAAATAACGGCTATTCCATACGCGCCACTGCACTTGGAAAGTGCCATGCGTACTGATTCGATAAATCCATCACCATCCGACTGTAGTATCGAATAATTATATGCGATAAGATTGCAAAGCACTTCAGAATCAGTTTCCGAGGTAAATTCGATTTTCTTTTGGCTTAGAAATCTTTTTAAACTAAAGAAATTTTCGATTACGCCGTTATGAACAATTATAAATTTTCCATCATAACTGACATGTGGATGAGTATTGGAGACAGTAACCGGTCCGTGTGTGGCCCATCTGGTGTGTGCTATGCCGAGGGAAGCCGAAGAACATTTCCTTTGAATGGATTGGGCTAAATTTCCAACTCTACCAGTTTCCCTTGCCATGAAGAATTGATGTCCTTCATGAAAAGCGACACCAGCGGAATCATACCCGCGATATTCGAGTCTTCTCAGACCATCAAGAAGCACCTCTTGCGCAACACCTTTACCGATATATCCTACAATTCCACACATGTTTGCCCACGATAAGATAAACCATTACTTTGATCAACGAAATAGAAGTTCAAAGTAATTATCTGTAGGAAAATCTCATTCTAAGAATTTCATTTCGCAGCTGCATAAGTTGTTGCAATTTCAATTTTACTACTGACCCTCATAAATAGTACACAATGCGAGATTTATTTGATTCTAAGAATTAAAAATGTATTGTTTTTCTCTTCCGATAGGATTGAACTTGTCTTATTGTGGAAGCGATTCGACATCCTCGAAATTCAAATCTGTATGATGTGAAATTTTTTGTTTGAAAATCAGGCAGTTACAAAAATGAAACCAAATTATGTTGTTTCCAGATCAATGCTTTTGAAGGTCAAGGCTTATTATGCATTTTGGACTAAAAATACATCAATTCAGAATTACTTTCATTTTTAGTTGCCAAATATGATCAGCTGCATCCATAGCTTAAAAAAGCTTCCCACAAAAATTTTATTTTTGTATGCGGTCGTAATGTCTTCGGCTCTGAGCAAGGTCGTCAATTCCAATGATTACCCTAATATTGTACTACTAGTTTCATCTGATCATGCAGTAGAAACACTTGATCAAAGATCATCGGTTTTCGCTCCACATAATGCGACACCCAATCTTGATTCACTTTTTAGTACTGGCATACACTTCAAGAACGCATATTGCGTGAGTGCACAAGTTGGTCCAAGCTTTGCAACCATTTTAACTGGAAGATATCCTCACAAACACCGACTAACGGGTTCAGGAAAGAAATTCGACAATTCTGTAGAAACCATTCCTAAGATTTTGCTGGATTTGGGGTATGAGACTGCTTTTTTCGGACAATGGCCTCTTGGAGATACTCCTATGGGATTCTCTCATTGGGAAGTCTTGGCTGACGGAGATCAATTCTACAATCCAGAGTTTCGGACGAAAAGCGGAAAGAAAACCATCGAAGGGCACATAACCGATGTTACAACTGATTTGTTTCTTGATTGGATCGAAAAAAGGAAACCATACCACAAGCCTTTCTTTGCTTTGGTTCATTACAATGGAACTCAAAGACCTTGGCTTCCTGCTCTTCGGCATTTGGAATTATTTGATGATGTTTTGTTGGACGAACCTGACACTTTATTTGATGAACATAAACACAGGGCGCCTCCTTCCAGATATCAGGAAATGACCATTGATAAGGACCTTCATTTAAATGTGGATCTCTTTCTGCCTCCATTGATTTCAGTAAAAGATTCCAATCAAATTAATTCATCCGTCATTGAGAAAAACACTACGCGAATGAATGAAGAACAGTTGTCGACTTGGCAACTAGCGTGGAGACCTAAAAACGAAGCTTTTTGGAGAGAAGGAAACAAGGGAGAGGCACTGGTGAGATGGAAGTATCAAAGATTTGTTAAAAATTATCTTAGATGTCTCGCAGGTGTTGATGAAAACATCGGTCGATTTATAAACTTCGCGAAAAGCAAACAAGATCTGAAATCAATAGTTATATATACTGCAGCCCGAGGTAGATTTCTTGGACAACAAGGTTGGTTTGGCTCCTCTTGGGCCTATGAACCTTCTGCCCGAATCCCTTTAATAATTTACGAATTGGGGGAAAAAGACGTTTCTCCAATGGGAAAAATGCAAATTGTATCAAATCTTGATCTGGCGCCGACTATCCTCTCTCTGTTCGGTGAGAGTGCATCTTTTGAATTCGATGGATTGAATCTTATGGATGAAGAAAAACAAATTACTCCCACTGAAAATAGATTCTTGTATTTTCATCATCAAGAATTTCCAAGTAAAGAAATGATTCCCAAACATTATGGATTGATCAACAAAACCCTGAAGCTCATTCATTATTACCAGTTTGACGAGTGGGAGTTATTTGATCTGGTCAACGATCCGTTAGAAATGATGAACATTTACAAAAATGATCCTCAAAAGACTTACTTCGAGCAAGCCCAAGAAAGATTACAAGAAATCAGAAAGAAAGTCGCTGACCATACGGACACTTCCACTATGCCAGAAGAATGGAGAAGAATTTACCGTGGTCCAGATGCAAGAAGTGAAAAATAATAAATCTGGTTGTTAAAAATGGCAAATAACTACAAATTTTGGAATAAATCCATAAAAGAGTTGAAAACAGATCATACTTGCATTAAATAAAATACAAAGGAGTGCACATCCTGAAAGGCATCGTTTGGGAGGACGATGCCTTTCGCATTTAGGAGGTTCTTTTTTGTTTGACTGAACCTCACAACATCAAGCATTGGTAAATTTCATGAGTAATACGATGTTGATCCTACTCCTTTTGGTACTGGTATTACACCAACTAGCGCATAGCCAAAAGAAATCGAGACCCAACATTCTTTTCGTATTCAGCGATGACCATGCTCCTCATGCTATCGGTGCTTACGACGGGTGGTTGGGTTCCATTAATCCAACCCCTGCAATAGACAGGCTAGCCGAAGAAGGAATGATTTTTGTTAATAGCTTTTGCAGCAATTCCATTTGTGGACCAAGTCGGGCCGTTATACAAACCGGGAAACACAGCCATAAGAATGGATTCATGAATAATGGGAACAGTTTTAATTGGAATCAACAGACTTTTCCTAAACTCTTGCAAAAGGCCGGATATCAAACTGCAATATACGGTAAGAGTCACTTAAAAGGCAAACCGCTGGGCTACGATGATTGGGCAGTACTTCCTGGACAAGGCTTATATTTTAATCCCGATTTGATCTTTCCGGATGGAATAAGAAGAGTGGATGGACATTGTACGGATGTTGTTACGGATCTTGCAATCGACTGGTTACGAAACAAAAGAGACTTGGATAGACCTTTCATGCTCATGGTTCAACACAAAGCCCCCCATCGCAACTGGATGCCGGCATTAAGACATTTGCCGCTTTACAATGACGTTTATATTCCTGAACCAACCACCCTCTTCGATAAGTGGATTGACAATGCGCCGGGAGCCAGAGTCCAAGAACTCGAAATTGATAGACACATGGATTTGAACTATGACCTGTTTCTTGATCTAACCCCCGATTTCACGCAGTTATCCTCTGAAAAAAGTCAAGATCGCTCAGCTTGGCGAAACATGAAGAGGATGACCTCTGGTCAGCTTGCTACATGGCGGAACCATTTTGGTCCGCTAGATAGAAATTTTCATTTGAATGGGAAGACTGGAAAGGAGCTCGTTCGGTGGAAATTTCAAAGATATGCAAAAAATTATCTCAGATGCGTCAAAGGTGTGGACGAAAGCTTAGAGCGGATGCAACAAGAACTCACTCAACTAGGACTTGAAGAGAATACCATTGTAATTTATTCCTCGGACCAGGGCTTTTATATTGGGGATCACGGATGGTATGACAAAAGATGGATGTATGAAGAATCCCTTAAAATGCCCCTTATCGTAAAATGGCCTGGTGTAGTAAAACCAGGTACCAAAGAACTGGAAATGGTGCAAAATCTTGATTATGCCCAAACCTTTCTTGAGATTGCAGGAGCTCCATTGCCAGACGATATGCAGGGACGATCACTCGTCCCTCTTCTCAAGGGGATGTTTCCAGAGAATTGGAGGAAAGAAATTTACTATCACTATTACGAGTATCCAAGTGTTCATATGGTACCTAGGCATTATGGGATCCGAACAAAAAGATATAAACTAATGCACTTTTACCAGTTTGGAGAAGAATGGGAAATGTATGATCTGAAAGTTGATCCGGATGAATTGAATAACATTTACGGGAAAAAGAATTTCGCCGAAATTCAGAAAAATCTGACCGAAAGGCTATTCAAATTAAGAAAATTTTATGATGATGATAGTGACACTTCGATTCGAACTGAATACATTGAAAAATACCGAAGGAAATCTTAAACTATAACCTCAACCGTGCGTCATCAGAAATTGATTTGAGAACACTTGGTTTCAACCAATCCTTCAAGAACCATTTCTTGGATATTACCCTGTATCTATTGGGTTTTTGTTTAATTTTTGGTTCGTAATCAGTATAAAATGCAGTCAGCAGTGTCCCTTTTTGGTCCAAAGAAACTGTAGAAGGATATCCTATGTCCTGGGCACTCCCATCGAATTGATGGATCAGCCAGGGTGCTTGCCAGTTTTGTCCCCCATCCATGCTAATCCTTGCCCCAATTCCCATAAGTCCCCGATTGCGGATTCCATAGGTTAATAAAAGGCAACTACTCGTAAGTATGGTCAAATCTGCTGGGTGTTGCATTGGTAAGGTAAGTGGACCTTTTTCTTTCCATTTTTTTCGTTGAGGAGAAAACTCGCATAGTTTTACGTGATGATCCACATGGGTCCTTGTGGAAGCTAAAATACGTCCATCCTCAACTTTGCACAGGGTTGCTTCGTTGGAATCGTTTGATCCGAATTTTAGAGTCTTGGACCAAGTTCGTCCGTCGTCTTCGGATATTACCATCCAAGACTTACTTGATTTGCCTTTACCCTCTGAAAGATAAGAGGAATAAGCCAGTTTCTTACCCCCAAGCTGTATGACGCGCCCATACGGAATGGAAAATCGAATGAATCGTGGTAATTCAGGAAAATGATCAACATTCCATGTTTTGCCGCGGTCAGAAGATCTTGACAACCAATGTCCTGAAAAACCTGTAAATTTCTTATCCTTCACAAAAAAACCACTGTTCATGCAAAGCAAGTCTCCATTGTGCGCCATTCCAACTGCGAGATGCATGCGATTCCCACCTTCTGGATGTTTGGCAACAACGGATCGTTTTTTCCAGTTTTCACCTTTTCGGTCACTGACGGAACATACCAAGTCACCTTCCTCTAGGCCATGACTAGCAGCATTAAAATATGTGCAAAGAACTTGGCCATTTTTCAATTTCGTGAGATTAGGCCATCCGCAAGCATTAGTTGCAATTACAGATAAAATCTTCATAAATGTAACTTCATCGTTAATAATTTCTTGCAGTTGATGGTCAGATCAAGATTAATGCCTTTTACAAAATTCGACCGGTTGTTTAATTTTGTTTTTACTATTAAAAGCCTTTTTTTAAGCACGGTATTTTGTTTTTTATTTTTTACATTTTCATCGGTCATTCCGCTGGTCGGAATTACTGAAGGTGAAAAGCGTAGTTTTTTCGAATCAAAAATTAGACCAGTTCTAAGCGAAAATTGCTACGAATGTCATAATAGCATAATCAAATCAGAGGGTAATCTTGTCTTGGATTACAAGGAGGGAATCTTGAGAGGCGGTGCTCATGGTTCAGCAATAGTTCCCGGAGATCCAGGGAAAAGCTTGTTATTTAAGGCAATAAATCACGAACTTTACAATTTAAAAATGCCCAAGGGAGGACCCAAATTGACGCCTGAAGTAATAAGGGATTTTAAAAAATGGATAGAAGATGGAGCATTCGATCCTAGAGGCATACCACCATCAGCAAAGCAATTGGCTGAAGAAACTTCTTGGGAGAAAATACGGGAAAAAAGAAAAAAATGGTGGAGCTTTCAACCAATCAAGAGTTACTCCCCTCCGCAGCAGAAATCCAATACTTGGTCCCAACATCCAGTTGATCAGTTCCTTTTCCATAAGATGAATGAAATTGGACTTCAACCAAATGAGGATGCTTCTGCTTATTCAGTTTTAAGAAGATTGACATTCGCATTGACTGGTCTTCCACCAAGTTTAGAGCAGCAAGAGAAATATCTCGCCAAATTAGAGAGCCTGCCTGACTCCACCAGCAATGAAATCATAGATCAGCTTCTAAAGAGTCCTCATTTTGGCGAGCGATGGGCCAGGCATTGGATGGACTGGGTAAGATATGCGGATTCTCACGGAAGTGAGGGCGATCCCAAAATCCCCAATTCCTTTCGTTATCGAAATTACTTGATTCGTGCCCTCAATCAAGATGTGGGTTACGATCAACTTGTAATGGAACACATGGCTGGAGATCTTCTTCCAGAACCACGAATCAACTCAAGACTTGGAATAAATGAGTCAATCATTGGTACTGCTCACCTGAGGTTTGTTCTCCATGGTTTTGCTCCCACCGATGCCTTGGATGAACATGTTCGCTTTACGGATGATCAGATTGATGCCACAAGCAAGACTTTTCTCGGGCTTACAATATCGTGTGCGAGGTGCCATCATCACAAATTTGATGCAATAAGTCAGGACGACTACTATGCCCTCTTTGGAATTCTCTCAAATGGGAGACCAGCTCAAAGAGTCATCGAATCCACAAGTCTCCCGGAATTAAAATCCAATCACATGTCGCGTCTTAAGGATGAGGTTAGAGAAATGTTATCTGAAAGCTGGTATCTTTCTGTTGAAACTCTCGCCGATACTCTTTTACAAAACGAAAACAAAGGTTTGACCAAAGCCATAAAAGAAAAACATCCCCATAATCCTTTTCAACTCTGGGAAAGATTAGCAAAGAAAAAGGATGATGATTTTATTCGAGAATGGGAGGATTTAGAAAGACAAGTGAGGCAAAGTGAACTCCGATTGAGCAATAGATATAGTGGAAAATACAGAAAGAGCTGGAAACTGGGAGATCTTTCAGATTTCACCTCATGGTCAAGGGGCGGAACTGGTTTAAAACTTGGAAGTTCCAAATCTGGATCCTTCAGTCTTTTTCCGAAGGGAAATCACATACTTAGGCATATTCTGCCGTCCGGTGCTTTCACACATCTTCTCAGCGATAAGGAAAACGGTACTCTTTCCTCCCCCAGGTTTAAGTTCGATAAGGGAAATATATGGATCCGAGCGATGGGCGATGAGAATTCCACGATTAGATACGTCGTTTGGAATTATCCTAGGAAAGGAACGGTTTATCCCAAAACTGCACCCGATCAAGACAACGAAAAATGGATTACCTGGAATACCGATTATTGGGATGGAGAAACTGGGTACGTCGAGGCAACGACCGATCGCAATCATCCTGTGGAAGCAGGTAATTCAGTACGTTCATGGTTCGGAATAACCGAAGTTGTTTTGTCTTCACCAGACAATGATCCTCCGAAAGATGAGATTGCTGAAATCTTGTCTCCTTTTTTTGCAATTGAAAATAAGCCTATTAACCTCAAGCAACTTGCTTATCTGTATCAACAAGAAACCAAAAGAGCAATCAGTGCATGGAAAAAGGGAGATTGTAGTAATGCACAAGCTAGAATCCTTAACTTTATGGTCCAAAGAAACCTCCTTCCGAATACCATCGATGAAGTTCCCGCCTGCAGTGAAGTTTTGGAATTATATCGAAATTTGGAAAATGAGATCATAAGTCCTAGGCTGGTGCCTGGAGTATTGGACAGTGATCCTTTTGAACAAACGTTGTTTATTCGGGGAGATCACAAAAAAGCCGGTCATTTGGTACCAAGGAGATTTTTGGAAGCCATTGACTCCACACCGTATCCGAAAGATTCCATAGGGAGGTTGGAATATGCTCGCGATCTTCTTCGTGAAGATAACCCCTTCACTGCACGCGTGATCGTGAATCGCATTTGGCATCACTTATTTGGAAAGGGATTGGTTGCCACTACTAACAACTTCGGTCGTTTAGGAGATTTGCCCTCGCACCCAGAATTACTTGATTATCTTGCCGCAAAATTCAAAGCAGACGATTGGTCGTTAAAAAGCATGATAAGATTTCTGATTAGCAGCAAAGCATTTCGGATGTCATCAACTCCTTCACAACAAGCCAAGAGCGAAGATTCATCAAACTATTTTCATTCTCACTCCAACTTAAGGCGTCTTGAAGCAGAGTCCATTCGTGATTCGCTACTCGTCGTCTCCAACTTACTCAAATTGACTCCTGTCGGAGAAGGTAAGTCTGAAGGTTCCAACAGCATGAGAAGATCAATTTATCTTCAAACAAAAAGAAATACCCTCCATACCTTTCTTACGGCATTCGACTTTCCCGTACCTAGCTCAAGCACTGGGCGCAGGGACGTCACCAATGTGCCTGCACAAGCTCTCACCATGATGAATGACCCATCTGTCTTGAAGGCGGCAAGAGAGCTTGCTAGGAGGTTCGTAAACCAAGAGGAAAAAGTTGCTATTTCTGAGATGTTTCGGCTTGTTTTAAGCAGATTTCCAACCGACGCCGAATTGAGGAGATGTATAACCTATCTAGATCACAATGATGGAAATGAGGCTGGACTACAATCTGCCTTAATGGAAACTAAAGAAAAGATCCATCAAATGAACGCCAGAATCATGGAAATCAACCAACCGTTGGGAGTGAACTGGGTCGCTGATAATAAAATCATTTCCTCAGTTTCCCCAAATCTCACGCAACCCGTTCTTCATTGGGATTTCAAAACTGGTCTGTTGGACTCAATGAGCCAACTGAGATGTCATTTAAAAAATGGAGCTTATTTGAAAAACGATGCCTTGATCGTTCGAAATGGGGGATACGCTGTTACTGAAAGGCTTCCTTTCGACCTCTCAGAAAAAACCATTTCCGCTTGGGTGAAACTCGATAATCTTTTTCAAAGGGCAGGAGGTGTAATGACAGTGCAATCAATCAATGGCAGAATTTTTGATTCGATTGTATTCGCGGAGAAAAAACCTGGGAAATGGTTGTCGGGGAGCAACAGGTTTTCTCGAACTCAATCATTCCAATCCACAATTACAGAAAAAGAAGCTGATCACAACTTCATTCATTTTCTCATTACTTATTCATCAAATGGTACCATAACTGGTTTTCGAAATGGTGAATTATACGGTCGTGCATACAAATCAAAAACTTATGATTTTGAGAAAGGAAACAGCATTATCACATTCGGATTACGTCATCTTCCTTCAAGTTCACAACGTTTACTCGAAGGAAGCATTCTATGTGCATCTTTGTATAAAGACGCACTCCGATCCAGTGAAATAAAATCGATCTACAACTACAATACGCGGAATTTAAAACAGGTCAAAGAAGCAAACCTAAGTGCTGAAGCAAAAAAAGAGTTAGAAGAACTTAAAAGTGAGAAAGCAGAACTTGAGGAACAATATCTGCAATGCAAAGAGGAACAAAACACAAGGGAAGCAAATTTGGAAGATATAGCCCTTGCCCTTTTCAATATGAAAGAATTCATTTATATAAAGTAACTCATCATGAAATCCCTGATCAGTCGCCGAAATATGCTTTCAAAGTGTTCTAACGGTTTTGGAATGTTGGCTCTTCAAGCACTCTTGAACCAAAATCAACTCCGAGCGAAACCGCATCATACTCCAAGAGCAAAAAGCGTTATTTTCTGCTACATGTCTGGAGGCGTCTCTCACATCGACACCTTTGATCCAAAGCCGATGCTCCAAAAATATGCCGGCAATCCTTTGCCACTCAAAGTTGAGCGTACTCAGTTCAACAACAATGGGAATGTTTTCCCCTCTCCGTACACCTTCTCCAGGCATGGACAAAGTGGAATTCCTGTTAGTTCCATTTTTCCTAAAACCGCTGAAATGGTTGATGAAATAGCTGTAATTCGGTCCATGACCAGCAAAGTAAGTGAACACGCACAAGGCAACTATTCGATTCATACAGGTTTTCCTTTTATGGGACATCCTACCGCTGGTGCATGGGTTAGTTATGGACTTGGCTCTCTAAATCATAACTTACCTTCTTTCGTAGTTTTACATAGTGGTGGCTCTGTCTCACCACACGGTGGTGTTGGTTTGTATGGTAGTGGATACCTCCCTGCCAATAACCAAGGCTCGGTTCTACAAGTTGATGACTTAGAACCGATTAAAAATATCAAGCCCAAGGAATCAATTTTCTTACAACGCAAGCGGCTTAATTTTCAAAAGTCATTTGATGATGAATTTCTAAATCAAGTTGGTTACAACGCAGAGGTCGAGGCAGCCATTCGTAACCAAGAAGTTGCGTTTAAAATGCAAGCGGCCATACCTGAATTATGCGACTTGAATGGTGAGACTGAAACGACCAAAAAGCTATATGGCCTCGATTCAAGTGATTACCAAAAGTCTGCCTACGCAAGACAATGTCTTCTAGCCCGTAGATTAATTGAAAGAGGAGTCCGATTTGTTGAACTAAGTTGCATTACTGAAAAACTAGGAGCCGGAGGAGCCGCCAATCCATGGGACCAGCATGGTGCCCTGGAAAAGGGACATGCAGCAATGGCACACCAAGTGGACCAGCCAATAGCTGGTTTGCTTAAGGATCTGAAAGTTAGAGGACTCTTGGATGAAACGCTTGTGGTTTGGGCAGGTGAGTTTGGTAGAACTCCGTTTTCTCAAGGAAGTAACGGTAGGGATCACAACCCATATGGCTTTTCAATTTGGATGGCTGGCGGAGGAATTAAAGGGGGATCGATTTTTGGCGCAACTGATGAGTTCGGTTACCACGCAACCCAGGACAAGTGTGATGTATACGACTTATGGGCGACAGTTCTGCATTTATTGGGATTGGATCATGAAATATTAACCTACAGGCACGGTGGACGAGACTTACGACTCACGGATGTACACGGTAGGATCTTGAATTCTATCATATCTTAAGGTTCGAACTATCAATTGCTTTTCATTTTCCCAGCGAAATGCAAAATTTGGCAAAACCTGCTGCTTGTCTTTCAAGCCGATCCAGAAGTTCGGTGTCGGTAATTTTTTTCTGTGAATCAATTTGTTCATGCACCTTGGGCACAAAGACCCTATTGGGATAGTTGAATGCGTTTCTGTAGCCGAAAACTTGTTGCAAATGCTCGACTGGACGAAGAGCACCAAACTGTCCGGATGAGATTCCTATGTAGCAGATTGGACGATCTTCAAAACTTTCAGGAAATGGTAAGAGGTCTATAAACAATTTCAGGGCTCCCGGCATACTTCCGTTGTATTCTGGAGTCACCACAACCAAGCCTCTCGAATTCAAAACCATATCGGTGAATTCCAAAACTTTCTTAGGTTTATCCGAATAACTACTTGGCGTGAAAGTCTCGGGAGGTAGACAAGAAAGATCCAGAACTTGACATTCGATGTTTTCTCTTTCGTAAATTTCAAAAACCGAATGGGCGAAAACCGAAGACAGGCTCCCTTTTCTGTTTGTCCCTATGATAATTGAGATCATTACTTAGGATTTTTTATGAAAGATAAGAGGCGGTCGTATTCTCGAGCAACTGAAATATCTGGATATTCTTGAACAAGCTGTTCTGGTGGATTGAAAAGCATGCAGAAATCCGCAGTCTTCAACATTCCCATGTCGTTGTAACTATCTCCCGCGGCGACTACTTTAAAATTGAGTTTTTGAAGATACTGGACGGTTTTTCTCTTATGGTCTGGGAGGCGTAGTCTTACATCAACGATGCTTCCTTCACGAACTTCAAGCTCATGACAGAACAGCGTTGGAAAATTAAGTTTCTTGATAAGTGGCCCAGAAAATTCCCTGAAGGTGTCTGACAGTAAGATAACCTCAAAATGTTTTCTTACATCATCAAGGAATTGTAGAGCACCAGGTAAAGGCTCCAAATCTTCAACAAGATCCTGTATTTGTTTTAAGGTAAACCCATGTTTTTCCAGAATATCCAACCGATAACGCATGAGTTTTTGATAATCCGGTTCATCTCTTGTGGTACGGGTAAGATCACTGACCCCTGTTTTTTCTGAAAATGCGACCCAAATTTCCGGTATGAGAACTCCTTCAAGATCTAAACAAACAATTTGCACAAAAAAACTAGGGTAAACTGGATTCACCCATCAAAAAGCGATCGCATTCCCGTGCCGCAGCTCTGCCTTCGTTAATTGCCCAAACGACTAAAGATTGCCCACGCCGCATATCTCCTGCTGCAAATACTCCTTCAATATTGGTGGAAAATTTTCCATAATCCGCTTGAACATTGGAACGACTATCTCTATCCAAGCCAATTTCCTCCGCGATCAAGTCTTCAGGTCCTACAAAACCCATTGCAAGAAAAGCCACTTGAGCAGGAATTTCTCTTTCTGATTTTGGTATTTCAATGGGTGCGAATCTGCCATCTATGAGTTTCCATTCAATATCATAAATAAGAATAGACTTAAGGTTACCTTTATCATCACCTATGAATTTTTTTGTGGCGGTTAAGTATTTCCTTGGATCAGATCCAAACAATTCCTTGGCCTCTTCCTGACCGTAATCCATCTTGTAGACCCTAGGCCATTCTGGCCAAGGGTTGTCCGAAGCTCGTTCATGAGGAGGACGAGGCATAATCTCAAGTTGTGTAATGCTGTTGCAACCATGCCGAAGAGAAGTACCGACGCAATCAGTGCCAGTGTCTCCCCCTCCAATGACCACTGCGTCCTTACCTTTGGCTGCAGTTTCGAAAGCAGTTATGTCTTTAAGTTCCAACAATCCTTGAGTATTCTTTGTGAGAAATTCCATCGCAAAGTGAACACCATTCAAATCTCTTCCTTCGATCGGCAAATCTCTTGGCTTCGTAGCTCCGCAGCATAACACAACAGAATCAAAATCATCGACGAGTTTACGAGCAGGAATATCTTTTCCGATTTCAGTAGAAACTACGAAATCGATGCCTTCTTCAGACATAAGATCAATCCTTCTTTGAACGATCGTTTTGTCTAATTTCATATTCGGAATCCCGTAAACCAAAAGTCCTCCAATCCGATCAGCGCGCTCATATACAGTAATGGAATGGCCCGCTTTGTTAAGCTGATCCGCGGCTGCTAAGCCAGCAGGACCGGAACCAACGATAGCAACCTTTTTCCCGGAACGGGATTGAGGCGGATTAGGTTTGACCCAACCTTCCGAAAACCCCTTGTCGATTATAGAACATTCAATGCTTTTGATGGCAACGGGAGGTTCGATTACACCAAGGACGCACGATCCCTCACATGGAGCAGGACATACACGCCCAGTAAATTCGGGAAAGTTGTTTGTTTTGTGTAAGCGCTCAAGAGCATCTTTCCATTTGTTTTGGTAAACCAGATCATTCCACTCTGGAATCAAGTTGTTAATGGGACACCCACTCGCCATATTGCTTATTGTCATCCCAGTGTGGCAATAGGGAGTTCCACAATCCATGCATCGAGCACCTTGTTTTCTTACCTTTTCTTCTTCGAAATCTTGATGAATTTCTTTCCAATCCTTTACCCTTTCAATAGGCAGACGATCGGGTATCGTTTTTCTTTCGTACTCTAAAAATCCTGTAGCTTTACCCATAGCGAATAGCTTAATTTTATTGTTAAAAGTTTAATGCCCAGCAGCCACATTCTCCTCAAAAGCTGCTTGGACTGCATCGTCTCCCTTCAATCCACGTCGTTCGGCTTTCTTTAATGCAATCAAAACCCTCTCGTAATCTTCGGGAAGAATTTTCAAAAACAAATTGGAAAAGTTTTCCCAATTACGGATAATCTGCTCCCCACGCTTCGAACCGGTATAACCAACATGTTTTGAAATCATGTCTTTTATCTTCAGGATTTCGTCGTCATCACACTCGACAAGAGGATATATCTTAACCATTTCGCGATTAAGCCGCTTACCGACGAAGTCGCCAGCCTCATCGAGCACATACGCCACTCCGCCTGACATTCCGGCAGCGAAATTTCTTCCGGTTTTACCTAGACAAAGGACCATTCCTCCTGTCATGTACTCACAACCATGATCACCAACCCCCTCGACTACAGCTGTAACTCCAGAATTCCTAACGCAAAATCTTTCACCAGCCACTCCGGCGATGTAAGCTTCGCCAGAAGTAGCTCCGTAGAAACAAACATTACCGGTAATTATGTTCTCGTGAGCAACAAAGTCTGAATCAGATGGAGGACGAACGATGACTTTGGCACCTGACAGACCCTTTCCGCAATAGTCATTAGTGTCTCCAACGACGTCAAAGGTCATTCCCTTAGGACAAAATGCTCCAAGGCTTTGCCCAGCCGAACCAAAAAGATTCAAGCGTATGGTATCTTCTGGCAGACCAGAAGCACCATATTTTCTCGAAAGCTCCGCACCAGTCAGGGTTCCTACCACACGGTCAGTATTAACAATCGGAAGGTCTACGGATACAGGCTTTCCGTGATTGATTGCAGGCTGCGAAGCAGCTAATATTTCTCTCACATCAAGAGACCTTTCGAGCAAATGATCTTGTTTCATCTGACAGAAAGTACCCACCTCAGGATCTACATTGGGACGGTGTAGAATCTTGGAATAATCGAGACCCTTTGCTTTCCAGTGATCGACCGCATGACGCAATTCCAACTTATCAACCCGTCCAACCATTTCATTAATCGAACGAAATCCCAACATTGCCATTGTTTCACGCATCTCTTCTGCAATGAAAATCATGAAGTTGACGACCGCATCAGCACCACCACTAAACTTTTCCCGAAGTCGTGGATCTTGTGTGGCAATGCCAACAGGGCAAGTGTTCTTATGACAAACTCTCATCATCAAACAACCAAGTGTGACAAGCGGAGCGGTAGCAAAACCAAATTCTTCTGCTCCCAATAAACAAGCTATTGCGACGTCGCGCCCAGTTTTTAACTGACCATCGGTTTCAATGACAACACGGCTTCTGAGGTCGTTCAGCAAAAGTGTTTGGTTTGTCTCCGCAACACCAAGTTCCCATGGTGCTCCTGCGTGCTGTATGGAAGAACGAGGAGAGGCTCCTGTTCCGCCATCATAACCTGAAATCAAAATGACGTCGGCTTTTGCCTTGGCAACTCCTGCAGCAACGGTACCTACACCGACTTCAGAAACCAATTTTACATTGATTCTGGCGTGATGGTTAGAATTTTTCAAATCGTGTATGAGCTCAGCAAGGTCTTCTATCGAATAGATGTCATGGTGGGGTGGAGGTGAAATCAATCCAACTCCTGGCGTAGTTCCCCTTGTTTTGGCAATTGGAGGAAGGACTTTATGACCAGGTAATTCGCCTCCTTCCCCTGGCTTTGCACCTTGTACTATCTTGATCTGTATTTCATCAGAATTGACTAGGTAATAACTTGTAACGCCAAATCTTCCGCTCGCAACCTGTTTGATTGCAGATCTACGGGAAGTGCCGTCGGAATCCGGAGTAAACCGGTCGAGGTCTTCGCCACCTTCACCTGTGTTGGATTTTCCACCAAGGCGATTCATTGCAATTGCCAAGCTTTCGTGAGCTTCCTTGGATATGGACCCATAAGACATGGCTCCTGTCTTGAATCGTTTGACGATCTCTCCGGCCGGTTCCACTTCCTCGATGGGAATGCAAGAATGCTCGGTTTTTTTGAACTCCATCAAACCTCTTAGAGTGAAAAGATCCCGAGACTGATCATTAACCGCATTGGAATATTCCCTAAAAACCTCATAATTCCCAAGGCGGGTAGCTTTTTGCAGCTTATGTATGGTAGTTGGGTTGAACAAGTGTTTTTCACCTGTAGCTCTCCATTGGTATACACCACCAGGGTCCAAAGGTAAGGATTTCTCATCAGTCCTTGGCGCAAATGCAAAACTATGACGATGACGAGCCTCCGATGCAATTGCATCCATACCAATTCCTTCGACTCGGGTGGCAGTTTTGGTAAAATACTTATCAATAACCAACTGATTTAATCCAATTGATTCAAAAATTTGAGCTCCTCGATAAGAAGCAACAGTAGAAATTCCCATTTTTGACATCGTTTTGATGACCCCGTTTAGGTTTGCCTTCAGGAATTGTTTGCAAGCTACCGTCGGATTACCTTTTAGGTCTCCGTTTTGAATCATATGACGAACGGTATGAAGGGCAAGGTAGGGATTGACCAGATCTGCTCCATACCCAATCAGCAAGGCAAAATGTTGAACCTCCCTAGGTTCTCCTGATTCGAGCACTAGTGAGACTTTGGTTCTCGTACCATTTCGGATCAAGTGATGATGCAAGCCTGAGCATGCCAAGAGTGCGGGAATGGCAGCATGACTGGAAGACATATCCCGATCAGACAGAATGATGACATTGACACCTTCGATGATGGCCTGGTCCGCCTTCCTGAAGAGGGCCTCCAATGCTATTTCGAGATCTTCGCCATGGAGCTTGGAATTGTCGGGGTTGAAAAGAATCGGTAAAGTGGAAGACATAAATCCGGATGGAAGTTTGCTCTTAAGTTGCTGAAGTTGCAAATCGTCAATCAAAGGCGAATCATATTTGATGAGTCTGCAACTTTTGGGACTGGGATTTGTAAGATTTCCTTCCGAACCAATGAAACTTACGGATGCGGTGACTAACTCCTCCCTGATGGGATCAATAGGCGGATTGGTTACTTGAGCAAAGAGTTGCTTGAAATAATTGTAAAGAGTTTGGGACTTGTCCGAAAGAACTGCGAGAGGGGAGTCATTTCCCATGGAGCCAAGAGGTTGTTTGCCAGATTGTGCACTTGGTCCGATTAGGAATCTCAAATCCTCGAATGTGTACCCGAAAGCTTTCTGAGTGACAGTGATTGAAGAAAAATCATATTCCTTGATTCCGTGTGGAACAGGTAAGGAATTAGAGTTGATCATCGATTCTTTCAACCAATCTCCGTAGGGTTCCTCCAAAGCTATGGATTTCTTGAGTTCATTGTCATCAATTATTCTGCCCTGTTCCATGTCTATCAAAAACATTCTACCAGGTTCAAGTCGCCCTTTCTTAACTATATTTGCCGGATCTATGGAAGAAAGAACACCAACCTCTGAAGCTAGAATAACTTTGTCATCACCGGTCACATAATACCGAGAAGGTCTAAGACCATTTCTATCCAAAACTGCACCGATCTGAGTACCATCTGAAAAAGCAATCGAAGCAGGTCCATCCCAAGGTTCCATTATACAAGCGTGAAATTCGTAAAAATCACGCTTGAATTGTGGCATATCTTGATGTTTCTCCCATGGCTCAGGAATCATCATCATCATGGCATGAGGCAAACTCCGACCGGAGAGAATGAGAAACTCTAAGCAATTATCAAACTTTTGGGAGTCTGAGCCGTCTTCCCTAATGATAGGTAATAATTTTTTGACATCATCGCCAAATACACTGCTGGCGAGCTGCATTTGACGAGCATACAACCAATTTTCATTCCCACGGACCGTATTTATTTCTCCGTTATGACAAAGATATCTAAATGGCTGTGCTCTGTGCCAGCTGGGGAAGGTGTTTGTAGAAAATCTGGAATGAGTTAAGGCAAGTGCCGATTCCATCAAAGGGTTCTTCAGGTCAGGGAAATAATCGGAAAGTTGCTCAGTGGTTAACATCCCCTTGTAGGTCATAGTCTTCGAAGAAAACGAACTTATGTGAAAACTCACATCCGGATCGCTGGAACTAAAACGCAACCGATGACTGACTATTCTTCGAACGAGGTATAGTTTTCGTTCAAATGGCAGACCTCTATCGGTATTGCTGGGTCTCTTCACAAACAGCTGTTCCATGACGGGTTCAGATTCCGATGATGCTTTTCCGAGTATGCCACTCTCAACGGGAACGGGGCGCCATCCAAGCAACTCGAGACCTTCCTCCTGTAAAACTTCGGAGATTATGTTTTTTTCATGAGAATATAGATTGGAGTCCTTGGAAAGATAAATGAAAGCGGCGCCGTAGTCGCCCTCGTCAGGTAAATTCAATAATATTTCATCAGCACATGCATGTGATAGGAATTTGTGTGGCAATTGGATGAAAATGCCAGCTCCATCACCAGTAATTGGATCACATCCGCATCCTCCTCGGTGATCCAGATTGATGCAAATTTCAAGAGCACCAAGCACAATATCGTGGGATCTTCTTCCTTTCATATCAACAATAAGACCTATTCCACAATTTTCGTGTTCAAGTGAGGGATCGTACAGTCCTTGTTTTTCTGGGTTTTTCATGGGGTGTTTGTAAAATTAAATTGTGAAGTATTCCAATTTGTTCATCAAACAAGAACAATCAAATTTTTGATCTATGATTCTATGGGGTTAATACTATAAGTTGAACTGAAATTATCTTTCACAAAGCATTCGAATACAATAAATGGAAAGCTTTGATGAGCTTCTTTAACGAGGGAAAAACCGTTTTCCAATGCCAAATTCTTCATTGCAAAAATTCTTTTAGCCTTGATGCCTGTAGTCAAGCCGAAGAAAAGATAAAGAAATCGAATTAAAAGATGATTTACAATTTCTGATGGACTCGACGGATAAGTATGATCATGAAAATCAACATTTATCCAAATGCAATCACTCGAAATGCCATCCGAAAATGTAGGGAAATAACTTCGTATCTCCGAGCTCTCGAAGTTATCCCAAAAAAAACTGGTTATAATGCAGTCATGTATGAAAAAGTTTTTGTATTCTTCAATGCCTGCATTTAAAATTTTTATTTCGTTCCCGTGCTTGTTATGCTGAAATTTGTTGATTTTCATGCACATCGAACTCGAGTCTTCAACAATGGTAATGTTTATGTTGCGGAGATCATTCATGATTATTTTTAGAAGGTGACCATTTCCTTCTCCTATGATTAAGATTTTTTTTTTGAATCTGATGCTTTTCACGATCAGATGTCTAAATGTTTGAAGCGTTGATCCGAAAGCTAGTTTCTCTAAAAATGGATAGAAAGTACTAATGTGATTGTAATTATTTATTGAGAAAATCATAGGAAGCTTAGTGAAAAATAGATCAATGGAATAATCCAGTAGCAGAAATCCAAAAACACTCTTCTTATGTCGACATCGATTTTTGTCCTCACCAATATACACGAGGCAAATCCGCATAGAACCAAAGAATATATAAACTCGGATGCTTCCTCTTTATTCATGCAAAGTAGGAAGAACAAGGAAAAGAAACTTGCCTTGAGCAAATTCGGAATGTCCAAATTCTTCTTTTCATGAGCATGTTTTGTTTTAAGAAGATTTTCGAATTTTTTCGATTCTTCAAGATAATTTGTAGCTAAGCAGTTGATGAGAAATAAGTTGGTAAGAATAATGAGATAAAGAGCAAGCTGTGAGAAATTGATTCCGGTTTTGAAAAATGGAAAAAAGAAACATCCAATCGATAAAAGGAGTGATGTTCTTGCTTCTCTGAAATAAGGTACGATTGAATTAGTCTTGTTTTCCTGTATGCATACCAAAAGATTCATAAATACCACCGAAAACAAAAACATTCCCGCAGTAATTTTTTGCCAATCTAGAAAAATTCCCGAACCCAAAAGACTTAGGGTGAAAGCCGAAAGCCAAACTCCGTAAAATACTTTTTTTCTATCTTTCCAATAGGAGTGGCGACGAGACAAGGAAGAATTATTATGTAAATGCTCACAAAATCTATCCGCCGAATATGCCATCCACACAGACAGGCCTAAAATCAAGGTGTGACTAAATTCAATTTCAACATCAAGTTCAAGAAAGAGAAGAACTTGCCAGCAAATGGAAACCAAAACAGGATTAAGACTTAATTCATCTAATTTGCATAAAGTTTTAACTATCATTCTCATTCTAATCTTATATTTGCTATTTCAACATTAAACTGATAAGGCTTTGTTTATGAAAATTAAAGCTTACCTAAAGCCACATTGTGGATGGAGTATGGGGGTTCGTGCTATAATGCAAAAATACTCTCTTCAATATGACGATTTAGACATCATCAATCAGCCAAATTTATATGCGGAAATGGTTGAGAAATCGGGTCAACCTCTTTCACCTTGCGTTGAAATTGACGGTGTACTTCTCGCAGATGTCAGTGGTGAAGAAGTTGAAAATTATATGCTTACCAACAATTTAGTGGCGGCTTCGACGAACCAGACATCCGTACCTACAAACTCGCCTTGCTCTGATGAGGAACATGCCCGTCAAGCCTCAGAATCCGCAGATAGTTCACCTGTACGTTTTTTCTAACTGCACATTTGTAATATGACTTACATCGTTACCGAAGAATGTGTTGACTGCAAATTTACAAGTTGCGTTTCGGTCTGTCCCGTCGATGCATTTCACGAACTACCGGATAGGTTGTACATTAACCCTGAAACTTGCATCGATTGCAACGCCTGCATGGATGAATGCCCGGTAGAGGCAATCTACCCTGACATGGATGTTCCGGAAGAACTTCACAATTGGATTGAACTAAACGAACGAGCAGAGGACTTTCCTCAAATTGTTGGACAGATAGAGCCACTCAAAGGCCCAAAGTGCTCGAATCCAGATGCTGATTCTTAATTTTTACCTCCTACACTACATACCACTACACTAGGCTGACTCGAATAGTCCCCTTAACTTGCCTGATTGGAGATAGTTGCAATCTCCTACTACTGTTCCTGTGCTAAATATAATTGTTACCCATCCACATGAAAATTAACATCTTGTCCATTGATACATCCCGTACAAACAACTGTGAGTTTGTCATTGATAAACCAAAGGGTGTTCAAAATTACACTCTTTATATCTTAAAAACGCAAACATTATCCAAGACAACTACAGGACTGGCAGATATGTCACCTGGTGATTGCTTATTGTTGGGTCCAGGGATTCCTCACTACTTTCGCGGCAAAAATGGGAATTGGACATATGATTCGATTTCATTCAAGGGTCCAGATGCAACTCGTCTTGTTACGCAATCGGGGATCGAACTGAATTCACAGATTCGCCCCCAACAAAGTTATTTCTTCGATTCCTTGCTTGAGAAGATTTCCGTTGAAATAAAGACAAAGGACTTATCTTGGGAAAAGATAGTAGCGTTAAGCTTACACGAACTACTTATAAAAATCAATAGGTTTGCAAGACAGGATTTTGTTCTCTCCATGCCAGATCATTCACAAAAACTTCGTGACTTAAGAACTGAGGTACACGAAAATTTTTCTAAACCTTGGACGATTGGGCAAATGGCAGCGAAAATGGGATTGAGTTCAAGCAGATTCGCTTCCCTATATAAGCAGGAATTTAGTACAAGCCCTACGGAAGATCTCATCAAAACTCGAATTGATCAGGCTAGAAAGATGCTCTCGAAGACAAAGGTAAGCATAAAACAAGTTTCACTGGCATGTGGATTTGAAAGTGTCCATTATTTCCACAGGGCATTTAAAAGAAGAAACAACATAACTCCCAAACATTACCAGAATCAAAAACTTTCAATGAAGGGTTCAGTTCCTCAAGAAGAGCGGATCTTTACCCTAGACCAACTCTCACTTGATTCTGACTTTTCAGGAACTATGCAAATCGTAGATGGTGAGTTTTTTCTAAACGGAAGTAATTCGGATTGGTCAGAGTTTTTAGGATATACGACTGAAGATATGAAAAACATGCCTTTCATCGATTACGTATCTCCGAGTGACTTGACCTTTGCTCATGAAATGCTTGGTAATGTTTCTGAAGGCATGAATATAATAAACATCTCAATCAACCTTTTGGACAAAAACAAGAACTCTCGAAACATCGTATTTTCGGTCATTACCACTCGTAATTCCTTATTTTGGTTCGCCAAAAAATCTCTCGTTGAAATATGAGGTTCCAAATCTAATTTAGAGTTTTATTTCACTACTTTATGACATGTGTCTTCGTGCAAGGTTATTGAAGAGGTTTTGCCTTAATTTTTATCTAGTAACGGTTTCTTTTTTTTATGTTTTTGCCGATGCAGTCAAAGATGATGCATTTTTGCATAATATAAGACAGCTTACTTTCGAGGGAGTCAGATCCGGTGAAGGCTATTTTTCAGCTGACGGGCAAAAAATGATATACCAGAGTGAAAGTGTTCCCAACAATCCATTTTATCAAATCCAACTTTTGGATTTCAAAACTGGTGACAACCGATTGCTTTCTACTGGAATCGGCAAGTCGACCTGTGCCTGGATTCATCCTTCAGGAAATAAATTTCTTTATTCTTCCACCCATTTGGATTCAAATTCCAAAACTCTGCAAGACAAAGAGATACAAGCTCGTCTATCCGGTGAGAGCAGAAAGTATAATTGGGACTATGATGAAAACTATGATATCTTTTCCTCTTCTATCTCATCTGTTGAATTGAAGCAACTCACTCACACACTTGGATATGATGCAGAGGCTTCCTTTTCTCCATCTGGAAAAAAAATCGTTTTTACATCCAATCGACATGCCTTCGACGTAACATTGAATGAACAAGAAAGGGAACTCTTGAAAAAAGATCCCTCCTTTTTCAATGATTTATACCTGATGAATGAAGACGGTTCGAATGTTAAGAGAATAACCGACAGCAAAGGGTATGATGGAGGACCGTTTTTCAATTCGTCTGGAGAAAAAATCTGCTGGAGAAGATTCTCTTTGGATGGACATAAAGCAGAAATATATACCATGTCCTTAGCAAGTGGTGATGAAAAACAGATCACTCGCTTGGAGAAAATGTCCTGGGCTCCCTTTTTTCACCCAACAAGCAAATACATTATTTTCTCTACAAATCTCCACGGATTCAACAATTTCGAACTTTACATAGTTGACGCCGCTGGCAGCAAGACACCGGTCCGAGTTACTAATCGAGAAGGATTTGATGGTTTGCCCAGTTTTTCTCCTGATGGCAAGACACTTTCATGGACAAGTAATTCAACTAACGATGGCAAGTCTCAAATCTTTTTAGCGGATTGGAATCACAATTTTGCTCTTTCGGCTCTTGGGCTCAGTCAGGAGTCGAAAAAGCCTTACATCGGCAAACCTTCAATTAATGAGCAAGATACAAAATCCTATGTTGATCTTCTGTCTTCATCTCAATTTAACGGTCGTGCAACTGGAACAGATGGTTCTAGAAAAGCAGCAGAATTTGTTTCCAAGGAGTTTAAACGGTTAGGCATGAAGTCTTTTAATGACACCTCTTGGTTTCAAAAATTTCCTTTTTTTCACACTGCAACTTTAGACGACAAGAACTTTCTCAGAGATGAATTGCTAACAAAAGAAATCACTTTGCAAAAACAATGGACCCCGTCGTCGCTAAGTGAGTCGGGTGATTTTACAATCAACGAAATCATTTTCGCAGGCTTCGGTATTCGTTCCAATTCTTCCAAAAAAAACAAAGAATATGATTCCTACGTTCATCTTGGAGTGAAAGAAAAATGGGTTATGGTTCTCGATGGGCTGCCTAATTCATGGAGTGAGGAAAAAAAACTTAATTATCGTTTCGAAAGTACCAGACAAAGAAAGGCCAGACTTGCCAGAGATCTTGGAGCAACAGGCATCATATTCGTCAACAATCCTCGAGATGAAGAGAAAACCTCTTTTTCAGCAACTCTCACTAACGATGGTATATCCATTAAATCTTTTATCATAAGCAAGTCGATTGCTACTCATCTATTCAATTACAAAAAGAAAAAATTTAAGCAGTTTGTAGATGTTTTGAACTCTGGTGAACAAGTTTCCGGAATCACTTTGAAAGATCTAAATCTTAAAGGAAACATTTCAATTCTGAGAAAAGAGGGTCTGGGAATTAATACCTTAGGATGGCTGATGGCTGATGAAACTCGGCACTCATCTCAGTATCTGGTGATTGGTGCCCACATCGATCATATCGGAAGAGGAAAATTCAGTTCACGAGCAATGAAAAAAGATAAAGGTAAAATCCACCCAGGTGCTGATGATAATGCATCAGGAATTGCCGCCCTTATCGAGATTGCTCAGAAACTTGCTGATCTAAAAAAAAGAGGCCTTTTAAAAATCAATCATGATATTTTGTTTGCAGCTTGGTCGGGTGAGGAAATCGGCTTGATAGGCTCAAGG
Source organism: uncultured Verrucomicrobiota bacterium (assembly GCA_902618175.1). GTDB lineage: Bacteria > Verrucomicrobiota > Verrucomicrobiia > Opitutales > Seribacteraceae > Seribacter. The sequence goes on from CACMZN010000001.1 coordinate 32,659, forward strand.
CACTTCGTCAAGTCACAAAATCTTGCTTCCGCAGATTCACAGAAAAGGAAAATCATAGCATATCTGAACATGGATATGATCGGAAGAATGAAGCAAAAGCTTACCCTTCACGGCGTAGGTTCTTCAAGCAAATGGACGAAATACATTCAAAAAGCAAACATCCCAGTGGGACTCAATTTGAACTTGCAAATGGACAGTCACGTTCCTACTGATTCGACGTCCTTCATATCTAAAGGAATTCCAATACTAAGTGCGTTCACAGGACTGCATTCGGATTATCATTCTCCTGCCGACACGGCTGACAAAATTAATCACTTCGGCTTGGTTAAATGCGCTGATTTATTCTCAAGATTACTCATAATCTTATGTCATGAGGAGGAAACTATGGACTTCCTAGAGCAAACTCCTCCCAAAAAGAGTGTTGGAAAACTTAGAAGTTACTTGGGAACGATACCAAATTATTCTCAAACTGATATCAAAGGAGTCTTATTGAGCGGTGTGACAAAAGGAGGACCTGCTGATAAGGCTGGTCTCAAAGAAGATGATTTGATTTTCGAATTGAATGGGTTAACAGTAGAAAATATTTACGATTATACAGATGCAATCGGATCTCTGAAGCCAGGAAACGAAACAACAGTGCAACTGCTTAGAGAGGGCTTAGAGGTAAAAATAAGTATTACACCAGAAGCCCGTTAATTGTTGAGTTACTTAAGAACTCCACCAAATCATTCCACTCCAACTTTTTACTTAATCCTGATCCGATTTATTTCAGGTCAAAGATGAATGACCCCGCACCCTCTCCTCCAACTTTTTTTTCCAACCCTTCGTCCACGGCAAAACGAATGTTTTCCACAGCAGATGAATAACACTGAAAAGATTTTGTAAATTTAATTTCTTCCACCCACTCAGTGGTTAAATTGTCATATTCATGGATATCTTTAGATTCCATTTCCTTATCAGTCATCACGATCAATTTCTTAATTGGACCGACTGCTTTTATTCGAAGTAAATGAGAATCTGATTGAATTACACTTGAACCAACTTTTTTTATTTCCTGAACCGTTTGCTCATCTAAGTCGTCGTTGGTTAGTGGAGAAATTTTCTCCTTTTCATTTGAAAAATCGATGAAAGTAAAAAAAACAATTGTAATGATAAGCAAAGAGATGCCGGCAGTAACAAAAATTAAGGGCTTGCGAAGATTAAAATGATTTTCGGAACTGAAATTCCCCTTTGCTTTTGACTGACCGGACGATCTGATTTCCGAGGTTTCGGGTATTTCTCCAGCGGCTATCGAGCCAAGCGACTTCTTAGTATTTCGAAGTTTTGTTTTTCCGACTCCAATCTCTAATTCTGCTATGATCGCCTCTTGATCGAGATCCAAGTAGGCAGCGTAGGTACGGACAAAACCACGCAGGTAGACTTCAGGAAGGTTCAAGTCAAACTGATCCGATTCAAACGCACTGAGATAATCTCCTCTGATCTTTGTGCTTTCGGATGCTTCCCTAAGCGAAATACCTTTTCTTTTTCGAGCCTCTTCTAATTTCTGTCCAATCGCCATTTAGTTTTATTATTCATAACAAGTTACATATTTTGCAAGATGAGATTTCTGAATGATGACTTAAAGATCCATCAAGATTTCCCTACCCTGACCTGGTATGTCAGGTCCGACGAGACCCCTGTCTTCCAGGTCGTCCATGATACGCGCTGCTCGATTGTATCCAATACTGAGCTTTCTTTGGAGATTTGAGGTAGATGCCCTTTTAGTAGATCTGATGATCTCTATTGCCTTACGAGCCATTGGATCCTCATCTGAATCACCCTCACTTTCCCCCAAGACATCATCTTCTCCAGAAGATTCTATTTGCTCACGAACTTCTTCAATAATCTGAGGTGGTCCGTTCACTTTTAGATAATCCACAATACCGTTAATTTCTTCATCGCTTACAAATGCACCTTGAGCCCTTGAAAAACTTGAGCTGCCAGGGGGGATGAACAACATATCGCCTCTGCCAATCAAAGACTCAGCCCCCTTTCCATCGAGAATTGTTTGACTATCCCGATATGAAGCGACTCGAAACGAAATTCTACTTGGCAAATTAGCCTTTATTACTCCGGTTATTACATTTACAGATGGCCTTTGAGTAGCAATGATCAAATGAATGCCAGCTGCTCTTGCGAGTTGAGCAAGACGGGCTATGCCCGTTTCAACGTCAGCTTGCGCCACCATCATCAAATCAGCTAGTTCATCTATGATGCAAACTATATATGGCAGTTTGTTTTCTGGAATTTCCAGAGCGGAATCATCTCTTGGCACTTGAACGGATGACAAGGCAGATCTTTCCTCTGCGGTCATCTGCTCGTCAAGGATACGAGCTTTTTCCTTTTCCTCTTTATCTTTTAATATTTTTGCATTGAAGCCAGCAATGTTTCTAACACCGACTTTTGAAAATATTTGATATCTCCGTTCCATCTCGACAAGCAGCCATTTCAAAGCCCCTGGAACTTTTTTAGGCTCTGTAACCACAGGTATCAGCATGTGGGGGAGATCATTATAGACTTTCATTTCGACAATCTTGGGATCCACCATGATAAATCTCAAATCCTCTGGACTGGAATGATAGCAAAGCGAGGCGATGATTGCATTAATGCATACTGTCTTACCCGAGCCAGTAGAGCCTGCGACCAGTAGGTGAGGCATTTTAGTCAAATCTGCAACAAGAGGAAGCCCGCTTGCCTCCTTACCCAATACAATAGGAATTTCAGAACCTGCATTCGCCCATGCTCGAGATTGTAAAATCTCTTTTAAGCAAACTGCAGCAGGCTTCTCGTTTGGAACCTCAATTCCAACACAACCTTTACCGGGCACCGGGGCTAGAATCCTTACACTGTCCGCCTTTAGAGCCATGGCAAGATTCTTATCTAAATTTGCAATTTTTTCGACTCTGACACCCGGTGCCGGATGAACGTCATATCTAGTTATGACGGGACCTGTATGGACTTCTCCGAGTACGATTTCAATTTTGAATTCAGAAAGAGTTTCCTTCAACCTTCTTGCCTTGAGCATATGATCTTCATCCCCACTGGTTTCCTCTTCAGGTATGTCCATTAGGAGGTCAAGTGTAGGGAAATGATAATCCCCCTTTCTTTCAGGGAAAAGGTCTGATGCCTTCTCTGTCTTTGCAGCTCGAACGACTTTAAATCCGTCCATACTTGTGGTTGACGAATCATGCTGACTTCTTTCCGATTTCTCAGTTGATGAAGGATTCAAAAATTCATCTGAAAGATGCACCTGTTCATCTTTCGCTTCTTCCTCTTCATCTTGATTGGATTCGAGTACTTTGACTGCAATCGTACTCGTTTTGTTTTTAGTATTTATGGCCGTTTTAATCTGGTTGCTTGTCTTAAGGTCTTTTGAAGACTCCTTGTCTTTTTGCAACGACACATCACCAAACAAAAGATCGTCTTCTGGCTCGGTGGTGGAAAAAGGAAGTTTCACTTTTTTAACCAGTCTCGAAAAACTGAAGAGGCTGGTTGAAGAATCTCTTTGGGCAGTGGATTCGAAACTTGAGAATTCCGGCTGATTTTTTATCAAAAACCTCTTTCTGACCAAGTTGAGTATTCTTAAAATCGAGGACTGCGAGAAATGGACGCAAATGCTCGAGATTAAAACAATCAACGTTAATGCACTCGTACCAAGTTCTCCCATCCAAACTCGAAGAAAACCTCCAAATTCCACGACACCTTGATGAGAAGATGAGAAGGGCAAACCCGAATAGAATAAGGCTCCTAGAGATCCCCCTGCCCCATGCTCGAGGAAATTGGGATCAAACAAAGTATCATTGCCAGTCTTGGCTAAAGTAAAATCTCTCAAATTTGCTAATATACAAAGGGAAACGATGCAAAGAATTGTGGCGCCCGATTTCCTAGCCTTATTTCCGAATGTGGATTTTGAAGCAAAAAGAAATGCAAGATTACCGAGAAGCCATGGTAACAACCAAGCTGAAATACCAAACAAACTGAAAAAGAACCTAGCCAAATATAAACCCATCATGCCCAAGAGTGGGGGGTCTCCTGTGGCAGGCGATGAATGATAGTTTTCAGGGTCATAATCCAGCAATGAAACCAGCAAGAGCAGTCCGGAAACAGAAAAGATGACTACTAGCCAAGGCTTGTTTGCAGGGGATACTGATTTTATTCCACTAGAACGATCTTTGGAAGAATTAGTCATCGCAACCAAGCATTTTTTATGCGTATAAGCATAATCCAAAAACACACCACATTAAAGTATTAGAAAATATTTTATGAAATTTTACAAGTTTGAACCTATTTACAAGGAGCGCGTCTGGGGAGGAAATCGGTTTCGCGATTTCCTTAAGCGAGATCTGCCTTCTAATCACAATATTGGCGAATCTTGGGATGTGGTGGATCGAAATTGCGAACAATCAATAGTTTCTGAAGGGGATGAAAAAGGCATGACCCTCCGGGAGTTGCTGATGGAAAAGTCAGATTATGTGATAGGTCCTGGCTGGGAAGTCGAAAAACCTTTTCCGCTCTTGGTGAAGTGGCTGGATTGTTCCAAGAGACTCAGTCTGCAAGTTCATCCACCTAAGAAAATTGCATCGTCTTTGAAAGGTGAACCCAAAACTGAAAATTGGTATGTGGCTTCATGCCAGCCTGATTCAGGGCTTTTTGTAGGACTGAAGAAAGGAGTAAACAGAGCGACTTTTGAGAAGGGTTTAAATGAGAATTCTATCGAGAAATACTGCCATTGGATAAATTCTTCCGAGGGAGACTCCATTTTAGTCAATAGCGGCAGCATCCATGCAATCGATGCTGGAAATCTTATTTTGGAAATTCAACAAAATTCCGATACCACATACCGGGTTTTTGACTGGGGTAGAGTCGGCTTGGACGGGAAACCGCGGAAGCTTCATGTGAATGAATCGCTCAAATGCATTGATTTCAACGATTATGAACCAAATGCATTGAGTACGAACTTTTCGGATGTAAAGCAACCATTAGTTGATTCAGATCTTTTTTGCATTACGAAATACAACCTCAAACCAAATCAAACGCTCATATTGAAAAAAGAAAAAGAACAATGCTCCATAATCAGCGTGGTAAAAGGTGAGATCGATATCGGAGAAGAAAAATTGAAATTGGGACAAAATTGTCTGATTCCTTTTGAGGAAGCTTGCGAGATCAAATCCGATGTACATGCCAGCGTTTTGGTAACGGATAATTTTCACTACCCAAAAAGTCCTTCATCCATCCTTTCGTGTTGACCACGCTTTAGTGCCGAGGTTTTTTAAATGTTTGGCAATTTCCAGAACTCTTATGGATAAAGATATACAAATGGATGATAAAGAAGAAGTAGTCGACGATGACATGGATGACTCATTGTGCATTAATGCAGAAGAAGAAGATTCGAAGGGTTCTTCTGAACAAGATACCTCGAAAAAAGATAAGGAGGCATTAATAAAGGAAAAGTTGGAGGAAATGTACGGTAAACAGGAAAGTTTGCAGGCCAAATATCTTAGATCTGTCGCTGACTTGGATAATCTTCGCAAGAGATCTATTCGTGATCGGGAAGACGCTGTTTCAAGAACCCGAACCCAAATCATAAGCGATTTGCTCCCTGTTATGGATTCTTTCCATCTGGGTTTACAGGAAGCCTCTAAAAACGGAGGGGAAGAATCCGTGGTCGCCGGATTTTCGATGGCAATTAAACAAATGGAAAGTGTTCTTGAAGATTACGGTCTACAAAACATTGACCCAAAAAATGAAGATTTTGATCCTAAGAGACATGAGGCTATTGGATACGAAGAGTGTCCTGATGTAAATGATGGTTTGATTGTTAAAACCATACGTGTTGGCTATCAAATCAAGGAGCATCTTGTGCGACCAGCTTCCGTCATATTATCCAAGAATCAAAGTACGGATGATTCTTGATCCTTTTGCACTTCTAGCAAATTTCCGAAATTATTTTTACCATGTCCGCAAGAGACTACTACGAAACCTTGGGCGTTGGACGAAATGCCAGTGAAGATGAGATTAAAAAGGCATACCGCAAACTAGCGATAAAATTTCACCCTGATAAAAATCCTGGCAATAAGGAGGCGGAAGAGAAGTTTAAGGAAATTTCTTCTGCTTTTGAAGTTCTAAAGGATGAGGAAAAGCGAAGAAAATACGACCAATTTGGCCACGATGCGTTTCGTGCTGGAGGCTCATCTGCAAGTGGAGTCGATCCTTTTGACCTTTTTCGAGATGTATTTGGCGGAGGTGGAGGAAGTGGTGGCTTTGGAAGCATTTTTGATGACTTTTTTGGGGGTTCTTCTCCCTCCCAAGATGGCGGACGAGGATCCGACCTGCGAGTCAGTGTATCCATATCTCTGGAGCAAGCATCGACTGGGGTGGAAAAGGAAATTAAATACCATCACCATGATATATGCACAAGATGCAAAGGAACAGGTGCTTCCCCTGGTTCTGGGAAAGTCATGTGCTCTACATGCGGTGGAATCGGACAAGTTGCTTCTAATCAGGGATTCATCAGCATTCGCAGGACATGTCCAACTTGCAAAGGCTCTGGAGTGACCATAGAAAAACCATGTCATGTATGCAGGGGTGAGGGACGCTCAAGAATCCAAGGCTCTGTAAAAGTAAACATACCTAAGGGAGTAAGTGATGGCAATCGCCTCTGTTCGAGAGGAAGAGGTGACGCCGGTTTAAGAGGTGGAACGAGAGGTGATCTCTATGTTGATGTGAATGTTAAACCACATGAATTTTTTGAAAGAGACGAAGACGATTTGTTTCACGAAATCATGATCCCTTTCTCTTTGGCCACGCTAGGGGGAAATATACAATCCAAAACTCTTGAAGGAAAAGTATCCTTGAAAATTCCTCCTGCAACTCCTAGCAACAAAACCTTTAGAATCAAAGACAAAGGCATGCCAAACTTGAGATCCCCATCTAGAAGAGGAGATTTATACGTAAGAGTGAATGTTAAAGTTCCGGAGAAACTTACCAAGGAACAAAGGGAAAAACTGATTGAATTTGCAAATTCTTGTGGGGATGAAAATGTAAATCAAGATGAGGGCTTCATGAACAAAGCTAAGCGTTTCTTTGATACCGACAACTAATCTATATTTTTTTCATTCAAATGAAGAACGGGTTAACAGCATTTGAAGACGCATTGATCGAAAGAGAAAAAACAAGAATAGAAGGAAAAAAATATGTCTTAACAAACGGATGTTTTGATCTTTTACACGCAGGTCATGTAGACAGCTTATACAATGCATCAAAATTCGGAGACTCACTATGGGTAGCCCTGAATTCAGATCGCAGCATTCGTAGAATCAAAGGAAAAACAAGGCCCATTTATTCTCAAGCGGAACGTGCTTACATGCTAAGTGTTCTGCCTTGGGTGCGAGGCGTTTTCCTCTTTGAAACCGATAGACTGACAAAGGAAATACTCGCACTCAAACCAGATATATACGTCAAATCTAGTGACTACACAAAAGAGAAAATGAATGAGGAAGAAAGAAATGCTTTATTCGAAATCGAAGCTGAAATTAAATTCGTTCCCCTTTTGCCGAACATAAGCACAACCAAAACAATCGCTAGAATTAAGGACGCTTGTAATAATCTGAACAAAAGATGAAAACTTTGATTTTAGGCTCTGGGAACGGATCCAACGCTGCATCAATTATAACAGCTTCCAAACAAAGCCTTCTCGGACCTACGGAGATTGTTTGTATCATTTCGGACGTGAGTACAAGCGGAATTCTCAAGGTCGCGAATGAAAATGATATAGAAACTCAATTTGTCGAAGCAGGTAGTCCAAAACACAAACTGAGTGGAGAATTTGAAACGAAATGGATTGAAATTATCCGTAAGTATAATCCTGACCTGATTGTCATGGCTGGATTCATGAGGATATTAGAAAGGAGTTTTCTTAATAATTTCAAAGATATCATAATAAATATTCATCCCAGTCTGCTTCCAAGTTTCAAAGGACTGCAAGCAATTGAAAAGGCTTTTGAACGAGGAGTGAAAATAACCGGGTGCACGATTCACTGGGTAAATGATGAGGTTGATGGCGGACAAATTATTGCTCAAGCTCCTGTTAGAATAATGGATGGTGATACATGCGAAATCGTCAGATCAAAAGTTCAGGCAGCCGAGCACATGCTGTTGCCTTGGGTTATTGGCGACCTGGCTAACGGGAACATACCATTTCCGTCCTCGTGATCAAAGGACACTATGAAATCAAGCCAAAAATTATCCCCTTTGTGGAAGATATTCTATATGAATTAGCACCAAGCAAATGGAGTATTTTTCAAAGTACAAACAATGAAAATGGGATTCTAGTTGGCTTTTTTGACACAAAAAATGAGCTCCTAACGGAGTCTGTCATATTTGATCGAGTCTCAAATTTAGATTTGAATCTTGAGAACAATATCATCTTTGAAGAACTCATTGATGAGGATTGGAAGAATGCCTATAAAAAACACTTCAAAGCTTGGTCTGTGGACAATTTTCATTGCATTCCCCAATGGGAGAAAGATTCATATGAAATTCCGCTAGGTGAAATAGGTATATACTTGGATCCAGGTATGGCATTTGGTACCGGAAATCACGAAACCACGAAGCTCTGCATTGAAGAGATCGTTTTTTTGCAAAAAAAAATTCCTTCAAGTGAAAAGAAAAAAATTTCCTTTCTGGACATTGGATGTGGTTCGGGAATTTTATCCATTACAGCAAGTCTACTTGGATTTTCACAGGTAGAGGGAATAGATTGCGATTCGGATGCGGTGAGAATTTCAATGGAAAATGCCAATTTGAATGACGTAAAAGATATAAAATTCAACAAGCACAGCTTGGATCAGTACTTCCCACTTAAGTCCTTTGGACTGATCGTAGCAAACTTGCAAACGAGTGTACTTTCTGCCAGTTCTGCAGCAATCATGAATCTTCTTTCCGAAAATGGGATTCTAATACTCTCTGGTATTTTGGCTGAGGAAGGAGATGCCCTCATCGAACATTACAAACAATACATCATACCTAATTCCGGCCTTTTTCAAAAAAAAGTGTCCAACCAATGGTGCATGATTAAATGCACGAGGATTCCAGATAGTATCCTAAAAAATTGAATTAACCGCCGAGATAAGTGAGGGCTTTGGGAATGGGCAAAGAATAAAATGCATATCTGTCGATACCCAATTCGGAGATTTTCCCGCTCAGTGTTTCCCTGAGAGAGTCAACGCTGCCTGGTCCTACTGAGGTGTAAACCAATGCCCACTCTTCATTTTGTTGCTGATCATCCGAACTGTTATCAGCATCGATCATAACGCCAAAATTTGTACTTACGCCAGGTGCCCCGGAGTCGATCACCGAATCGTAGATTTCCGAATAATAATCCCTTGGCACTATGCAATATAGTCCAACTAAGTTCTCCAAAAATGTAGTCTTAAGTGTTTGGGATTTACTGGAATCCGCAGAAGTTCTCCAATCCTTTCCTCCTTTTAACTCATCTAAGGCAGAAATAATTTGCTCCATGTTTGCTCCGTGAGCGGAGGAAGAAACAGTGCTGGATACATTTATGAGTCCAGAATGCACAGGGATGGAGTACAAAAATCCACGACCTGGCTCAGTAATTTTACCGGCTCTGGCCATAACTCCAAAAATATCATCTGCCTCCGATTTATCAACGACACACCAGACAAACTCCTTCTCAGGTCCTTTGGTAATTCGCAGAAGTGGAATTCGATCTCTTACTCCGCCACCTTCTCCGAATGTAACCGTTGGACCAGGCGCTCCACTTTGCAAGGCGGCATCGGCTATATCATCAGCTATTCCTTTTTCGCATATGCAACATATAGCCTCCAAGGTACTTGAGTTTGGAGAAGTAAGACTATTGTTTGATTCAGAAGAAATTTCCGTTGGGAAAGATACGCCCACGTGAGCATTGATGCAACTAATGCTGAAAACTGCACCAGAACCAACCTTTTTGAGACTTCCTGCCTCTACGGCAACTTCAGTTATCTTTTGTATATTATCGTCTGGGACGAGCACTTGAAGCAAGTGTTGCTCAGGAGCTGGTGGTGGAAACATTTTCTGAAGAAATCCACCTTCTTTCATAACCGAACCTCTGGCTGCTATCTGAAATATTCCTTTGGCTCCTGCTTTTGAGACGGCATCGGACACGGAAACCACTGACTCCTTTGGGAGGATAAGATTCAACAAAGAAACTCCTTCTGATGTAGTTGGGGTACTCATTTACACTGCCTCCGATGCTGTTAAGTTCTCGCCTTCTGTCGGTTTTGGTTTTTTTCGAACGATCAAACCGACGGTAAGAACAGTGATAATGGGTCCAATGGAAGCGAGTGCAAGGACTCCAAAGCCATCGATCGCACCTGTTTTCGAACCGATACCTAATCCCATTGCAAGAACAAGAGGAACTGTGATGGGTCCGGTGGTTACTCCGGCACTGTCCCAACCAAAATTAACAAAATCCTCGCTCGATAAAAAAGTAATGATGATCAAAATACAATAGGGAGGTACTAAAAGATACCAAAGGTCTAAGTTAAAAGCGATCTTTGCTACTCCAGTCGAAATTCCAATTGCTACTCCAGTAGCGACGGTTTGCATTAGTAAATTTTTCTTGAATGCTCCGACTGTAATCTTCTCTACGGTTGCTCCAAGTGCGTTTAAGGCAGGCTCTGCTAAGGTGGCTCCATATCCAAGGATAAAACCAAATAAAATTGCCAAACACTTACCAGCTGTGGAAGAGGCAAACATGGGATCAACGAATCCTTCCGACGCCCATGGCTCGATCGCGGCAAAACTTGAAACGACATTGCCTCCAAGTTGTTCGCCCAACGGTGTAAGGCCAAGGGCAATGCCTAGATTGAAAAGCGCCATTCCAATGACGGCACAGGATATTCCAATAATCAACTCATCATAATACTTTGGACTTTGCCGCAGACCAATCACTAGCACGATCATGAGTATTGAACATAGCGGCACAATCGCCCACAGTGCTCCTTCTATGGCACCTCTGTCTTGGTCAGGTCCATTAAGAACGGCGTCTGGATAACTTGCACCTTCTTTGTTGTAAACAGTAATGCCTTTCTCATTGACAGAATAAATATCTTCACCCGGATCAAGAATTCCGTTGCCGTTCGCATCCTCGTCAGGTTTGAAGAGGTTCGGAAAGAAATCGAAACCATTTGTCAATGCCACCATGATTTCAGTTTCCGGATCCCATACTTCATCAGGAGTAGAAACTCCATCTCTGACTATGATCGATTGAGTGTTTGAGGGCTTTACAAGGGATCTCGAACTCAGGTCCGTTTCATCCAGAGGTGTAGTTTCGAGAGAACTGCCGTAGATTTGAGTCTGCAATGAATATCCGTCTGGCAACTTCCCTGTCTCATCAAGAGATGCTTTTACTTTCTTGTAGTCCTCTGCGGATAGTGTGCGGGCTATTTCACTACCAGAGGCGCTTCCAGCCGTATCTAGTCTCCTTTTGGCGACAATGTCACCGAAACGCTGTAAGTCTGGATCATAATTTTTCCCATATTCACCAGCATTTTTATGCCATTCTGCTTCGGAATAGGAAGCGCTGTAATAATTATCCGCAGAGAAAAGATATAAGGCATAACATTTAACCGCAAGAATCGGAAAAAGGGAAGCGAGTGTAACAACGCCAAATCCTGTGTTGCTGGAGCCTCCTGTCGACACGATGCGGCAAACTCCAATGCCAAGGGCAAGAACAAGGGGAACAGTCACTGGTCCAGTGGTGACTGCCCCGCAATCCCATGCCAAACCAAGCACATGTTGCAGTCTGGCGTCGGAAAACTGGAAATAAACAGTTAAGAGCGACAGGACGACGACTCCAATATATATGAATGGCTTCAGAGACCATCCCTTGTAAAAGCGAAGTACACCGAGAAGAACTGCAATTCCCACTCCCACACCGACAGAGTATACAAGGGTTTCGGCACCAGTGTTAAGAATCGTCCATAGTAGGGGAGCAAGAGTCGGATCGACCCCTGATCCAGCAGCTCGCAAAACACCTATCGCAGGTTCTGCAAAAGTGGCGAAAGCACCCAATACAAATCCAAAAGCCAAACTGGTGGGCAAGCAGGGAATTCCTAAAATTTTCTTTCTGGGCAAGGTAGATCCAAGAGTCTCACCCAAGGGCATCAGACCAAGCCTCAGTCCTTCCATGAAAAACGCCAGACCTATGATCACGATCACGATGCCTGCAGCGATCATCAATGAATAGACAATTGGTAATCCCAGAATCAAAACTTGGAAAACAATAAGATATAAGATGATGAACCAGACGCATTGTATCTGCTCCACCACCTTGTCTTTTGCAAAAGAAAGCAATATGGAAAACTTCTGTTGTGCAGTGAGTTTCAGTTTACTTTGATCAGTCGATTGTTCCGTTGCCATTTTTTTGTAGAATTTGTGGGATGATTAGCGTATTTTGAGGAGTAGATAAGAGTAAATTAATCTTGGCAAACTAATTATAAGATTCCCACTATAAACTCCATGATGCATTTGACAAAGTTAATGAAAGTTTGTTTGTACCTTCTCTTAGCCGAACCGGAAAATTCCAAGTGACACCCACCTTGCCAAGAGAAGCAGTGCCAATTATGTAGTAATTATCAGGGATCATACCGCGTATTGTGGCATTTCCATTGATGTCTGTTCTCACCCGCTTGCCCAAGCCCTGTTCCACGTAATCGAGAAGTAGGTAGCGAATTTGTTTCTGGATATCTGGGTATAGAAAAGAGTTCTTTCTTGAGCGGGCCCACAGTTCTGCAAAAGTTTCGATATCCTTATATTTTGAAAGATCCATTTTACCTTTGCGTAAAATGTTTTCCAGTTCATCAGGCAAAATAAAAAATTCGGTGTAAAATGCCTCTTTACTTTTACCATTTAACGACGTCACAACAGCGTCAAAAGTCAAATCACATGAGCTGAAATCTCGAGCGGGATCCGGAATATTGGTCAATGCAACCTTGGCATTGACGGACATATCGGGTGATTCGCCGAATATTTGGGGATTTGTTGGTTTGAGGTTCATGACGGGCAATGGTTTATCTTCAAGATCTCTGATCCTCCTTTCCAAAGAATCATTGCGTAGTTTCAAATCCCTAATCTCTGAAGACTTCATCAGAAGGTTGTTTCGGACATTGTTTAATTCAACGATGAGACTTTGGCTCTTGTCGACACCCACTGAGTCGATTTCAGGGTTATCTCCGGATTGCTTCCGTTTCAGCTTTAGTCTTTTGATTTCTGATAAAAGCTCATCGTTAATGGCAGACAGGGAGGCAATAGTCTTGTCCTTGGAGGCAATGATGTTGTCTTTGGATGCATGACTTTCTAGCAAACTTTTCGCACTCTCATTCTCTGAAGCAACAAAATTGCTTGGTGAATATGTGGACTGATCTTTTTTAGAAATTGAAGGGAGATCGGCAAATTTTTTTTCCTCTTGCGCATCCGATGCAGGATCTACTCTCCCCTCTTCAAGGGTTTGCTTTTTTAGTTCAAGATTGTGATCAGAAGAGACAGATGAAAAGTTTTCGTTAAGAAGAGATTCAAGATTCAGTTTACTTTCTTGACCGAAAAGTAGGGAATCGACGTCTGAGCTTATCGAAGTGGATAAGGATGCGTCCTGGTCAACCTGATTATACTCGGAAGACTTCGTTTCCATGGATGCACTGCTTGCATGAATGCAAATCGCTAGGCTCGCATGTAAAAGACTAATCAGCAACTGTGTAAACCTGAAATGCATTAAAATAATTTACCAAAATATGTCTTGGTTTCTTTGCAAGCACAATTCGTAAAAGACAACTTTGTGTTTACATGTCTGTTTTAAAGTCTTTATTTAGGGATATGTCTCAAGCACCCCCACAAGAGGCTGAATTACTTGTTTACGAGAACAAATTTCTAAAGCAGACAATTATGTCTCTTAGAGATGAGTTGGTGACCAAAGATCAAGAGCAAGAAACGGTTCTGCAAGATGGACTTGCTAAGATAAACAGGGAAAATGACCATTTGAGAAGTTCCCTAAGCTATTTGAGAGAACAACTTGATCAAGCAAAACTCAATCATGAGGAAGAAATACAAAAGCAATCACAAGCCAAGGCGCAAAATGAGACCAATCTTAGGAAGTTGGTCCAAACCCTGCGAATTCAATTGGAAAAGTCAGAGCGTAATCAGGAAGCAAAGGGGCAAAAGCTACTAGCAACATCCATAAGGGAAATCGATCAATTGAAAGCGAGTGTCTCCAAGCTAAGAGATGAATTGGAACTTAAGGAGATAGAGAAGGAAAAAATCACAAGTGAGAATTCTAGACTTGAAAATCAGGAATTGAAAATTCTAAAGCAGACTTCCTTTAGGCTGAGAGAAAGAATTGAAAGATTAATGGCTGAAAATCAAGACGCCATACAAAAAGCAAAAGCTGCTTCTGAAGTTGAAAGGCAAGACTTGAAGAATTCAATAGAGGCACTTCGCAATGAATTGGATGAAGCCAATCACAAGAAGAACGAAGAGGTTCAAAAAGCAACGTCCAACATGTCGATGGAAATTACTTCTCTTAAAACTTCTTTGTTTTTGGCCAGAGAGAAAATCGATCTTGAAAAATCAAGAGAAGAAGAAAAGCTACAAAAACAAAGTAGAACATACTCTCTTGAAATAGATTCTCTAAAAAGCACCATCAAGTCCTTGAGACACGAACTTGATAAGGCGGACATGATTAGGACGGAAGAAGTACAGAAGGCCACATCGACCGCCCAAAATGAAATAAAAATACTTAAGGAATCACTTTCCTTGACACGAAAGTCTATGGAAAGTCTCAAAATAAGGGAACAGGACAACATCCAAAAAGCGATCGCTTCTTCCGAAGCAGAAATAAAATCCCTGAAGGAGACCATTTCTGACTTAAGGGAAAAACTTGAGAAATCTGAAATCGAAAAGGAAGATCTTTCGCAAAAGGAGCGTGCCGATGCTCAGAAGGAGATACACCAGTTGAAATCATCAATCTCCATGCTTCGATTGAATATCGAAAACAACAAGTCCAGAGAAGAGGAGAAAATTCAAAAAGCCCTAGCAGCAGGAAATTCAGAAATAAAAAGTCTGAAAGGAACCATATCCGACTTGAGAAATGAGCTCGATAAAAGCCAGATAGAAAAAGAGCAAGCCGTTCAATCTGCAAAAGCAAGTGGGCAAAATGAAATCAAACAACTGAAGGGATCTTTGGTCATGCTCAGACAAAACCTGGAATCGAACAAAGTGCGTGAAGAGGATAAACTGCAAAAGGCTTTGTCTGGATTCGAGACTCAAAGCAAATCCTTAAAAAGTACCATCAGTGAACTAAGATCGGAGCTTGAATCAAAAATTGCCGAGAAAGAAGATGCGGTTCAATCAGCAACTTCCATCGCAAACAAGGAAAATAATCAGCTTAAACTTTCACTTGTCAGTTTAAGAGAGAACCTCGAAAGAGAGAAACAAAGATCAGCCACGGAGATACAGAGAGCCATTGCAAACGGCGAAAATGAGATAAAATTGCTGAAAGGACTAGCATCGAACTTAAGGGAAGAAATCGAAAACGCTCAAGCTCAAGAGGATCAAAGAGTACAGAACATCGTATCAAAAGCATTTTCAGAAACCAACCAATTGAAACAGTCTTTAAAATCCACTAGAGAACAACTCGAAATCACAACAGCAAGGCATAGCGATGAAATTCAAAGATCCATTTCCAGCAAAGAAAATGAAAATCGATCCTTGAAAGATACCATCTCTAAACTGCGTCAGAATTTGGAAGAAGCAAATTACAGGGAAAGCGAAAAGGTCCTAAGGGCTGAATCAACTTTTTCGAATGAAATCAAAAACCTCAAATCTTCACTGTCATTGGCTAGAGACAAACTGGACCTGATGAGAACAGAAAAGGAAGACGCTCTCCAGTTGGAAACTGCCAGAACAGAAAAGGAGATCAAACTCCTTAAGCGAAACATTTCTGAAATGAGGGAAGAGATAGATCGGATGCAGATTGAAAAAGAAAATCTTATACAAAATGAAGTCGCCAGATCATATAAGGAAAATGAACACCTAAGAAAATCTATTTCCGCTTTACGACAACAAGTGGAAAAGACTAGAGGAGAAAAACAAGAAGCCATACAAAATGCAGTGAGAAGTTCCACAAGTGAGATTAGAAGTCTGCGAATCAGCATTTCCAACCTAAGAGAAGAACTGGAAAAATCGGAGTTTTCCAAGCAACAGGATATTCAAAACGCCCTTGCCAGTAAGGTTAACGAAATTAACCATTTCAAAAGAATGGTTTCTGCGTTAAGGAATGAGATGGATAACAAAGGGAACATATTTGAGGAAAAAATGCAAAAAGAGCAACAACTCAAGTCCACCGAATTCAAACAATTACAGGAAACAATCACAGAGCTAAGAGCCGAACTGGAAAAACCAAATGGAAGATAATAAAGAGATCGACAAAACAGCGACGAAATCAAAAAGAACCGCAAGGTTCTCCGACATGCTGCTTCAAGTCACAACAGATTTGGCAAAGACCAAAACTCTCGACGAAGCCCTGGAAACGCTTGTAAAAATTACGACAAGCACAATTGGCGCTGAAAGAGGCACTATTTTTCTCAACGATGCTTCCACCGGCGAATTGTATTCTAGAATTGCCCAAGGAAATTTCCGGCGTGAAATTCGCATTCTTAATACTAAAGGAGTTGCAGGGTGGGTTTTTACTCATGACCAAGGGGTCATCATCCACGACGCCTATAAGGATGAAAGATTTAATAAGGCAGTTGACGTCAGAACTGGCTTTAGGACTAAAAGCATTCTTTGTGCTCCTTTGAGGACGGTTTCTGGAGAGGAAATAGGTGTATCCCAAATTCTCAACAAAATTGATGGAGAATTTGAACAGGAAGATTTGGACTTGTTGGAAGCGATGACGGAACAAGCGGCAATCGCTATCCAAGGAAATATAATTGTAGAACAAATTGAAGCAGCTAGAAAACAAGAACTTGAATTTCTAGACGTAGTTTCCCAGGTTTCATCTGAACTGGAGCTGACGCCTCTTTTGCAAAAAATCATAACTACCATCTCCACCATGCTTGACTGTGAGAGAGCAACTCTTTTCATCAACGATGAAAAAACCAACGAGTTATATACTGAGGTCGGCGAGGGATTGGATGAGAAATCTGTCATAAGATTGCCGAACCATCTTGGTATTGCCGGTACAGTTTTTACTTCTGCAAAACCTGTCAACATACCTCATGCTTATGCCGACCTAAGATTTAATCCGAGTTTTGATAAGCAAACTGGATACTTTACAAGGTCCATTCTTTGCATGCCAGTTTTCAATAAGGAGGGCAAAACAATAGGCGTAAGCCAAGTACTTAATAAACGGGGAGGTTCCTTCAACGCGGAAGATGAAAAAAGGTTGGCTGCATTTACCTCTCAAATTTCCATGGGAATCGAGAATGCAAAATTATTTGACGATGTCCAAAACCAAAAAAACTATTCTGAAAGCATACTCGCAAGCATGCATGACGCCGTGCTGACTTTAGATGAGAACTCTATAATTAAAACATGCAACACAGCAGGACTAAGAGTTTTGAAAATCCCAGTCTTATCGGAAATTTTGGAACAACCCGCAAAGGATGTCATCGGAGACAAAAACGAATGGCTATTGCAAAAATTAAAAACCGTGGATGAACCAGATGAATTCTTAGACGCTGAGCTTTTGATAGGCGACGAAACCCTGTCAGTCAACATTTCCCTCATGCCTTTGATAGGTCAAAAAAAGGAGACGCTTGGAATTATGTTGATGATCGAAGACATTAGCTCGGAAAAGAGAATGAAATCAACCATGTCCAGATACATGGATCCCGAATTAGCCGACCAACTTATGGCTGCAGGGGACAGTGATGACATCATGGGAGGCAAGCAAAGCGTCGGGACAGTTCTGTTTTCTGACGTAAGAAGTTTTACGACCATTACTGAAGAATTAGGAGCTCAAGGTACGGTGAAATTACTGAACGAATATTTTACCATAATGGTTGACTGCATAACTGATGAGGGAGGCATGCTTGACAAGTTTATCGGTGATGCAATGATGTGTATTTTCGGAACCCCAGTTCCTCATGAAGACGATCCCGATCGAGCGGTCAGAGCGGCGATTCGTATGATGACGGACTTGAAGGTTTTCAATGAAAAACGCTCGACAGAAGGGAAGATGCCCATTGACCATGGAATGGGCATCAATACAGACTCCATCGTCTCTGGAAATATCGGCTCGCCGAAGAGGATGGACTACACTGTCATTGGAGACGGAGTCAACCTTGCTGCTAGAATCGAAAGTGCTTGCAAGCAGTACGGAGCTCACATTCTGATTAGTGAATTCACTTACAAGGCCGTAAAAGCAACATACCGAACCAGACAGGTTGACTATGTGATCGTGAAGGGGAAAACTGAGCCTGTTGGTGTGTATGAGGTTTTAGACTTTCACGATGATGTAAGTTATCCTAACCTAGTAGAGGCTCTAGGTTTGTTCAATGATGGATATAGGTCTTGGAATGAAGGTAAATGGGATCAGGCCATAAAGTTGTTCAAGGATGTTAAGAAAATTAATCCAAACGACAAGTCAGCTCAATTGTATCTCGACCGGTGTGATCACATGAAAAGTAATCCGCCCAAAGGCAAATGGGATGGAGTTTGGGTCATGACAACCAAATAGGCAGTTTACTTAATTTCTCATGAACGCCAAAGATCACCTTGAAAAAGCGATTGCCCTAAATCCAGAATTCTCTCCTGCGTATTACAACCTCGGTCTTTTGCTCAAAGCTAATTCCGATTTTGCAGGAGCCCTGAAGAACTTCCATAAAGCCGTTTCTCTCGATAAGGAATTTGCTGAGGCCGAATGTGAACTTGCTATTGCTTTGTCGAAATCAGGTGATTTTGAAACTGCTAGAAATCATTTTTTAAACTCTTTGGAAATCAATCCCAACTACGCTGACGCTTATTTTTATTATGCTCTTCTCCTTGTTGAAATCAAAGATGTTGAAGAAGCAAAGAATAATTTTGATAAGGTTACGGAAATTAATCAAAATTATGCACCTGCATATTTCAATAAGGCAAAACTGCTTACCAATGCCGATGATTATGAGGAGGCCAGAAAAAATTATGAGACTGCCATAGACATAGATGAAGATTACACCGAAGCTCACTATTACATGGCCAAACTTTTATCCGGCGGTATTGCAACTGACAAGGAAGGCACAATTGTAGATAGGACTGATTTGCCTCAAGCCAAAAAACATCTCCTAAAAGTCATCGAACTAGACAAAGATCATGCAAAAGCCTGTTATAATTTAGGAAGAATCTACGGAATCGAAGAAGACTTCAAGAATTCTAAGACATTTTTAGTCAGAGCATTAAAAATTAATCCAGAATACTCAAAGGCACATCTTCTTTTAGCTAATGCATATGAGAGATTTCAAAAGTTCGATGATGCGAAAAAACATTTCTCTCTGTCCATTCAATTCTTTAAAGAGAATGCATTGGCTCATTTCCGATTAGGCGTGAGGCTCTATTTGGAAGGGGAATTCTCTGAATCCGAGAAACACCTGAAAGCATCTATTTCAATTGAAGCTCAGAACGCTGAAGCCAATTTTTATCTCGCCATGATATTGAGGTCAGATGCCGATCCTTCTTTGGCAAAAAAACACTTTTTCAAAGCCTTGGAAATAAATCCTGAATACGCGATTGCCTATTACGAACTCGGACACCATTCAGAAAAAAACGGAGATTTGAATGAAGCAAAAATTCATTTTCAGAAAGCTTCCGACATTGATCAAAATTTTGTCGATGCCTATTTTCATTTGGCAAGAATTCTCAAAAATCCCTCAGAGTACGATCAAGCTCTAAGAAATTACGAAACCGCTCTAGAAATAAATCCAGAAAAAGAAGAGTGTCATTATTGGTTTGCCAAACTTTTATCCGGCGGAAAAAGGTTAAAAAATGACGGTACTCTTGTGGTCGAACCAGATTTGAAAAGAGCAGAAAATCATTTTCGCAAGGCAATCAGACTAAACTCGAGATACGATAAAGCATTCTTTAAGTTGGGGATTCTTCTGCAAGAAGAAAAAAAGTTTATCGAGTCATTCGAAAACCTAGAAATGGCGATTCAAATTAATCCAAAATTTGCCGAAGCACATTATCACCTTGCAGTACTACTTATGGACGAAGAAGCTCAAGGAGTACTTTCCGAAAAGAAACACGACAATTCATCGACGGAACAACTCAAAACAAGAGAAAATACCAAAAAAAGAACACGCAGAGTTCCAACCAAAAATAAATAGGAAATTTTGAATCCCTTCTTGGAAAAAGCAGTGGAGCATTTGGAATTTGCTCTTCTTCATAAAGCGAATTTCATTCCCGCTTTAGTGTCGTTATGTGAATACAATCTGGGGGAAAAAAATTTTGGCAAGGTAAACAATCTTCTTCAAAAAGCTTGTTACATTGAAAAAAATGAGCCTGTAATTCTTTTTCTCAAGGCGAAACTTCATTTAAGCAAATCAGAACTCGCAAAAGCGAAAAATTTTATCTTAAAAGCGATAGCCATCAACAGAAATGAAATTCAATACCACAAAATACTCTTCGAAATAGAGACAAAAATTGGAAATCTTCATGGAACGATTCATGCGTTGGAAAAGATTATTGATTTAGAACCTAGTGATGGCGAAGCTCATCTCTTACTGGCTCAAAAACTATCAAATCCTGATGATTTCCAACGGGCAAGGCTACTTTATGAAATTTCAATTGAACTTCTCCCTAAGGATAAAAGACCACTCATTTCACTCAGTAAGCATTTATGCGAAGGATGCAAAGGGCTTCCAGATGGGACGATCCAAAAAATTCCGGAAATTGAAAAATCCATAGAACTCTTGCATGCCGCCATTCAAATAGACAAAGCATGTGCAGAATCCCACTTTATGCTGGGTCGGATCTTTTTCGAAGAAGAAAACTTTAAATCTGCGGAAAAATATTTGAATGTTTCTATTCAGGACACAGTCTTTAAATTTGAATCATTTTTTTTAATGGGTCTAATTCACCGGAAGGAAAATAAGCTGGAAGAAGCAATCAATTTTTTTAAAAAAGCATCTGAGAGTATAAATTGTAAGTCTAAGTCACTTTTAGCTTTGATTGAGATTTATTTACAGAGAAAAGAGTATTCGAATGCGGAGCAGGAATTGATGAACATCATCCCAATTTTAATTAGTGAGCTAGATAAGCTTCATAAATTGACAAAAACTCAGACAAGTTCTAACCAGTTTTATGAAGCTAGAAAAACGAACGAAAAAATAAGTTCCAAAAAAAGGAATCTGTCACAATGCTATTATTATCGATATGTTTCCAAAAATCAGGAAACATGCAACTTTAGAGATCTGCCTTTACTTTTTCATGCTATTGACGAAGACCCTTTTAATTCACAGGCGCACTTTGAAATTGGAGTCATTAAAAAGGAAACTGGCAAAAAAGAGAGTAGTAGAAAGCATTTCGAGGAATCGCTGAATGCAGACTGGTTCAACTGGCAAAGTCACCTCGAAATTTCAGAATTCGAAAAGGAAGATCAAAATCTTGAATCTTGCGTGATGCACCTGCAAATTGCACTCGATCTTAAGCCTAATTCAGAAAAAGTCCAAAGGGCTTTGTCTGCAGCAGAAAATTCTAAGTGGAATCATCCAACTTGATCCTTCTGATAAGCAAAGTATGCAAATGGTATGCTGAAAAAATATATGATGCCCAAACCCGTAAGGAAAATCCAAGTTTCCTTAAGAAAAACCGCAACTCCAAGTGAAACCAAGATTAGAACGAAAATTGCCTTGCTCTTCGAGACACTGAATCTCACATTGCGAAAGGAAAAAGTTGGGATTCTCGAAACCATGAGCATCGCTATTGCAACTACCCAAATTACGATCCATTCCGGATATGATAATGGGTTAATATTCATGGCAAAACGATTGGAAATAAAATCAAGCCCCATTGGCATAAGCATTAATCCTGCACCAGCGGGAGCGGGAACACCTAAAAAGTAACTTTTCTTCATTTTTTTTTCATCCTCATCCATATGCATGACGTTGAAGCGGGCCAGGCGGAAGGAGTTACAAGTGGTATAAAATAAAAATGGAATCCAATACCAACCTAGTAAGTAATCATTCGATTGATTGGGAAAAGATTCCCAAATCCAAAGATATGTTATAATAGAAGGTGCCACACCAAAACTGATGGCATCCGCAAGACTATCCAATTCGGCGCCGAAACGGGAAAAGGCTTTTAAAAGCCTTGCCGACAAACCATCAATCATATCAAAACAAGCTGCTACAAGAATGGATAAAACGGCACTTTGCCATTCCTGCTCAATTGCAAAGCGAATCCCTGTCAATCCAGAACAAAGACCAATAGTGGTGAAAATATTGGGCAGCAATTTGGGAAATGATAAAGTTTTGGATGAATTGCTGGAATCCAACATTCGTACACTCATTTTTCAAAACATACTAAATTCTTATTTCTTCTGGGAGGAACATGTTCCGTACCGAACGACCGATTAATAATCCTTTGCCAACCTTCTGTATCTGACTTTTGGTAAGGATTGGTGGTACTCCGAACGATACAGTCCTTGGAATCAGTGAAAAACAAAAAAAAATGATCTCCCTTATTCGTATCTTCCAATTGATTTGGAAGGGATGAAAACGAATTAAAGGACATTTCCCTAACCATGGGATCTGTACAGTCAAGGTTTGCGTAAGAAATTTCCCTCTTGACTAATAACTTGTCTTGAAAATTCAAATTACCAAGAACTTTTCGTAGCGATGTTAGAAAACGAGTTACCTGAATCATCAAACGAGTACCACTTTGATAAATATCGATAATGGTTTCGCAACTATTTTCATGAAACCGAGAGAGCCTGAATGAAATCTTACCTGAATAAGGATGCGGCATGTAGAGACTTGCTGAAAGCTTAGATGCTTTTTCCTCAAGATAGAAGGGGAATGTTGGTGACATTAAGATATTGTCAGCATATCCAGTGCCATTATAGGATAAATTCTTATGAAAATAAACGGAGTCAAAATTTTCAGAATCTTCTTTGCAAGCTTAGGGGTGATGTTGGCAAATGGTTGTTTTGAAAAATGGAATCCGGATCTTCAATATGCCCGCGAAAAGTCGAAACTGGATAAGGACGAAAGCGTACAGTCGATAACTGATGTGCGGAACGCAAAAGCAAATCTTGAAAATTTCAAAACTATATTGAAGAGAAGAATCGTACCCGGAATCAACCTGCAACAGTTGAATGAATATTTGGGATTGAAATATGAGGTTCTCGCGACATCAACTACGAATCTTGGAATTTGGGAAAAAAGGGCTTACAAATGGTCAGATTTGGTTGCGCATGAATACGGCATGTCCTCCAAAGAGTATATTCTGTGCAATAAAAAAGTAATATTGCTGGAAGCGATATTGAATACTAGTGTGGTCAATACGGTGGATTTTTTTGTTTTCTAGTTACCTTTCTTTTCCAGTACTAGAATAACCTTTGTCAGAGCACCTTGGTTCATTAGGGAGGGAATTACTTGGTTCAAAGTCCATCCTTTCAGAAAATGACTGTTTATGATGTCCTCCACCAACCTGGAAAGAATTTCAGAATGGTCATCCCCCTTTATCCTTAATTTGTTAGGCGAGACGACGATTGTTTTGTATTTCATTCAGAAAAATCATTCAAGACTTTGTAGCAACACCTTAATTATGTGCGGTAGTTTGGAGTTATTTTTAGGAAGTTAAAGTCACAGGAGAATCTTTTTTGTTATCTTTGGAATAGTATTTGTTGTAATACTTGTACCTGAAGTAACCATACCCATAGTAGCCCGAATAATAGTATCCAGGGGTTTTCTTCTGAGGCAAATCGTTCAATACCACACCGAGTAGATTTGCACCTGTTTGTTGAATATTTTCAATAAGCGATTTGGCCACTTTCCTAGACACTTTACCATATCGTGTGACAAAAAGAACTTCCTCGACCTTTCTGGCCATGGCAAGCGAATCTGGAAACAACCCGATTGGGGGACTGTCAATAATTATAACATCCGCGATTTTCCTAATCTGCTCAACGACAAGATCGAATTCAGATCTTTCAAGCATTTCAGTAGCTGCTCGTGTTTTTCCTCCAGATGGCAAAACGCTTAGATTAGGATGGACATCATGTAGTGATAACTTAAGATTCTGAACTATTGCTTGTTCACCCTTTTTCGCTTCGTTTACAACGGTCAACAATCCTTTGTCATTTGGGATATTGCAAAAGTCATGCAGACCAGGTCTGCGCATGTCAAAATCAATCAAAATGGTCTTTCTCCCATGATTAGCGCAACTGTAAGCCAAGTTTGCGGATATCAGACTCTTACCTTCACTTGGAATTGCAGAAGTAACTAAAATGATTTTTGGGTAGTCCGACCTACTATTCATTTGTATCCTGCTGTACATACTTCGAAATGACTCCGTCAAACCGTCGTCAAGATCATTGCCAACGATCATAGGTCTGTGCTTTTCCTCTACCTCTGATATCTTAGGAATACCTCCTACGAGATCTTGCGACATGAAAATTTCAATATCCCATGGGGATTTCACACGGTTGTCCAAAAACTCAAATGCAAAAGGTATCAGGACGAATAGACCAAAAAACAAAACTACACCATTGGTTCTTGTTTTGGCATGATCTGGAGTATATGGAGCACCAGGCACGAACGCAAAATTTTCCTTGTGCAAAGGATCTTCTTGGTCAGTCGGCAAAGCTTGTTCGATGCGAACATCATTCAATCTCTCATGTATTTGATCAATACTTCTTCTGACAATAGACAATTGTCGTTCGTATTTGGATAAGTTATCTTGAATGTTACTTAATTTATTGGAATCGCTTTGTACTTGTTCCATTTCGATTGTAAAAGCGTTTTCTTGTGCACTGAATTGGATATGTTTGTCTCTCAGATCTTCAATTGCTGATTTGACTTCTAAATTTAGAGCAGAGTTAACCTCTTGGATTTGTCTGGCATTCTCAAGCATCTTCGGATGATTCTCCAAATAGCCGGAACCAGATTGTTGGTATTGTCTCCTCATTCTCTCAAGATTCTGGAGCGATTCCCTGAGATTAGGAATACTGCCAAAAGATTCGATGGCATCTATTTCAAAATACTCTTTGATGGCAGCAATATTTCCTTCCAAGTCAGCAGACTTTACTGAAAAAGAACTGGGACCGATTCTACTTTGTATCAATAGAATTTGCTTCAGCAAAGAATTAATTTTGATCTGTTCTAGTTTCGCTTCAGTAACTTGGGCATGATATTGGCTCTTTCTGACAGAATTATCCCTTTTCTCGTCCTCCAAGAAAGGCATGTTGTTTATTCTTTTGTATTCAGAAATGTCTTTAGCAATTCTTCCTTCTTCCTCTTGGGATTTTTTTAGCAGTAATTCCAATACGTTGCGGACGCTTTCAACCTGCTGGCTTTTTCTACTCTTATGAAGTTTGTCGTATTCAGATTGTACGAGATCTGCAATAATCATTGCCCCCTTGGCAGATCGTGAGTTTGAAGATATCGTAAACCGAGGTCTGCCTTCAGACGGACCTGACACGGACACGGTGTAGTTGACGGTAGAAGCCACATTCATCGCAATTCCATCCCTTAAAAAAGGCCCGAGTAGAACCGACTTGTATTCTGAATTTTCTTCAATTCGATTCGTCACGTTCATTCTTAGTTCTTGGCTGTTTAATCCATCTAAGTGCTTAGCGACCAATCCCTGTACCTGCTGATCTCTTTCAACTTTTTGCAAGTTTAGGATTGCGGGTGGAGGAATCAATCGAAAGGTGGAATTGGACGCAAAGTATTCAGGTTTTTGAGATTCTTTGTAAACATATCCCAAAGCAACTGGCAAGGAAAGGGTTATTGATAATAACCACCTATCCCTGATGATAAGCAAATAATCGTATACGCTTTTAATCTTCGATGATTTATTCCCATCACCCGTGCCCGCGCTGTCAAAGTCATCCTCCATCAAATCAATCTCTCAGGAACTTCCAACCTATCACCTGGGTAGATCCAGAATTTGGGTCTTGCAGACGCATCACGAATTGAACCATTTGAAATACCTTCCACATCAATTTCAAAAGTTTTGGTTTCTCTCTCTTTTCCGTTCATGGTGTAAAAAGTTCTTGTAACATAAACTCTGTTTTTTCTGGCGATTGCATTAAATCCGCCAGCTCTGGAAATGACCTCGACAATGTTCATAGCCTCAACTTCTGGTGGAAAAACATACGGACCAGTCTTATTAAACGCACCAGACAAAAAAACTACTCTCTCAGAGTGTTTCCTGATCACAATTTTTACGGACGGATTTCTGAAAATTAGTTTTTCTTTATAAGAATCAATGATCTTTTTTTCAGCATCTTTTAAATTCAATCCACCCAACATAACTTCGCCGATGTAAACTAGATCAATATTCCCGATTGAATTGACAAAGCCTTCAGTAGTGCAATCAGGTTCACCGCGTACATGAACGGTAATTTCATCCCCACTTCGCAACTTATAACCTGTCGGATCACGAAGAACAGATGAATCAGTGTTAAAGCCAGTTTGAGCGTGGATTGAAGTCATCAAGGAAAAAAAGAAAAGAACAGTTGTCTTGTTCATAACTCTAAGAACCTAAAATGCTCCTCTGATGCTACCAGAAAAGAGATGTCTGGCAAAATCATCTTGGTCTCGGTCAGTGTAGGAAAAATCGTAGGAAAACGTTGAGGAAAAAACTTCATTGAATGTTTTATTGATGGAAGCTCCAAAACCTATGAGTGAAGTGGAAGATGACTCACGTGCCTTTTGCGGGTCTTGTCTGGGATAAGTGTAGTCCATAATCGTATAATTAACATTGATCACACCACGGAGATCTTCAAGAAAACGATGATTTAAACCGGTTGAAAATCTTGTAGATAAAGAGGAGTAGCCTTGGGATGAAGGAGAAAAACCACGACTTAAAACGTAGTTTGAGGAAGTTTTGGAGTTATGTTTCCAAAGCAGAGATATGTCACTTGATAATGATTTATCAGATGGATTCAGATCATTGTCGAAATCAACGACACTGTAACCTACGCCTAGTTTGCCATCAAGTTTTTGGGAAAGATCCCCGTTTGCTCCAATTGAAAAATTGTGACTTTTACTGTCTATGAGATTGATGTCCGCATCCTTGCTTTTAGATCTTGAAAAAGTGTAATCAATATAGAAATCAAGCTTTTCGGAGAAAATATAAAAGGCTTGCGTAGAAATAGGTAAGGTTGAGTAATCTTGATGAACGCGTGTTGCTGTTGATCCAGACTGATATTTTCGTAAGTTGTAGTTGGTTCCAGTTCCGACTCCAAATTTTTCACTGTGATTATATCTTAGGTTAAAACCAGCGACGAAGTAAGTGTATGAGACCAAATCTTCGTCCAAGACACTTGCCCCGACCTTCTGACCCAAATCAAAAACAGCTTCGAATCTTATTTTAGCATTGTTCGATACTCTTTTTTGCTTAGAGAGTGTATCATCAAAGTCTATATTGAATGTTGTTATCGGAATTACGTAGCTTTTGTCTTTGTTTTTTAGATACTGAGCGATTTCGACGCCAGCAGAACCGCTCAATGCTATTAAGTTTACTTTTCTACTCAGATGCACTGCTGGAGAAAATTTAATAATGAAATCATCCGAACTTTCCAATTCGTCAGCACTTATTCCAGGTACTGGGTTTTCTATGGCACTTTGGAGCGATAGGTCTGACACGCCAAACACACGTGAATCATAAATAGCAGTTAAATCAGCGGAAACATCAATTGTTCCTAGAGGTGTTTCCCTAAGACCTTGAGCAGTTGATGAAAACAAAAGTATGAACAACGATGTTAATTGGCTTGTACGGGAAAAGGGCATGATAAAGCAGACTGCTTTATTGAATATTCAGGTGCAATTTTTGTCAAACTAATCATTATAATATAAAACACCGCCTTCTAATTGAATTTATTAGCCAAAGTCATAACAACCGCAATCTTCTCGATATGTTGGCTAAAAGCAGGATTAGCCTACGATTCCGTGTTGTGGACATTTTCCGTTTGCGTATGGATTTTGTTTATCAAACAATTGGTTTTTTCCAAAAAAGTAATAATACCCGGAAAAATCATATTGGCCTTGGTCTTTCCTTACTTAGTCATTTTTATCGCATCCGTATTCAACAATTCTCACAAGAAACTTTCTGAAAATGACTGGAATCAACTCAAGGTTGAAGATTATTTGTCAAAGGAATCAAATATTATCAGAGGAAAAAAAATTGTTGGTGAATTACAAAATATAAGAGAGTTATCAAGCAACAATTCGGAATTAGCTATCTCATTGTTCTACAATTTGAAAAGTAGTCATTTTGTTCAAAATGGACTAGACGCAGCTTACGAACTATTAGCCAAATACGAAAATTTGCTTGAACAGAATCATAACAATTATATCCCTTGCTCAGTACTCGGTTTTAAGCATTACAAAGCTCATCACTTTAAATTTTTCACGATCTTTGCAATAGCATTTGTGATTTATAATTCCGTTCAAAGCAGACGAAACATTGAGTTGCTTCTCAAACTGATTACTCTCAACGTATCTTTGCTTGCTATAGTGGGAATAATTCAAAACATCAATTACACTCCCAGTGATACGAAGCCTGAAATCTTAGGTATTTGGAATGCACCTGAACCTAGATATTATTATTCCACTTTTACATACAAAAACCATTGGGCGTCACTTGCCCTGATGGCTTTTATCCTAAGTTTAGGGCTTTTGATGAGAACTTACCTGAAAAACCCCACAAACTTCATAAGAAATAAGCAAGTGCCGTTATTGTTCCTCATCACAATTCCAATTGTGCTGAGCATTCCTCATTCTGGTTCAAGATCGGGATTCATTTTGATGACGTTTTTCCTTGCCCTTTTGATAATGACATCACTTTATTTGTATAGAAAAAGATTCAAAATATCATTTCCAATCATATCGTTTGCTGCTGCTTTTGGATTTCTAACCATTTTCGGTTTTTCTATCAATCAGAACACAACGAGCGAAATGACAGCCAATACATTTTCTCAAATCGAAGAAATTGCTGATGGTGAATATCCTATGAGGATTTTGTTGTGGAAGGACTTACTGCACCAAATCCAATTAAAAACCTTCTGGGGATTTGGTAATCATTCCTATTCGACCATTAACCCCAAATATCAATCTGAAGAGGTAAGAAACATAAGAGAAGTTGTACTTGAAAACGCTCATAATCCTTTTATTCCCCTTGTTGCATTTGCTCATAATGATTGGTTGCAGCTGATAAGCGAGGAAGGCTTTGCGGGATTTTGCTTGATCGGATTGCCGAGCTTGCTAGTTGTAATCTCTCAACTCCTCTTCTCTAAACAGTTTCTGACAAAAATTTGCATGCTTTCTTGTCTCTCTTTTTTGGTCTATTGTTTCTTTGACTTTCCTACTCAAACACCAGCTTGCACACTCATTTTTGGTCTTATTTTAGGATTAGGCCTTAAAAATAGCCAATTGAATGATGCAAAACCTAAATTTAATGAAAATTAAGTTGCGAGATTAATCAGTATGATCGAAGATTAGATGTGTGTAATTTAAAAAATAATCTGGTATATTCTGCTTCTCTTGTTATTGCATTGAACGCACAATCATTTGGAAACAACCTACAAAATACTTTAATTGAGAGTGCAATATTGTTAAACCTCAAATCTCTCAAAGAAGCATCCTCTAAAAAAACTGAAAGCAATCAAAGAAGATTTTCAACTACCTATGAGGCCTTGGATCCCTCAACTTCTGGTCAAAGCGATTTCGAATTTTTGATTGAAGATTTTATCGGAAATATCGATATCCAGCCATCATACTCGAATAATCTCGATCCCCTAACTAAGAATCCTGACCAAAATGACAGGATTGACCTAGTGGGGGAAAACGAAAACAGCAATTTCATGAACATCCCTGGTATGGAATTAGAGCTTGCAGTACTTTTCGATTCAGAAACTGATCCAGTTCAAGCAATTGATCATGCGATTGACTACATGACTCTTAACCAAGGTTCCCTCTCCTTGACAGACGATGCGTTGGCTGTCGGAATTAAAACGGTTTTTTCAGCCTATTTTGCTACATTCAGTAGTGACCTTGATGACACAACGGACGATGAGCTTGTGGCTCAAGAAAATGCCATTGAATCCGGCATTAAAGAAATTCCAAGAATTGCAATGGAAAACTTTTTGCAAAGGGAAAATACTGACTTTACCAAGTGGGGATGGATTTTGTCCAAAGCTTTAATGGAAACCTTGATCGAAAAAAGTTTGGATACAACTGAAAATCTCGAATTGCTCTCCAATTCCTTTACGAATTCTGCCCTTTCGATCATGGAATCCTTCCCGGATGATGATCAATTTGATCTTCTTGCGACCAACTTTGATCTCGGTGTAGTCTCGCCGGAGGATCCCGAATATGACGATAAAATGAAATTTGATTCCTCGGATGAATTTCCGAAGTTTGATCCTGAAAAAACTCGTGTTTTCGAAAATATATCGAAGGGTTTGACTGATGGTTTTTTCAAACATCCCAACTTTTCCGAATTGGTTTCCGACAATGAAGATGTGGAAAGTGGTTTGAATTTGTCGGACTACTTTTCCATGGAGTTAGGTGATGACGATAACCCCATGCATGCAATCGCTAAAGGAGCCATTTCGGGAGTAACGGATTATTTTGTGGAGACACCTGGTGACAATAGTGCTTTTCTTTTTGAGGTGAATAAGGCAGTTTCATTCGGACTTACGGCAGGTGTCATATCTTCAACCAATGGAATTCAGAATTACATTGAGCAAGGTTTACCACAATTGGCTACTGAAAAAATATCTCAATTAATCGCCTACGAGTCAATTGAACAGACTTTGAACAGCATGGAGAATACCGAAGCGGCTGAAACCTATTCTGATTCTGCGAAGAACATTCTTACGAAAATCGCTGAATCCGCTGCGTATGGATCGGCAAGAGGATCTCAAGTCGCTTCTATTTTGGGTAATATTTGGGACCATTTGGATACTTTCGAAGAATATAAAAGACAGGAAATTGCCAAGGCTGTCTCCAAAGGCAGTACCAAGGGAGCCGTTTCGGCAGCTAATGAAAGTTCACCAGATGATCTCTCTGGCATTGAAACTAATACTGATCTTCAAGATGAATATGACGAGAGTCTGGAAAACATACTGAATGTAAGCCAGTCTGCCGCAATGGGATCGCTTTTCGGAAATACAGCCATGGCCGTTTATTTTCCTGTTGAAGACATCCAATCCATCATAAATCTGTCGGCTCAAGGCGCTACCGGCGGTGCGATTAGTTCCAGCAACATACCTGAAAAACTACCCAATGTGACCGAAAACGTAGAGGTTGACATTGTGAGAGCTTCTTCTCAAGGTGCAGCCATGGGAGCTATCTTTGCGACTAACTCCCTTCTCGAGGCAAGACCTGATTTGGTCAGGAGTGATGAAGTCACCTTAAGCACAATTGAAGCAGTTACTTACGGAGCCACCTATGGATCCATCGAAACAGGGATTGGAGAGATGGTTGGAGAAGAAGCGTTGATTTTAAAGCAGGCATCCATGCAAGGTGTTACGGAAGGTTCCAAGATCGGTATAAATCTTGCCCTTGGCAAAGGAGTCGAGGATGATCTGATGAATGAGGCTGATACGCTGAAGTCCATTGCCAACATACAGACCGCAATCACTACCACTAACGACCAGGCGGCAAAAAATGCCAACAGTTCCGTTGCAACCAAAACCATACGAACCAGTTCGAACGATATGCTGTTGTTGATGAGAAAATTCAACATCAACCCAAGATTCACCAATCCCACTAAGATTTTCAAAGGAACGGTAACGAAACAATTTGGTGAAGACTTCCCAGTGGATTCCAATGTCTCCTATGCATCTCCCATTTAATTTTCCAAATATAAGCTCAAACGCTTAAGATTTCCTATATTCTTAATACTGGTTTTCTTACCTTCCTAATGTAAAAGACTATTTGGTTAAAAACCTTTGCATATGAAAGAATGTAAGAACGAAATTGGATTGATTGGTCTGGCAGTGATGGGACAAAACCTCGCGCTCAATATCGCAGACCATGGATTCAAAATTGCAGTATACAATAGAACATATTCGAAAACCTCGAATTTTCTCCGTGAAAACAAATCCGTTTCATCGTTGTTTGGGTTTAAACAACTTAAGGAATTCGTTGCATCAATTTTGAAACCCAGGAAGATTATTATTATGGTGCAAGCCGGTCATGCAACAGATGCTGTGATTGACTCACTGATCCCCCTGTTAGAGGAAGGGGATGTTATAATTGACGGTGGCAATGCAAAATGGGGCGATACCATAAGAAGAGAAAAGAATCTCAGAGAAAAGTCCATTTTCTTTATCGGTTCTGGAGTTAGTGGGGGAGAAGAAGGTGCTCGATATGGACCTTCTCTCATGCCTGGAGGCAGTCCTGAAGCATGGAATCGAATCAAGCATATTTGGTTGGCCATCGCTGCAAAAGTAGATCCGAAATCGGGAAAACCAATACTTGGAGCCAAACCGGGGAAACCCGTTAAAGGAGGTGTTCCATGTACAGATTACATTGGCTTGGACGGTTCCGGACATTATGTGAAAATGGTGCACAACGGAATTGAATACGGTGATATGCAAATGATTTGCGAGGCGTTTCACATTTTAAAGATTTTGGGAGGCATGAGTGCAAGTGAGATTGGTGATGTATTTAAAATATGGAATGAGGGACTCCTCGATTCTTTTTTGGTAGAAATAACTGCTGATATTCTGGCTCAACGAGATAATCGAACCGGAAATCCCTTCATCGAAGTGGTCTTGGACGCGGCAGGTCAAAAAGGGACTGGAAAATGGACTTCAGTCAACGCTTTGGATATGGGGGTGCCAGCTCCAACTATCGCCGAGGCTGTCTTTGCAAGATGCATGAGTGCGGTCAAGGAAGAGAGGACTTATGCTTCCCAATTCCTTCCTAAAGCTTATGCATCTGTCTTCAATGGAAATCGTCAAGAATTGATTGATGGAGTCAGAGATGCCCTTTATTGTTCGAAGATTTGTTCCTATGCTCAAGGTTTTCAATTAATGAGAGAAGCAGAGAAGGAGTATTCATGGAAGTTGAATTTTGGAAGAATTGCGCAGATTTGGAGAGGGGGATGCATAATCAGGGCGGCATTTCTACAAAAGATAACGGAGGCCTTTGAAAGAAATCCCAGTTTGCCGAATTTGCTTACTGACGAATACTTCAAGAATTGCATCGACAACTATCAAGACAAATGGAGAGAAATAGTTTGCACTGCCATTAAATCAGGAATCCCCTGCCCTACTTTCTCTTCAGCGGTGAGTTATTACGATGGTTACCGTAGCCCTTGGTTGCCCCAAAACCTTCTCCAAGCTCAAAGAGATTACTTTGGAGCTCATACCTATGAGAGAGTAGATGAACCTAGGGGAAGATACTACCACCTAGACTGGCCAAATCCATTTCGTCCAGAGTTGCAGGTTAATTGAGATTCCTGCTATTTTAGCAATATATTTTCTTCCAATATCATTCTAATCGCAAGATAATCACTTTGTCGATCACTGGAAGTAATGACGAAATCGAAATTGTCTGCGTAAGATAGTTCTATTGTCGCCGTTTGGATTCTTTTGTCAATGTCTTCCAAAGTATCCGTCCCTCTGCTCAACAGCCTTTCCTTTAGTGCATCCAGTGTCTTTGGAATTATGAAAACTGAAACTAATTTAAAATTGGAATGTTGATCCCCATCAAATAAATCTTTTATAGACCTGGCTCCACCTACATCAATATTCAGTAATACAACCTTGGATACATCGAGCAAGTCTAGGACACTTTTCTTCAGTACTCCATACTGCTTTCCGTGAATCGTTTCGTTTTCAATAAAATCACCTGATAATTTTCTTCTTTCGAATTCGTCGGTTTTAAGGAAGTGATAGTCTTGTCCGTTAACTTCTCCAGAACGAGGTTTTCTTGTAGTTGCGGTTACTACTCTGTTAAGCAGATTTGGATACTCACTAAGCAATCGATCGCATATCGTAGTCTTGCCAACGCCAGCAGGTCCGGAAATCAAGAATAAGAAGGTTTCCAAATCCAAAGATTCCTCGTTCAATAACTCAAGGCGGTTATTGTCATCAACACTCCATTGAGGATCAAAAGCAATCCAAGATTTCGTGATCTTGTCCGCTTGGAAAGTACCCATTTCATAAAATCTCTCATCTTAAATGGCCAGGCTCCAAAATAAAGAGCTCCAATCACTAAAGCGTAAACTATCGCAACCAGATACAATCGAGATGCGGGTTCTTGCAAAAATGCCAAATCCAATGCTTCTCTTGAATAAAATAAAATCAAAATTGACAAGCCCCTCACAGCAAGAAAATCACTGACGAAGAAACAAGAACCGATCGCAATACCTATGGAAAGAATGCCAATCAAGACCTTGTACTCTCCAAAATCGGCTTCACTTAGTTGGCTGACGTGCCTGTACAAAAACCAAAAGACACTTAGCGAAATGAAAAGATGAGCTAATTTTCTGGATCTCGGAAATTCAGCCAAAAAACTCCTTAGCGGAGTCTTGTCCGCAAAAAACAAACCGCCTGCCAAACAAAACAAAAAGGAAGTCAGTATGGTGATGCCAAAAAGCTCCATAGTTTCACAAAAATATGGTTAATCATAGATTATGTAATTCTCGCTCTCAAAGTCGAGGCTTCCACTTGTTCAATCTCTACTTCAACCAATCTTCCAATCAGACTTTTTTCTCCTCTAAAGAGCACTTTGCGAAAACACTTGGTCTTACCAAGCAAATCTCCCCTACCCTTCCGAGCTTCGGACTCGACTAAAATTTCCATCTTGCTCCCCAGCAGCCTCTTGTTTGATTGGAAAGATTGCCTTTCAAGGACAGATAAAAGCTCCTGATTCCTTGCTTCCTTGATATGATTGGGAACTTGATCGGGTAATTTTGCTGCGGGAGTTTCACCTCTTTGACTATATTTGAAAATAAATGCCATTTCAAAACCTGCACTTTGGAAAGCTGATTTCGTCAATTGGAAGTCCTCTTCCGTTTCATTCGGATAACCTACAATAACATCTGTACTAAGTCTCATATTCGGCATGGTTGATCTTAAGTTCGATACAAGAGTCAAAAACTTCTCGACTGAATATGGACGTTTCATCGACTTTAGAATCTTGTTGGAACCGCTTTGCATGGGCAAGTGAGCATATTCTCCAAGCTTGGGCAGTCGTGCAAACGCCTCAATCAAATCCTTTCCAAAGGAAGTTGGATGAGGCGAAGTGAAGCGGATTCGTTCAATTCCCTCTATTTCATGAATCGATTCCAGCAGTTGAACGAATGCAGTTTTGCCTTTAACTTTTGGAATTAGCCGACGTCCATATGCATTTACGATTTGCCCAAGTAAAGTAACCTCTTTTGTTCCAGCCTCAGCCAGTCTAGAGACTTCACTCACGATTTCATTTATTGGTCGATATCTTTCCTTTCCACGCGTCTTGGGAACAATGCAAAACGAGCAATTCATGTTACAACCCTGCATTATTGAAACAAACGCTGAAACTTTTATATTTGATCTGTTGAGATGATCCTTGATTCTGTTTTGAGAGCCTAGTTCCTCATTCAAAGATACAACTTTTCGCGAGCCGAGCTCTACTGAATTCGTCAATTGATCCAAATAGTCAGGAATTCGATGAAATTTCTGCGTCCCTACAACTAAATCCAACTTGGGCAATTCATTTAGGAGTCCAGAACCCAAGTTCTGGGCCATGCATCCCATTACGCCTAGGATGAAAGGTTTGTCTGCTCTGTTTGCGGACAGGAGGTGACCTGCCTTGCCAATTGCCTTCTGCTCCGCTTGCTCACGAACGCTGCAAGTGTTTAAAAGAACTATGTCCGCATCAGCTTCTTTGGTGACAATCTCATATCCTCTGCTGAGTAACTTGGCAGCCACGTCTTCAGAGTCTCTTTCATTCATTTGACAACCATAAGTCTTGATGAAAACCCGATTCATGAACTTCGTTAGATTACTGGTGTTTTCAAGTGGGTCAACAGTGAAGCAAGTTCATCAAAACCTTCAAATTCGCCACTCTAACCGAATGACTGTTGCGAAGAGCATACTCTGAGTTGTGACCGTTTGTAACCAGAGCTCCATTGATTGAAAGTTCTCTGACAATCTCATCATCAAGCATGGTATCACCAACCATGAGAATCTGGTCCTTAGTGCAATTGATTTTGGAAAAATGTTCCTTAGACAATCCAACCTTGCCTTTTGCATGAAAGTTGTCGACTCCGCTTATCAATGACATGAAGGAATTAAGTTCAAATTGCCCGATATATTTGGTCAAGTCCTGATGGTGACTTGCAGAAAGAACGGATTGCTCAATTCCTTCTTTTTGGAAATGACTCAAAACCTCAATGCAATTTGGCTGCAGATTCAGATTCCTACTTTTATTTTTGTAATTTTCAATGAATGATTTCGCAACCTCTTGGTATTCATCTCCGGAGACTGGTAATCCCAACTTATTGTAGTAATTGCTTACGGGAAATGAAAAATGATCACGATAAAATTCAATATTAACCATCTTCAGATTTCTGGATTTGAGAATTTCATTTATGCATTGCACGCAGAGTTCCGCATCATCTAGAAGCGTCCCGTTCCAATCCCATATAATGTGTCTTATTTCATTCATAAACTTTTAACCAGTCAGCAATTGATGAATAGGTTATTACAAATAAGTATAACGGCATGAAATCATGCTTGATTAGACATTGATAGATTGCAAAATATACTGAATCAATTCTTATGCCTAAAAAGTCTCCACCCACTTTGCCTAGTACCAACCCAGACCTTGAACTTGCGTTCCAAGGTATAAACAAAAAATTTGGGGAGGGTGCTTTAATGCGCTTGGGGGATGCCACTAAAATGAATGTATCCGTCATTTCATCAGGATCTCTGGCGATTGACTTGGCTTTGGGTGCGGGCGGCTTGCCGAGAGGTAGAATCGTGGAAATATATGGACCGGAATCCTCTGGAAAAACTACCTTCTGCCTAAGTGTCATCGCAGAAGCTCAAAGAAATGGTGGAAATGCAGTTTTTGTAGATGTCGAACATGCGCTGGATCCCAGATACGCAAGGACCGTTGGCGTTGATCTTGACAATCTCATGGTATCACAACCCGAAAGCGGAGAAGACGCACTAAATATAACGGAGACACTCATTAGATCTGGAGCCATCGACGTCATCGTGTTGGATTCTGTAGCCGCATTGGTGTCGAGACAAGAACTTGACGGCCAAATGGGAGATACTACCGTAGGACTTCAAGCAAGAATGATGAGTCAAGCAATGAGGAGACTTACTGCTGCTATCTCCAAGACAAACTGCGTTTGCATATTCACCAATCAAATAAGAGAAAAGATTGGCGTAATGTTCGGCAGCCCCGAAACAACCCCTGGCGGCAGAGCTTTGAAGTTTTTTTGTTCAATTAGAATGGACATACGTAGAATTGGCCAAATAAAGGAAGCAAATGGAACCGTAACCGGTTCGAGGACTCGTCTTAAAGTCGTTAAAAACAAAATTGCGCCACCCTTCACCGCATGTGAATTTGATATCATGTATGATGAAGGAATATCAAAAACTGGATCAATAATCGATCTGGGCATAGAGCATGATATTCTGACAAAAAAGGGAGCATGGATATCGTTCGAAGGCAATCTTGTCGGGCAAGGAAGAGAAGCGGCAAAAACGTCACTTGCCGAGAATCCTGAATTAATGAGTAAAATCACGAACTCCATTTTGGAAAAAGTTCAAGTTACGGTGGGTTCAGTTCTCGCTCAGGCAAAAGAAGAAGATTCCTAAATATCACTCTTATCTAATGGATGGATATTTCGGACACTATTTTTGCTCTGGCCACTCCATATGGAAGTTCTGCCCTAGCCATTGTTCGCATCAGCGGTCCGCTTTGCGAAAAAATAGCTCAAGAGGCATGTAGCATTCCCCTACCCTGTTCAAAGGTTGCGACATTACGCAACTATCGATCCTTGAAGAGGGATTGCATTGATCAAGTTGTCGCAACTTATTTTCGGAAAGGTCATTCATATACTGGTGATGCTACTCTGGAGCTTTGTACACACGGTAATCCACTGATTGTAGAATTAATTTTCCAAGACTTGATTGAAAGAGGTTGTCGTGCCGCTGAACCTGGAGAGTTTACAAGAAATGCTTTTTTAAATGGTAGAATAGACCTTACCCAGGCAGAAGCGATTGCTACGATGATTAGCGCTAGCAGCAAAGCCGAGCTCAAGGTCGCCAACAACAATCTAAAGGGAAGACTAAGAGAGACTCTGCTGAGTATACAAGAAAAAATCCTCAATCTAAAAGCAAAAATTGAAGTTGGCATAGATTTTCCCGAAGAAGATATTCCTGAAGAAGATCGAAAAGAACTTTCAAACGAACTGAAAGATATTCTAAGGGAACTTAACGATCTAGCAGGCCAAGCTGAGCAAACAAATGTTTTTAAGGGACAAATTAAAGTCTTACTGGTTGGCCCACCCAATGTAGGTAAAAGTACCTTGTTCAATGAACTTATCGGAATTGATCGTGCACTTGTAAGTCCCTCAGCAGGAACAACAAGAGACTATATAAGCAATGAACTTACCCTTGGAGATTTTAAAATTGAGCTCATCGACGCTGCTGGTATTCGAGAGTCCGACAATAGGCTAGAAAATGCAGGAATCCTCAAAACCCTTTCCCTTGCCAAAAGAGCGGATCTAATACTCTGCATTCTAGATTCCTCACTACCCTTTCCCGATGGTTTTTTTGAAAAACTGGGCCCCAATGATGGGATAGCTCGTATTATTATTGAAAATAAAAGTGACCTCACAAGACGTCTTAAAACCAGCGATAAGGACGAATGGAGACTTTCCATTTGCTCAAAGGACAATTCAGATGTAAAAAAAGTAAAGACGCTAATCGAAAAAAAACTAACTACGCTTTTCGATTACGATCCCAAATGTAACTTATTAGTAGAGTCACGGCATCGGAAACACTTGATGGACGCAGTAAACAACCTGTGCAATGCACAAAAAAACATGATTGGTTTGAAGGGACTTGAACTGTCTACATGCGATATAGACGTTGCAATGAATGCACTGGGAGAAATTGTAGGGGAAAAAACAAATGAACAAGTACTCGACGCCCTATTCAAAAACTTCTGCATAGGAAAATGATTCATTCACAAAACTCAGCCAAACTTCCATTTGACGTCATCGTCTGCGGCGGTGGCCACGCCGGGTGCGAAGCTGCATTGAGCGCATCGAGAATGGGATCCAAAGTACTGTTGTTATCCGGCAATCTTGACACCATAGCTCAGATGAGTTGTAACCCCGCCATTGGCGGTCAAGCAAAAGGACAAATTGTTAGAGAAATTGACGCATTAGGTGGAGAAATGGCACTTAATACAGACCAAACCGCCATTCAATACAAACTGTTGAATGCTTCAAAAGGGCCAGCAGTACAAGCTCCAAGAGCACAATGCGATAAGAAAGAATACCAATTTCGCATGAAGCATGTTTTGGAGTTAAATCCTATGATTACATTATTTCAATCGATGGTAGAAGGTCTTATCGTTAAAAAAGGTAAGTGTGTGGGCGTCAGAACCTCTCTTGATTTAGAATTTTATGGAAAATCAGTCGTCGTGACAACAGGTACTTTCTTGAGGGGGTTGATGCATGTTGGTAAGAACAAAACAGAAGGTGGAAGACTTGGCGACCATGTTTCCAGAGGACTTTCAAACGACTTTGAGAGGCTAGGCATTAAACTTGATAGATTCAAGACCGGGACTCCTCCCAGACTATTGGGCAAGAGCATTGATTTTACAAAAATGGAAGAACAAAATGGAGATGAAAATCCAACAAGATTTGCTTTTTATGATACACGTGCCAGCACGGATATGTTCCACGTGGAACGCAGCAGTCAGTCAACACATCAACCACTTGATTCCAACTGTCATTTGCAACAAGTTAAGTGTTTTACGACTCGTACGACCGAACGTACTTCTTCCATCATAAACGACAACCTTCATTGTTCGCCTCTTTACAGTGGCGATATAGAGGGCCGCGGTCCTCGATATTGTCCAAGCATAGAGGACAAAATCGTTCGTTTTAAAGACAAATCCAGTCATCTCATACATTTGGAACCAGAAGGAAGGAATACGGACGAGTGGTATGTCAATGGACTGTCCACAAGTCTTCCCTTTGATGTACAGAAAGAAATTCTACCAACCATTCCAGGACTTGAAAGCGCATCTATAATGCGTCCTGCATATGCCGTTGAATACGATTATGCGCCGCCTACCCAACTCGACCGTTCGCTGCATTCTCTTCATGTGGAGAATTTATTTTTCGCTGGTCAAATCAACGGTACCTCTGGGTATGAAGAAGCTGCAGCTCAAGGGCTTATAGCAGGAATCAATGCCGCCCTCAACAGCGCTCAGGGTTGTCCTGTACTAATACCCCGAGACATGGGTTACATTGGAGTTTTGATTGACGATCTAGTGACCAAAGGGGTGACTGAGCCTTACCGGATGTTTACCAGCAGGGCTGAGTTTCGATTACTTTTCAATCATGGAAGCTCAGACGTAAGGTATTTGCCCGTATCAAGTAAAAATGGCTTGATGACCGAAGAACGTCTTAAGTCAATAAGCAAAAAGAAAAGAATAATTGAGGATTGGATAGAAAGGCTCAATTCAGTGAGAGGTGTTGGGAACAAAACCTACGGAGATCTTGTTAGAAGATCTTCCAAGGAAATTGATTTCCCCAGCGCTTTTAATGCTTTGTCTGAGGAAATAAAAGAGGAAGTCGTCTACAAAGTTAAATACGAAGGTTATCTCAAACGTGAATTGACCAATATTCGAAAACTGAGAGAATCTGAAAAAATTCGAATTCCTGAAAATTTTAGTTATGAAAATCTCCCAGGTCTAAAAATTGAAAGTGCAGAAAAGCTTTCCAGAATAAAACCCGAATCTTTGGCGCAGGCATCTAGAATTTCTGGGGTCAATCCTTCAGATATCAGTATATTGATGATTCTTCTTGCAAAGGTAAACAAGGGAGTTGAAAAATCATTTAGGAATGAATGACGTTTTCTTGCAGAGATTCTGCAGTCCTAAACTTAGGGAATCTAGGGTAGGGGAGTTTTTCAAGGATATAACCGACAAAGGTCTTTTCGAGCAAATTCAAGGCAGGAAGCAAATTCACTTGGAGATAGGATGCGGACATGGACACTGGCTTACGCAATACGCCTGCGAGAACCCCAAACAGGTATTTGTAGGAATTGATCTGAATACCAAAAGAATTGAAAAGGCCTTGTCCAAGGCTCGTAAACATTCTACGGAAAATCTTTTTTTTTTTAAAGCTGAAGCATGGGAATTCATACGACTTATGCCGTCAAATTTCATGATCGGAAATATTTTCATCATGTTTCCTGATCCTTGGCCTAAAAAAAAACATCACAAACGGCGTCTCATTCAAGATTCTTTCCTTGATTTGCTGGCGGAACAATCCTCCTCTCACTCTTTGCTATTTTTTCGAACAGATGATCTTGCATACTTCAAATGGAGCAAAGAAAAAGTTTCAACATCAAGAAATTGGAGGCTGATAGAAAAAAAAATACCGTTTAAACATTTTAGTTATTTTCAGGATTTACTACCTTGTCATCAGTCATTGACAGCAAGCGTCAAAAATAACTTCTGCTTATAGGGACTTTGATTTTTTAGAATATCCGTTTTTTCTGGATTAATGGATCATCCCCGTGGTGGACTAGTTTGTTTGTATTTTTGCCAAAATCCTCATTGACCTCACCTTAACTTGAACTTATGGAAGAGATATTATTTTGGGGTTGAAACACTTACTGAAAACACTTTCTTTCCTGCTTCCTCTAACTTCATATGCAGCGGGAGGGGAGGTTCATTTGACGGCAGATGTGTTGTTCTATCTCGGACCTTTTCCCGTAAGTAACTCAATGCTGACTTGCTGGGTCATATCTTTGTCTCTCATTTTGGTATTGAGATTGATAGGGGGACAACCCAAATTGATTCCAGGGAAGGGTCAATTGGTTCTCGAAACCATCATTGGCGGTCTTCGTTCGGTAATCGAGCCAATAGTGGGCAAAAAAGTTTTTTTTCCATCTTTTGGCTTGTTGAGCGGTCTTTTCTTTTTCATCCTCATCAATAACTGGAGTGGGCTATTGCCCGGCGTGGGTACAATTGGTTTTGGAAGCCAAATTGATGATCATTTCGTAGTTAGTAAACCTGTTATTCGACCTGCAAATGCTGATTTAAACATGACCTTTGCTCTCGCTCTGATAGCCAACGTTTGTTGGGTCTTTTTCATAATCAAGTATGCGGGATTCTCTGCAATTGCAAAAGATTGGTTTGGAAACAAGGCCAGCAAAGGTGAAGTTCACTATTTGATGTACACTTTCTTGGGCATCATTTTTCTTGCGGTTGGTTTCATCGAGGTTCTATCCATTCTTTTTAGGCCAGTTTCTCTGACCTTCCGCCTATTTGGCAACGTATTCGGCGGAGAAAGCCTATTACACAGCATGTTCTACCTCTCTCCCTGGTTCACTGATTGGTTGATTCCGCTTCCCTTTTATTTCATGGAGGTTCTGATTGGACTGGTACAGGCTCTGGTTTTTATGTTGCTGGTCTCGGTTTACATCGGTTTGATCTGCAACCACGAGGAAGGCGGGAACCATTAAATTTTTCTGATCGTGACTATACGAAACGCGTAGGCGATTACATAATCCGTTAACAATAAACCAAATTACAAAATGATTGAATTACTTGCACAGGCACAAGAAATTGCCCAAACCACAACACCAACTGAGGGAATAAGCGGAAGCATCCAGGGCGGACTTGGCTGCTTGGGGGCGGCAATCGGAGTGGGGATCGTAGGGATGAAGGCAGCTGAAGCTGTGGGTAGAAATCCAGACGCAGCCAACGCCATATTGATCCAGTCCATTATCGGCATGGCACTTGCCGAAGCGGTGGCTTTTTATTCCCTCTTCTTGTAATCATAATTTCTTCAAACCGTTCACTATCACTCTATAATGATTACCCTTGCAAACCTACAGGAGACCGCTTCAGGAATTATTGAGACCTTTGGCATAGACCTGCCCATGTTGATTGCTCAGGGAATTAATTTCACAATAGTTGCGTTTGTAATCTACCGTTTTGGTTTCAAAGGTATCCTCTCGACGATCAAAGAACGAGAAAGGCGGATTGCAGATTCCCTGAAAAACGCCGAGAAAATCAAGCTCGAATTGGAAGAAACTGAAAAGCAGCAACAAAAAACTCTCGAGGAAGCTTCCTTGGAAGCAAAAAAGACCGTGAATTCTGCTCAAGAGGCTGCAAAAGCATTCATTGAATCGCAAAAGGAAGATGCCCGCAAGCAAGCCGAAGAAATTGTGACCAAGGCAAAGATCGCCATGGAACAGGAAAGACAAAGAGTCCTCAGCGATGCCAGAGAGGAAATTGCGTCTTTGGTAATATTGACTACTTCCAAGGTGTTGCAGAAAGAACTTTCGGAAGAGGAGAAACAGCGGTACTCAGCAACCGCAGTCGAAAAACTCAGACTCGATTAACTGAATAA
This sequence comes from uncultured Verrucomicrobiota bacterium, assembly GCA_902618175.1. Lineage (GTDB taxonomy): Bacteria > Verrucomicrobiota > Verrucomicrobiia > Opitutales > Seribacteraceae > Seribacter. The sequence continues at coordinate 76,534 of CACMZN010000001.1, forward strand.
GTATGGCTTCTATTTCCAAAAGCAGATCGTTGGGTAAGGTTCTATTACGACAATCTCTAGACGAAGATGGTTTAATCAATAAAACAAAAGTGGTTGAATCGATTAAGGAACTTCACGATTTGAACTTGTCTTACATCAAAGAAATACTGCGTCATTTTCTGGCTGAAGTGAGAAACCACCTTCGACTCCATCAAGCTCAAGTCGAAATAGGATGCCTCGAAAATGTTGAGGTAAAACAAAAAATCAGGCGAAAGTTCGATGCTATTGCTGGAAGAAAAATCGACCTTTCAATTCAAACCAATCCAGAATTACTTGCAGGCTACAGAATTCGCATAGGAGACGACGTATATGAAGACTCCATTTCAAGAAGCTTAGAAAATCTGAAGAAATCACTTCTTTAAACTTAATTTCACAATGACCTCCATTACAGACATCATCCGCAAGGAAATAGAGAATCTTTCAACTGATGCAACGCGCACCAATGTTGGTGTAATTACAACTTTGGCCGACGGAGTGGCAAGGGTTTCAGGGCTTTCCAAGGTAATGTTTAATGAAATGGTCGAGTTTCCAAATAACGTGCTTGGCATCGCTCTTAATTTGGAAGAGGACTATGTGGGGTGTGTTCTTCTTGGCGATACCAGTTCACTCAAGGAAGGAGACGAGGCACGCACCACTGGCAAGCTTTTATCAGTTCCCGTAGGAAAAGAACTTCTGGGCAGAGTGGTTGATGGAGTAGGGCGACCCATTGACGAAAGAGGTCCGATCAATTCCGATCAATCCTATCCGGTAGAACGAATTGCTCCGGGCATTATTCCAAGAAAATCAGTGGATCAGCCCTTACAGACTGGGATAATGGCAGTTGATTCGATGGTGCCTATCGGTCGAGGTCAAAGAGAATTGATCATTGGCGACCGGTCCACTGGGAAAACTACCATTGCCATTGATACGATCATTAATCAAGCGAAGATCAACCAACAGGGTGAAGAGTCTGGAAATCCTGACTTTCGTCCAGTGTTTTGCATTTATGTGGCAGTTGGGCAAAAAAATTCCAACATTGCACGCACCATCAAGGTCTTTGAAGAAAAAAATGCCTTGCAATATGTGACGATCGTATCAGCTCCTGCTGCTGACAATCCCGCAAACCAGTACATTGCCCCTTATTCTGGCTGTGCCATGGGAGAGTGGTTCATGGAAAACGGGATGGATGCGCTCATTGTATATGATGATCTCTCCAAGCATGCGGTTGCCTATCGTCAGATTTCGCTCATCCTTAAGAGACCCTCCGGTCGGGAAGCATATCCCGGAGATGTCTTTTATCTTCACTCCAGGCTTCTTGAACGCTCCGCCCGTTTGAATGAAAAAAGCGGCAACGGGTCCTTGACCGCCCTTCCGATAATCGAAACTCAAATGGGTGACGTTTCCGGATACATACCAACCAACGTCATTTCGATAACTGACGGGCAAATTTTTCTTGAAACCGATCTCTTCAACAAGGGTATTCGCCCCGCTGTTTCGGTCGGTCTTTCGGTCTCTCGAGTTGGTTCGGCAGCCCAGATCAAAGCTTACAAAAAGGTAGCTGGTAAAGTTAAGCTGGAACTTGCTCAATTTAGGGAACTGGCGGCTTTTTCACAGTTTGAATCGGATTTGGATGCATCGACCAAAGCCCGGCTGGATCGTGGGGCAAGGATCGTAGAGATGTTCAAACAAACCGCCAATGATCCCATGCCCGTGGAAATCCAGACCGCTTTGATGTGGGCTATGCAAAACAACTTTTTTGACTCCATCGAGGTAACCCAAATTAATTCTGCAGTTCTCAGCTTACGTGCACACATGGCGACCCAAGGAAAGGAATCTTGCGATCTGATCTATGCGTCTGGAAAGCTTGACGAGGAAACTGAACAAGCGCTGAAGTTGATCATTGAGGATTGGAAACGCTCTTTTTCGATTTCTTCTACCTGATGGATTTTCCTCCCCTGTAGCGAGCAAATGGCCAATACGAGAGATATTAGGATTCGAATCAAAGGGGTAAAAAGTACCCGTCAAATTACTCGCGCCATGCAAATGGTTGCTACCTCCAAGATGAAAAAAGCTCAGGACAGCGCCAAATCAGGCAGACCATTTGCTCTCATGCTTGCGGACATCATCGTATCCATTGCCGATGAATTTTTCGAAGTCACCAATGATTATTTTGTCGAAAGACCCATCAAACACCGAGGTATCTTAGTCGTTGGAACTGACAAAGGTTTGTGCGGAGGGCTCAACTCAAATCTTTTCCGCATGCTTTCTGAAGTTGATTCATCAGCAAAGTTCGTGGCCATCGGCAAAAGATCTACTCAATATCTCTCCCGGTCGCATAGAGACCTTTTGGCTGATTTCAGTCTACCTGACAAGCCGACCTTTTCCGACATTAGAAAGATTGTGGAATTCTTGTTAAAGAACTATGACGACGGCAACATTGATACCATAGAGGTACTTTACACCGGATTCATCAATACCTTGAGACAGGAACCCGAATTAATTCCTTTGTTTCCACTCAACGATCTCGATGAGATGTCGGAAAAGCTTCATCGAAGATTCGGTATTGAAGATCATGAGGTTCCCAAAGACGATCGAGAAATCATCATTGAAGACAGAGATGCGGTTCTCTCGGAATTGGCCATCCTCTACTTAAAACAGGAAATACACCAGTTGATACTTGAAGCACAGGCCTCGGAGCACAGTGCTAGAATGGTTGCAATGAAAACCGCCACCGACAACGCCGGCAGTCTTATGAATGACCTTACACTTGAATACAATCGAGCCCGACAAGCTGCCATCACACAGGAAATCTTAGAAATTTCCGCCTCCACACTTTCTCATTAACCGCTAAATTTTTTTACCATGGAAGAGGAAACGAAAAAGCAAAACCAAGGAAAAATCGTTCAAGTCATCGGCGCCGTAGTGGATGCCGAATTTCCCGAGGGGAGTACTCCTGAAATCTACGACGCGTTGGAAATCTCCTATCAACTTTCTGACTCGGAATCCATGTCCAAATTGGTTCTTGAAACTCAGCAACACTTGGGAGATAATCGGGTTAGAACGGTTGCCATGTCCTCCACCGAAGGCTTGGTTCGAGGCATGGAAGTCCAGAATACCGGCGCCCCCATTTCCGTGCCTGTGGGTGAAAAAATCTTGGGTCGGATCTTCAACGTAATTGGAGATACCGTAGACAACAAAGGTCCCTGCGGTCATAAAGAAACCAGACCCATCCACCGCCAGGCCCCAACCCTCATGGATCAGGACACCGAGGCAAATATTCTGGAAACCGGTATCAAAGTAATCGATTTGATTTGTCCATTCATCAAAGGAGGAAAAGTTGGAGCTTTTGGGGGAGCAGGGGTGGGCAAAACTGTAGTGATCATGGAATTGATCAACAACATTGCCAAGGCGCACGGAGGTTATTCCGTCTTCGCCGGAGTAGGTGAACGTTCCCGCGAGGGCAACGACTTATATCAGGAAATGTCCGAAGCCGGTGTCATTAATCAGGATGACATTTCTCAATCGAAGGTGGCTTTGGTCTATGGTCAAATGAATGAACCTCCGGGAGCTCGGATGCGGGTCGCTCTTTCCGGACTCTCCATGGCGGAATACTTTCGTGACGAAATGGGTCAGGACGTGTTGCTTTTCGTAGATAATATCTTTCGTTTCTCCCAAGCAGGTTCTGAAGTTTCGGCTCTTCTCGGACGATCACCTTCTGCGGTCGGATATCAGCCCACACTCTCTGAAGAAATGGGTATTCTTCAGGAACGAATCACTTCCACAAAAAAAGGTTCAATCACTTCTTTTCAAGCAGTCTACGTACCTGCCGACGATTTGACGGATCCCGCTCCCGCCAATACCTTTGCCCACCTTGACTCGACGATTGTTCTGGAGCGTTCCATTGCAGAACTTGGAATATATCCGGCGGTTGATCCTTTGGCTTCGGTTTCCAATGCTTTGTCGCCAGAGATTGTCGGTAATGAACATTTTCAAGTTGCACGAAGAGTTCAGGAAGTTTTGCAATCCTATAAGGATTTGCAGGACATCATTGCGATTCTGGGACTGGATGAATTGTCTCCCGAACAAAAGCAGACTGTTTTCAGAGCAAGAAAAATTCAAAAGTTTCTCTCTCAACCCTTTCATGTTGCGGAAGTATTCACGGGTGTTTCAGGTGAATATGTTTCCGTAAAGGATACGATTCGTGGATTTAAAATGATTCTTGACGGAGAACTGGATGAAGTGGAGGAAAATGATTTCTACATGAAAGGTGGCATTGACGCCGTCATTGGACAACCAGAATCCTAATTGCCTCTAATGATTTTGTCATGCCCATTCAACTTGAAATCGTAACCCCAGACGCCAAAGTCTATTCGGAGGAGGTTGACCATGTAGTAGTACCAACCTCCAACGGTAAGATCGATGTTCTTCCTCATCATGTACCACTGATCGACAAGTTGATGGCTGGAGACTTGAAAGTGGTCAAGGAAGGTAATATCGAGTATTTGGCGGTAGGTTCGGGTTTCGTGGAGATTTATTCTGAAAAAGTTTTGGTTTTGACGGATGAAGCCATTCAAATCAATGAACGGGACGAACTGGAAATAAATGAAGCAGTAAAAAGAGCGGAAGCAGCCTTGGAAACTGGGAAAACAAGTAATTTTGACCTCGCTAAAATAGAAAAGCTTGAAGCCGCTGCCCGCTTTGCCCACGCCCAAAAGATTGCCAAAAGCAAAGCCCGCTAGGTCCATCTTTGATTTGAAATCTTGAACGCACTACTCTTTTGATGTATTAAACATCCTGTAAGGGTCCGTAGCTCAGCGGTTAGAGCAGGGGACTCATAACGCCAAAGGGGTGTTTTAGCCCGAATTACCCCGAGTCCTCTTGAGTTAGCAAATAACTGAAGAATAGAGGTTTACGGAATTATACTTGTTATCCCGAGTCATCCCAAAACATCCCTTTTTTTCACACCGGGTTACTAATTTGGGTTACTAATTTGAAATGTTGATTAAGAATATTCTCAATAATACAATAGTTAGATCAAAGACAAAACGCCTAATCCTTTTCGTATCCTCAAGATTTCCAATAACTGGGAATCCTTCAAGGAAAACATCCGTAATTTTAACACTACGGACAAAGGGAGATGTTTTGAATTACTAACCCAATACTACTTAAGAAATGAGCCTTTATATAAGTCGAAACTTAAGCACATATGGAACAATAACAAAGGTGAAGTACCAGATAGAATTCATAAGAAACTAAACTTGCCCTATCCTGATCTCGGAATTGATTTGGTAGCAGAAACATTCGAAGGTGATTTTTGGTCAATACAATGCAAGTATGAAGAAGATGAAAGTAAATCCATTGGCCACAAAAAACTTGGTACTTTTGGAACCTTATCATTCAAAACATGTAACAACATATCATTGGCTTTAGTATGCACTTCAGTAGATAGATTCAGTCACAAGTTAGATATAGTTTACGAAGGGGATCTAAGTTTTTGTTCTGGAGAACGGTACCGTAAGCTTGATGAAGAGTTCTTCTCTCAAATAAACGACAACATTGCTCGCAAAGCAAAGATGATTAAGCCTTTCTCTCCTATGAATCACCAGGAGGAAGCAATCCGTAAGGCTAAGAGCCATTTTGTTACAGAGAAAAACAAACGGGGTAAAATGATTATGCCATGTGGTTCCGGAAAAAGTCTTACGGCCTATTGGATTGCCGAGGAACTGAAGTCCAAGCTTATCTTTATTGCAGTGCCCAGCTTGTTCCTTATTAAGCAAACACTTGAGGTTTGGGCTAGAGAATCTCTCGCCAATAAACAAAGTATCAGATGGATCTGCGTATGCAGCGACGAGACAGTTAAGAATATTGAGAAGGATGACATAAATGTTCTTACTCAAGACCTTGGTGTTGAGGTAAAGCAAAAGCCTAGCGACATTGCCAAATGGCTTTGTAAAAAATCTAAAGATACTAGCGTCGTCTTCGTAACCTATCAAAGCGGCAAGGTCCTATCAGAAGCAGCTATGCAATCAAAGCGTTGGTTCGACTTAGGAATATACGATGAGGCCCACAAAACAGCTGGCACGAATACGCTTTTCAATCATCTATTGTTTGAGAAAAACATAAAAGTAAAAAAACGACTCTTCATGACTGCGACCGAAAGGAGGTACAAAGGAGCATCTGAAGACATTATCGGGATGGAAAAGTTAGAAATTTATGGAAAAACTTTCGCACTTCTAACATTCAAAGAGGCTCTTGAGTGCAAGCCTCGGATCCTTTGCGACTATCAGATAGTCACCATGCTCGTAACTACAGAAGAAGTGAAAAAGCTCATAAACTCCAACATACTAGTAGAGCCAAAACACGGACCTTGGAATGGTGGACTTGAGGCCAGGATGCTCGCCGCCGCTTTGCAATTGCGAAAAACGATGGAAGTTCATCCCTTTCGTCACTGCATCTCGTTCCATTCTAGCATCTCTCGCGCTGAAGCGTTTCAATTGACGCAGGATAAAATTACCAAGAAATTCTCTGATTTTGGGGACCTTAAAACATTTCACATCACAGGCTCTATGCCGACTTCGATGCGTGAGCGCAAATTGGACGAAGCCATCTCATGCAAGCGAAGTCTGATCACCAATGCCCGCTGTCTGACCGAGGGCGTGGATGTGAAAAAAATTGACGGGATTCTCTTCGCAGATCCGAAAGGAAGTACAGTTGATATTGTTCAAGCCATAGGTCGTGCTTTAAGACCGAGCGAAGGGAAAAAAAATAGCTTCATATTAATCCCAATTGTTCTCGATTCCAAGAAATTGGAAAATGGTATCGAAGAAAAAGAAGCTTTTAACGACATCCTAATGGTTCTTAGATCATTGGCTACCAATGATGAACGTATCATCGAGTACTTCAAATCTGTTTCACACGGCAAACCACTCGAAAAAGGGAAAAAAAGTTTTGTTTTGACCATCCCCGATGGACTTGAAATAGACGCCGAAGAATTTGCTAAAGAGGTTGAACTTATGATTTGGGATAAGTTGGCAAAACTCTCTTGGAGACCTTTTGAGGAAGCTAGAGGGTTTGTTAGAGGATTAAATTTAAACGGAAAAGATGAGTGGTTCAAGTATGTCGCTGGTAAGTCTCAAAAAAACCTCTTCTCTAAACCAAGCGATATCCCAACAAACCCTAGCCTGACTTATGCAAATAAGGGTTGGGTTGACTGGGGAGATTGGACAGGGACGAATTTCGTGGCGACTCATAAAAGAAGATATAGACCCTATGAAAAAGCCAAGAAATTTGTTCACAAACTTGAATTGTCCGGGAAAAACGAATGGGATGAGTACAAAAGAGGCAATTTGGATAAACCCGTACTCCCCAAAGATATCCCCAGGTCGCCAAGTACATGCAAACAATACAAAGATAAATGGAAAGGTTGGGGTGATTGGCTTGGTACGAATGAAGTGGCTCCCTCAGATAAAAAATTTGTTTCTTACGAGGAAGCTAAGCAAATAATTAAACCTTATGACTTGGGAGGCGAATCCGACTTTAGGAAACTTTGCAGTGATAAAAAACGGCCCTCTGCAATTCCTAGTAACCCGGACAAACACTATAAGGACAATAACTTTACATGGGGTGATTTTTTAGGGACAACAAAAGTTCAGACTCAAAAAAGAAAAGAAGAGGAACTTTACCGTTCATTCATTCAAGCCAGGGAATACGCAAGAGGTCTAGGGCTTAAGAAACAATCTGACTGGTTTGATCTAAGTGGTAATTTGCCCAAAGATATTCCATATAGACCTGACAAAGTATATACTGAAAAACCACCTCATAAATACTCAGGATGGGTCGATTACCCTGATTGGTTAGGATATGGAACTAAAGTTGTTCTTTCTGATGGAAGAGAATTTAAAAACGGAGCACAAGCTGCAGAGGCTCTTGGTGTAAGTAAAGAAAGAATTAACAGATGTGTAAAAAACGGTGCAGAGATAGGTTCAAAAATCATTCTTTCAGATGGTCGTGAATTCGAAAGTGGTTCTGATGCTGCTAAAGAAATTGGCGTAACTACATCCAGTGTTAATCGTGCAATCATTCGCGGGAGAAAAGTAAAAGGTTACACAGTCAAAAAGATTAATGGAGTGACCGTTAAAAGAATTCCAATTGAGCAATAAAAGCTTGAGACAGTTATTACCCATATAAACAAGGAAAAGGCCTTACGGCCTAATCGATTTTACCGATTGTATCATCTAAAAAGCGCTGTATTTCGGCTTTTGAGTACAAAGGGCGCCTCGTAGCCCTAGAAGGTCTTAAAAGGCCTCTCTTGGCCAAGCGATCGACCGTTATCGGTGATAAACCAAGAAGTTTTGCAGTTTCCGTTCTAGAGTATGCTAAACGGCTTTCTATTGTCTTAAGATACTTCATTATCTCTAAAGATTATCACAGATTAATAAGGAATAATACAGACAGGGTGAAAAGGTAGTGTCTACATTTTTGAAAATAGGTTTTCGAAGATAGGGGAGGGGGGTTCCCCCTCCTTGTCAAGAGGCTCAGAAAACGGAAATTCCCTCCGTACCGACCATTCCTGGAATTTCCGTCAACTTACTGAGCCTCTTTTCCCTACGGTGACAATTCCTCCCCCTTAAGTTAAATTTTGTTTCGCCAAGGTCACTAAAGATGACTTGGCATAATTGAAAAATAAAGGAATTCGGGAGAATAAAACGCAAAAAATTTTTGAGATATGTTGCTAAAGTCAAGTCGCGCGTTTGCGCGAAGGGGCGTTTCGGCGCATTAAGAAGATATTGGGCGACCCGGTAGAGCTGGCGAAAACCCAATCCGCTGCAAAAATTTTTCAACTCTTTTGAATTCACCAACTCGTGATTCCCCCAAAATTCGTATGAAGAAGTCGTACATTACACGACGGTTGTGAACTTGCTCGTGTATAAATGGCCAATAAGCAAACATAATGATAGATAACTCAAATGTAAGGTTTGAATGCTTCGATTGCTTATCTCCTCCAACTATGGATTCTTTGCCCTTTTTCATACCGGAAAAATACTCGCAAAGTTGATCTTCCGAATATTTGTAAAAATTCTTATTTTCAAAAAATATATCTTGAATTTCAGTTAAAAGAACAGATTGTTCCAAGGCTGGCTGATCTTCCAATGAAGGTAATTCTATTTTTTTTGACATTTGAACGAGAAACTTTCCCAAACCGATAAAAAAGCCTTTCGAAAACGGATCATCCAAATTTTTGATTCCGGAATAAGTTGTCTCCTTAAATGCAGATTTATTTAAATTTTCCATGACATTTATAACCCATAACGGTACAGTGCCTTCCTTGATTGCATAATCATCTCCAAGCAATGCCATTTTGGCCAGATATTCATTGGGATTCATTCAGTCATAAGCTTAGCCATTTGATGAGAATGTATGTCCCTCAAATGACCATAAGTTTTAGCAACTAAAAGACCACCATCCTTATGACCGATCCAGTTTGCTATGGTTTTAAAATCAATGCCTTTCTCGATAGCATTACTAACAAAATAATGTCTTAGGCAATGGTGAGTGAAATGTGGTAATTTTATAATTCGACATGCTGTTTCCAAAGCCTTTCGAGCGGACTTAAATTTAAATAAATATTCGTCAGGTTGCTTATTCTCAGCACCATAATATTCTTTGATGAACTTCTTCATTGACGGAAATAGAGGAACCGTTCGCACCTGTCTGTTCTTTGTTCCAACTTCACCTCCTGATACCACGAAATAGTCCTTCTCGAAATCGATTTCTCCCCAGGTTATATTGGTTGCCTCGGCAAGTCTCATTCCAGAGGTTGCCAGTAGTTTCACTAATGGATATGCTTCCCTCGCCCGAGGATCCAATCCTAATATCGCATCACATAATTTCTGGAATTGTTCTTTTGTAGGTATGGTGATTCTTTTGTCAGTTATCCTGCGGTGTCTGATTACAGTAGAGGGATTATCTAATAACATTCCTCGATCAACTGCATACTGAAGACATGCCTTTAGTACCTGAGCATCCTTGTTGAACGTAGATGCTGCTATTCCCTTTCCTCTAGACACTTCCCACTCCTCACAATCCCTCATAGTTACAGAGGAAACCATTTTTTCACCGAAAAAAGAATTCAAAGTACTCAAACACCTTTCAATTCTATCGGAACTGGATTTCTTTAAGTTTGCGCAGGCTACTGGTTTCCAAATTTCGCCCAGTTGTGAAAATGAGATCCGGTTTCTTCCACCACTCACAAGTTTGTCAGCGTCACCACGAAATTCCTTCAGTCTTCTTTCGGCCAGTTTCCTGTCTTTGGTCTTAAGGCTTCTGCGAATTTGTCTTCCGTTTCTTTTAACAAAAGCATAGTATGCACCGGATGATTCATTGCGGTACAGGCACTCTGCAACCTTTCGAAAGGAAGTCCGTTTTTGCTTACTCATTTTCATCGGGTTATAAAATAGGGTTACAAAAGCATTTTTGGGGTTGCAAGAAAAAAGCCTGCAGATCAGTATTTATCAAATAAAGGGCCCGTAGCTCAGCGGTTAGAGCAGGGGACTCATAATCCCTTGGTCCTCGGTTCGAATCCGAGCGGGCCCACCAAAAATTATTTCTTAGTGCGCATTATTTAGTCAATTTGCACTTTTCGACTCGATGGGCACGATTTGTTCATTTACATCATCTCACGACATGAAAGCAGTATCGATTGAAGATAGTAAAAACTCCCTAGGAATTGGTGTCGGCTATTTCCCCAAATCTTCGGAATATGAAGAGCTGGTCAATTACACCAACCTTAAACTCGCCACTCTTGGCCTACCCACGGTAGGAGATCAATCAGACAACCCCGCGTTGCTACTGGGGAGCTCCCTAATCAAGGAGTATCGTGAAAAAGTTCGTCTGCTGCGTGGTCATTTGTGCCCGGCAGACCGAAGGATTCAAGACTTTCTGTCTCGACTTTTGGGAACCGATCGACCCAGCCTGCCAACCGAATCTTTTGTTTTGGACAGACATGGACTCGCCAGAGTCACCTCTTTGCCCAAAGACGGAAATGTCTTTAATTCCAAAATCATCGCCTCGAGAAGAGTCTCGCAGGGAGTTTTGCACAACCCGTCGAGCGATCGAAGGACCACTGCTGGAGTTTTTCACGTTGCAGACGTGGGTCTTCCCGCAGCCGACGACAAGAAAGTGGTTCCTTTGGCTGCCGCCAAGGAATTGCTTCGAATTGCTTTGAATCCGCCTAAGGAAGATATGATTTTTCCTTTTTCTTGTGGTGAGAAAGATCCCGGTAAGTGTTGGGTTTCTCTGCTACTTCGTCCGGTGGTTTGTCCGGCAGTGCAAGGATACATCAGGGAGAAGTCGATGGAGATACGTTTTTTCGCACCTGGTGGCTGCGTTGCCAACCTCGATTTCGTCGAAAGTATTTTCGGCAACGCCGGAGATCCGTTTCTTGCCGAAAACGACGCTGGCTTGGATGTCGAACATTGGACCGGACACACCGGCTGTGTAATCGTGGCTCCACACCTTGCCGGTACTCCGAAGCAAATCCTCAATCTCCCCCCGAAATCAAGGGCGACAGCCCGGGAGTTGAGGGATGGGATGTATTTCGATGATCCCGAAGAACCCTACAATGGAGGTAATGCATTCAAACTGACCTTTCGGGATTCCTCGGGAATGGTGGTTACGGTTCTAGCAGACAATTATTTCGGCTATTGTAAAAAAGAAGTGAAAACACAAGTTAGCTTTTCCGCAAATCTTTCGGGATTGGGGGAGGAAGAGCATGCCGGAGGCGCCGTTGTTTTTCCCAGTTATGATCTCGGAGAAGAGTTCGAACCGAAGGCAATTTTACCTCCGACTCCGCACACTTTTAAAGACACTTTGAAGGCGCTCGAGGTATCTCCCGATGAAGCCGGTTCAGGCTATCTGATTGATGAGGAATTCCCCTCCGTTTATTTCCTCCCTGAAAACGCAAGCTTCAGTCTGAGGAAACAAATGATTTCCTGGACGTTTGATGGAAAAGAGCAAACGCTTCCATTAATGCCGGATTATGCCTACCTTTTGCCCTCGGGCTACAAGGTGGAAATGAAGAAGACTGAAAATGATGGACCTTGGAAGTTGGTTGGCACAGTAGGGGAGGGCTTTCTTTGTCATAAGCCAAGCACGGTATCAGGCGGAGGAAAGTCTGAGATTTCAAAACCACTGACCGATGCAATCGTCAGTGGTCCTGTTTTCGTTGCAGATTGGGAAAATGATTTGGCTCTCGCCAGAGAGGTAGTGGAAAAAGATTACTCCAAAAGATTTCTCGAACCAAGCAAACACAATCTTCGAAACCGGAAAATTTTAGACCTTGATCGATCGCTCGGTTCCGTGATCAAATTGCTTACTCCTTCCCCAACTCTCTACACCGAGGAATTCAACCGATGGTTGGGCTCCATCCCCCAGCGCGTCAAGGATTTGGTTCTAATCATCAAACGGAGGTATCGCGCCGAGTGGGGAGAGGAATGGGACAAGTTGTTCAGCGTTGATTCAGTTAATGGGTTGCCTGCAAACGAACTACGCTTCGATGGAGAGAAATTGATCACTCGTCTACTTCGCGTTGGATTTGATGAAAAAGGATCTTGGAGGTTATTCGCTCTAAGAAAGGATTTCATTCCCGCCGCCAAAATCCTTGCTGAAGACGACATCACCGCATCCACCGTTGCGCCTCTGCGATTGCTGAATGAAATTGGCCCCGGAACTTTCAAAGAATCGGCGAAATTCGTTCACAATTGCGAATACCGTCTTTTTCAAAGACCTGACGATGCAATCCATAGAGGATTTGACAAGCAGACAGAGAAGGACCTTGCTCGCTCAGGAAATTTCATCAGTAATTTCGAATGCCTTGACCATGCGGTCGCCAAAGAACAAGTCAGGCAAACCCTTAGTTTTGAGAAGTACACGGATCCAATGCGAGACCTTGTTCTTAGGGCGGCTGATGAAGAAGATCCAGACAGTTTTTTTGTTTCCTCAGCCAATCCGAGAATGGTGGATGGAAAACCCACAAAGAATCCTCGTTATCTTCAGACTCGTCCGGATTTGTTCGATCCCCGTTCGGTACACCTGGCCACCATGGGGACTCGATTGAGAAGGAAACTTTCTGCCGAGCAGGCGGTTCTTTATCCAGTTCGTTCGGTTCTTCCAGGACGTAGGAACAACCCTGCGGATAAGTCCGCCGGGATTCGCCCACTATGTTGCTTCGCTCCGATCCATTTCCTAGAGCTACCCGAGTTATTCATTGATTTTATAGTCTCCGTCACCGGAAAATCACCTTCCACTACCGGAGCCGGTTCCGAAGGAGCCTTGACCAAGGCTCCATTCAATGCACTTTTGCCAATCCACGATCTCAACGCCGCTCTGGTCTCTTATGCTGCAACCGGGCAGGGAGCATTCGTGACCTCAGCAGGTTTTATCGGTCCTAAGTACCAAGTGAATCACGACATCAGTTTGCTGATTCCTGAAATCTGGAGTCGCTTGAGGGATTATGAAAATGATCCACATGACATGATCGCCAAAGGATTACTTGAAAAAGTTCCTTCATTAAAATTTGAAGGAGAAAAGCTGCCGACTGAATATCTTGGATATCGGATAACCAAGCGATTCGCTCATGAATTTTTAGGAAGAATTTTCACGGATCCCGTCTCTATTTTTCCTGATGACATGCTGAAGCCAGAATTACAGGACGCTCCGGTGTATGCTGATAGCCTATATAATTTAATAGAAGCTGGAAAACATGTTGCGAAACGCTATTTTCAAGATGGATCGATTGAAAAGGCCTGTCCGCCTCTGCGGGCTCTGCTGGAAATCATGTGCAATGGAAGCTGGGAAGGTAAAGGATTATTGGATCCTGAATTCAGAAAATTGTTTGATCCGGAATCGATTCTTAAAAGTGACTGGTACGAAGATCGCTTGAAGGCGAGGGTAAAAATTACCAAAAAATATTGGGAGCAAAGAGTGAAATATCTACAGGCATTTCTTGATGATCATGCCAATCGGGAAGCCTCCAAAAAATTGAAGATTGCCGAAAGGTTGAACTTTTCGAAAGACGCCCTTATCAGACTTTGCAATGAGAATGAGGCGACCGCAAGAATTCATGGTTGTCTGGGGACGGATCCGACTCTCCATCCAGATTGATCTTTGGTCTGGTCAGTCCCTTCCGATAACTTCGTGAGAAGAAAGAATGTTTCCCGAGACATCGAGAATGCTGGCACGCACTGAGGGTTTCGATTTTTTCCAATTGATTTCAAGCAGACCAAAGTTTTCTTGGAAGATTTGAGATCCCACGCGGTATTCATTTTTTTCCTCTCTTTTGGAAAGAGCCAGATTAAGCGAGCTCGATGTTACGTCCCAAAGAGGGTAGGGTAGAAAATCCTCAATCTTAGAAAATTCCGCGGAGTGGCGATCTCCGCTAAGGAAAAGAACATTGTCAGCCTTCAACTCCTTGAGAAGATTCAATAATCGCTTTCTTTCTTCAGGAAAATTTCCCCAAGTCTCCCAACCATGCTCTGCGGAATGAAATTGTATGCTGGTTGCTATGATTCGAATACCAGCCTGTTTTTCCAAGCACTCGCGCAACCAGTCCCATTGGTCTTTGCCGAGAATGGTGACCATCGGATCCTCGTTTGGCTGATAGGGTCCTTTTCCCTTCGATTTTTTGGCGGCTCGGGAAAGTGGATCTCGAAAAAACCTCGTATCCAGAAGAATCAATTGAATTCTTTGATCTATCGGTCCAAGAAATTTTTCACCATAAATACCTGGAGTTTTTCTTCGTGGAGAATCTTTCGGCTCATTGAAAAAGTCTAAGAAAATTTGTTGGGATTTTCTTTTGATTATAAACTCACGACCCGCATCGTTTTTGCCATAATCATGATCATCCCAAATTGCATGCACAATAGTTTGATCCTTTAGTTTTTGGTAGCCGCTTTGTCTGCCCAATTGATCCCAAGCTTTTTGCAATCGGACAGGATCGTCGGTGTCGGCGTACACATTGTCTCCCAAAAAAATAAACAAGTCAGGCTTTAAGGAATTGATCGCATTCCAAACAGGTTGCGGTCGGGAGACTTTCAGACAGGAACCAAAACAAATCTTTGTGATGACGGGCTCGGTTTCCGCTCGGACGATCCAACAATTTCCTGCCAATGAAGAGAGTGCGAAGAGAAAACAAGGGCGAAAGGTTAGTCTGGAGAATTTCATTTTCCGAAAATGCAAGACGATCCCAAAAACTAGGAGTTTTGAAAATCGTTGGGAATTGTCCTAGATGAAAGATGGATTCAAAGGCAATTACAATTCGCTGAATTGGTCAATTAGCGTATTGGGTTCAAGCGTTCAATTTTGTTTTGAAGAACTGATCACGCTGAAACCGGGCTTCTTCCAAAACTTTTGTTTTCAAGGAGCGTCTGATTCTTTCAGCAGTAACGGCGGAAGGATAGATGGTGTAGTGAAGCCACCAGGTACCGTTGTTATTCCATAAATGATGGTTAGGATTGGATTCATCAATACGAAGAATAAGTTCCTCGTTCAGTTGTATTGTCTGTCTATTCATTGCGTGATTTCCTTTAGGTATAACACGCACTTTACCCGCTAAACTGGGGGAAGAGCGTTGTTTTCGGTTGTGCCAAGACCGCACATCCAGGTTGTAAGACCATGTACCACCGCAACGGCTCGGGCGCTCGGTTGGTAACCCGTATGGGTTGTCTAAGGATGTTGCATGATGGCGGAATTTATAAAGAACTGACTTATTTAATTAAGAAAAAAATTAAATTGCAACTCTTACTCGCGTCATAAAACAAGACCCGATAAGAACTATGCTCAAGTCGGCCCTACCAACTCGAGGAAAGAACTACTTTCCCTATTGCCTGTCCAGATTCAAGGCAATGGTGGGCCTTTCCAACTTCCTCAAAATCGAATATGTTCTGGTGAATGAGTGGAATCATTTTTTGAGATTCAACTAATCCAGATATTTTAGATAGAATCAAACCGTGGGATTCACGGTTTTGATTTCTGATTATTGGCAGAAGCATGAAAACGACGTGAAGGGTTAAGCTTTTCAAATGCACGGGGGTTAAGTCGTGAGTTGAACGAGCAGCAATCGAAACAACAAGTCCGTTGATTCGAGCCGCTTCAAAAGAAGCGTCTAGACAATCCCCTCCGACGGTATCGAATACTACGTCGTAACCAACACCATCAGTCTCTCTTCTTACGTAATCCTTCGGATTTTCATTTTTGTAGTTGAAGACACGATCTGCACCCAGTCTCAAACCAACGGTCATTTTTTCTTCGCTCGAAG
This sequence comes from uncultured Verrucomicrobiota bacterium, assembly GCA_902618175.1. Lineage (GTDB taxonomy): Bacteria > Verrucomicrobiota > Verrucomicrobiia > Opitutales > Seribacteraceae > Seribacter. The sequence continues at coordinate 92,864 of CACMZN010000001.1, forward strand.
CGGTCGCATGCACTTCAAGGCCTTTCGCCTTGGCCAGTTGCAAAGCTATATGTCCTACTCCACCCGCCGCCGCATGTACCAGGATCTTTTGACCTTCTGATATATTTGCTCGATCAATCAATGCATTCCAAGCAGTGATTCCAACCAAAGGAAGTGCTGCAGCCTCCGTCATCGCAAGGTTTTTGGGTTTTTTCGCCAACAAACGGCAATCGGCAGAGATGTATTCGGAAAGGACTCCTGCAAGACCACCAAATCCACCGACACATCCATAAACTTCATCACCAACTTGAAAACCATGAACATCTGGTCCAATTTCAGTTATGGTTCCCGCTAGGTCCCCATGAAGAACACCTGGTAAAACAGGTCCAATCGGTAAAGCCCCCCGACGTATCTTGCAATCCACCGGATTTACGCTTGTAGCTTCAACCTTTATGATCACATGTCCCCGTTCGACATTTGGTTCCTTAACCTCTTCGAGAAAGAAACCATCAACTCCTCCGTGTTGCCTAAGCAGGATAGCTTTCATTTTGGAAGTTCAGGGATCTTCAAGAACCAGTGGTCTTTTCCTTTCTTCAAATAGTATGGAAAACAAGTCATTACCCCATCATTATATTCAAAACAAAATACCGAAAAACATGCAAAGAATCTTGATTGAGCAAGGTGATTTGATCAAGAATCGAAATTAATGAATATAAATGCTTCTAATCGACGAACTTTCATTAACCGCTTTGCTAAAATCGGAACGACCGGAATCATTGCCTCCGGACATTTTCCATACTTTGCAGATGCATCAAGGGAAGCACCCAGCGAACGATTACGATTTGGTGCAATCGGTGTAGGAGGAAGAGGTGCCGGCATTGCAAACCATGCTCGAAGACTTTCGGAATTAGTTGCGATTTGCGATCTCGATACCCAAAGGATCAATAGGGTCAACCAATCTCTTGCACAGGGAAAGGCACAAGGCTACCAAGATTATCGGAAGATCATCGATCGAAAAGACATTGACTTTGTTACCATTGGAACAACGGATCACTGGCACACTCGCATCGCCATTCAGGCGATGCAGGCAGGGAAGGACGTTTACTGTGAAAAACCTCTCACTCTTACCATTGAAGAAGGAAAGCAAATTTGCAAGGTGACGAAAGAAACCGGGAGAATCTTTCAAGTAGGCACGCAACAAAGAAGTGCAGATCGATTTCTCACTGCCATCGCCATAATCAGAGAAGGAAGGATAGGAAAAATCAAAAAAATAACTTGCAACATTGGAAGTTCGCCGAGAGGTGGCCCCTTTGAAAAATCCACCCCGCCTTCTCATCTTGACTGGAATATGTGGCTTGGACAAGCCCCTGTGGTTGATTACATCAAGGAACGTTGCCATTACCAGTATCGATGGTGGTATGAATATTCCGGAGGAAAGATGACCGATTGGGGGGCTCACCATGTTGACATTGCCCAGTGGGCATTAGATCAAAATGGAGTAGGGCAGGGAGTTCAATCTCTTCTTCCTTTGGTCGGAGAACATCCGATACCGCTGAAATCAGGCATGCCGACTAAGGACAACTACTATAATACTTCGCATAATTTTCACATTAAATGCATTTTTGCCGGCAAGACCGAGATGCACATCGTAAGCAAATCAGAGCAAGGAAATGGAATCTTTTTCGAAGGGGCAAACGGGGATTTATTTGTATCACGCGGAAAGCTTTCAGGATCTGCGGTGAATGAGCTTGAAGAAAATCCTCTCACCTCAAACGCAATCAAAGCAGTTTATAAAGGAAAAACTAATTACAACCATATGGAAAACTTCTTTGCATGCATGAAAGATCGTACAGATCCTATTTCAGACGTATACACCCATCATAATGCGATGACCACATGTCATCTTGCTAACATATCCATTCGTCTTGGAAGGAAGATAAATTGGAATTCCAGAACCGAAGAAATCGTGGATGACTCCGAAGCCAATCAATGGCAATCTCGCGAACAACGCAAAGGCTTCGAGACCAGTGGTTAGGTTTTTGATTTAAATGTGAATCGCAATTCCATGGGTAGCGGCGGCTGCTTCCGCAAGAGCTTCACTCAGGGTAGGATGTGCATGGATTGTTTCGTGAATCTCTTCAACCGTCGCTTCCAGCTTCATGCCCAAACCATATTCAGCAATCAGTTCCGTTGCATCTGATCCGATGATGTGAGCTCCAAGGATTTCGCCATATTTCTCGCCCACCAACAGCTTGACGAAACCTTCCGAATGATTCGAAGCTACCGCTTTGCCTGATGCTGCAAAAGGAAATTTTCCTACCCTGTATGCAATTCCATCCTCTTTGGCCTTTTGTTCCGTCATCCCAATGCTGGCTACCTGTGGTTGGCAATAAGTACAACCGGGAAAAGCATCGAAAGGAACCGGTTTGGAATGCCCAAACATACCATTAACCGCTTGAATCGCCCGATAAGTGGCTACATGAGCAAGCCAAGGTGGACCTATAATGTCACCTGCTGCGTAAAGATTGATCTCGGAAGTCTGGTAGTTTTCATCCACCTTAATGTAGCCACGATCAACTTCCAAATTCAATTTGCTTGAAACCGCACCATCAAGGTTGGGAACGACCCCAATTGCCAAAAGCAAACTCTCCACCTCCAATTTTGTATCATCTTTTCCCTGAGAAAGGCTCAGACTAACGCTGTTTTCCTGTACTTTTACATCTTCCACTCTCGTATTGACCAAACATTCAATACCTTGTGATTTGAAAGATTTAAGAAGATTTGACGAAACCTCTTCATCCTCTACTGGTAAAATTGTGGGCAACATTTCAATGAGAGTTACTTTCGTACCAAAAGAATTTAAAAAATAGGCGAATTCGGCTCCAATTGCACCTGCTCCCATGATTGCAATCGACTTAGGTTGTTTTTTCATCAAAAGAGCTTCACGAGAGGTCATGATTCTTTCCCCGTCAATTTCCAAGGAATCCAAAGTTCTTGCTTTGCATCCGGTCGCAATCAGTACCTTCTGCGCCTTTAGATAAGACCCCTTGTGTTCTCCATCGGTAAGCTCAACCATGCCAGGAGCATGAATTTTGCCTTTCCCTATGATATAATCGACCTTGTTCTTTTTGAAGAGAAATTCAATCCCTCCACCCATCTGATCGGAAACCTTTCGCGAACGAGCTATGATCTTCTCAAAATCATACTTCACATCACTGCAACTTATCCCGAAATCGTCGGCATGAAGAGCGGATTGATAAGCTTCTGCACTCTTCAAGAGGGCTTTGGAAGGAATGCAACCCCAATTCAGACAGGTCCCTCCAGCCCTCTCCATCTCAACCACTACGGCCTTTTTACCGAGTTGACCAGCACGAATGCCAGCAGCGTAACCAGCGGGCCCACCGCCGAGGATCAACAAGTCGTAAGTGTCTTCAACATTCATAGCAGGGATGGTGTGGATTAAAATGGTCACTCTATCGATCTTTTCACGAATCGTCAACGAAACGAAAGAACGTTAGGTTGGGCTTGAACTTTTTTTTACCCTCCCTAGCTTATGTACTCTTTGCTATGATTGAATCACTCAAAACAAACAAAGATTATCGGTCCGTCATCTTTCGATGCCTCGATAATTGCCTCACCACTACTTCCCTTGGCAATAAAGAACATTACAAGGGAAAAGTTCGCGACCGGTATGACCTTGGCGAAGTACTCGCTCTGATTACCACGGATAGACAATCTGCCTTTGACCGAATTCTCGCAACCATTCCCTTCAAAGGACAGGTTCTTAACCAGACTGGAGCTTGGTGGTTTGAAAAAACCAAACACATAATCCCAAACCACGTCATCGAAATTCCTGACCCAAACGTGACCATTGCAAAAAAATGCAAACCTTTTCCAATAGAGTTCGTAGTCAGAGGATATGTAACGGGTAGTTCAAGTACATCCCTTTGGACAATCTACAACCGTGGCGAAAGAGAGTATTGCGGAATCAAATTCCCGGATGGAATGGTAAAGAATCAAGCTCTCGAATCTCCTGTACTAACCCCCACGACCAAAGAAGAGGATCATGACCGTCCCATTTCACCAGAGGAAATCGTTGAGGAGGGTTGGATGTCCGAGGAGCACTGGGATCTTGCTTCAAAAAAGGCGTTGGAATTATTTGCCTACGGGCAAAAGATATCCGAGGAACACGGTCTAATACTCGTTGACACAAAGTATGAAATGGGACTTTCACCAAGTGGAGAAACCATCCTAATAGATGAAATCCATACACCTGACTCGAGCAGATACTGGATAAATGAAAGTTATGCTGATAGGACGTCGAGTGGATTGGAACCCGAAAACATCGATAAGGAATTCCTGCGTCTTTGGTTCAAAGAGCATTGTGATCCATATAAAGATGAAAAACTGCCTGATGCTCCAAAAGAACTCGTGGTGGAATTGTCTGCACGCTACATCCACTTATTCGAAACCATAACGGGAACAAAGTTTGTCTTCCCCGATGAAACTCCATCCATTAAAGATCGACTCAAAAACAACCTGAAGAACTATTTTTAAAAAACTATGAAAGTTGTAATCATAATGGGATCTGCTAGTGATGAATCACATGCAGCTAAAATAACCTGCCATCTCGACGAGATGAATATCTCATGGGAAAAATTTGTAGCTTCCGCCCATAAACAACCCTTGGAAGTTCTTAAAATCCTAGAGAATAATGCAAGTGAAGAATCTTTGGTCTACGTCACGATTGCCGGTAGATCCAACGCACTTTCTGGATTCGTGGGTGCAAATTCTGAATTTCCTACTTTGGCTTGTCCGCCTTTTGCAGACAAAGCGGATATGATGGTAAACATCAACTCCACCTTGCAAATGCCAAGCAAAACACCTGTTCTTACCATTCTCGATCCCGGTAATTGCGCACTTGCAATAGGAAGAATATTTAAAGTCTAAATGACTTATTCAATTTCTCTTATGGCTGACATGATTCGTTCCGCGATTTTTTGGTGTGGGTTTTCTGCCTCCTCTAAAAGTTTCATTTCTTCGCTGCTCAGCAGACGCCCGTAAGTAACTTTAAGCTTTTTTCCAAGGTATGGAAACCGCCTGCCAGGTCCGAGTATCTCGAAAGACCCTTCGATTCTAGCTGGAAGAACGGATACTCCTGATTTTGCTACCAAAAAACCGATCCCTTTTTGAGGAGTCGACAATCTTCCGTCCCTGCTGCGGGTTCCTTCCGGAAAGACCAAAAGTGGATTACCATCGTCAAGAACTGACAAGACCATCCGATAGGTCTTCAAGTCCAACCGATCCCGATTTACGGGAATGGAGTTCAATCTTCGAATGAGAAAACCCAAAGGTCCCCGAAAAAGACTGTCTCGAGCGAAATAGTGAAGATTTCGGGGCAATTTACATCCTAATGCCGGTGGATCGATGAAACTGAGATGATTGGACGCGAGGATAAAGCTTTCAGCGAGTGGGACGTTGTTCATTCCCTTTACCTCAAAACGATGAAAAATCTTGAAGTAAAAATAAGAAAACAACTGAGCAAAACGATAAAAGCAACTCATGGCAAAGGCAGAGCGTTCCGTATCGTGGAATATACCTCTTCGGCATTCACATAGGTGGTGTCTATACGAAGACAACCGGTGCTTTCCATCAAGGGAGCAGATGATCTGTTTGAATCCTTGAAGTCTCGAGAAAGAATTTGATCAATCTCCCCATCATCTGTTCTTCTTTGTTCCCGTACCTTTTCCTGAGCAGAAAGAAACACCTTCAGGTCCGCTTCGGGTAAGATAACTGTTCCGATATCCCTTCCTTCCATAACCACCCCGGAGAATAGATTTTCTCGAGCCAAATCAACTTGAGACCGCTGATAGGAAAAAAGCATATCACGAACTATTTGCTGGGATGCATAATGAGAGACATGCGAATTTACTTCTTCCGATCTGAGATCCCTCAAATCTGCTTCGATCCCATCAATCAATAAACTTGATTTTCCATCCAAAACCCGCGAGGAAAAAGGGACTTTATTTATATTTAAATATTCTACCAAATCCGTGGGCTTGATTTTTCTGTTCAGGAAATATTTGGTCAAGGATCGATAGTGAGAACCGGTATCCACATGGAGAAGAGAAAGCCTTTTAGAGAGTAATCTTGAAGTAGTGGACTTACCCGTACCGGCACCTCCATCGATTGCAATTTTGACAAATGCCGAATTCATTTTCCAACCCCTTTTCTTAATCCATCAAGCACTTCAAAAAAATTCGGAAAGGTTTTCGAACAGCATTGGTGGTCTTTAATGCTAAGCCACGGCCTACCGTCATCAAACAAATCATGACAACCCAGTATCGCAAAACTCATCGCAAATCGATGATCGCCATAGGTAGAAACGCTGGTCATGGATCCCACTGCGTCTCTCAATTTATTTAAATCCGGTCGAACCCATATGTAGTCGTTTCCCTCTTCAACGTTCTGGCCTAATTTTCTAAGCTCCTTTGCCATGGCGCTTACTCGATCGGTTTCTTGCTTTCGAGTATGTCCAATTCCCCTTACCAGAATATCATGAGTCAAAAGCGGACTCACTGCCAAAATTGTCAGAAAGGTGTCGGATATCTTATTGAAGTTAAATTCACCTCCCCCTGCCGCTGCAGGTAGTGAGGAGAGAGTTCCTCCTTGCGTACTGGAAATGTTGAAGCCCAATTTTTCCAAGATCCCAGTGTAGGCAGAATCTCCTTGCAACATAGTGGTTGAAATTCCTTTCGCGAGGCATGATCCTCCGGTTGCAATCGGTAAGGTAAGAAAATAACTGGCTGCCGTGGCATCAGGTTCAATATGGTATTCAAAATCTTCCGTTGAATATCCTTCCGAATGAATCTCTATTTCATTGTCGTAGGATGCAATGCGACAATTTCTACCTCTGGAAAAGGAATTAATCATTTTTGTAGTTATGCCTACAAAAGGTTCCGAAACCGTTCCTCCCTCATATCTTATGCAAGTTCCTCGATTAATCAGAGGAGCAATCATAAGCAAAGCGGAAAGGACTTGGCTGCTTTTAGTTGCATCAATCGACCAAACTTTTCCCTGCAAGCCATTGGTATGCATGGTGAAGGGGAAACATCCCGGCTTGGCAGAAAAGGAAAATTTACAACCCATCGTCTCCAATGATTTCGTCAGTTCGTTCATGGGTCTCAAACGCATCGCAGAGGAACCATCAAGATGAAAAACTCCCTCTTTTTGAGTGGCCAACAGGGCAGTCAAAAATCTCGCCACGGTTCCTGCATTGCCTACCTTCAAGCTTTGCTCCTTGAAGGGAAGTTTTCCCTCGCAACCGCGTACCAAGAGAGTCTTCCCGTTTTTCTCTTCATTAATCTGCACGCCCATGGAGATAAGAGCTTCCTTCATGAGTTCAACGTCTTCACTGACCAAAACTCCTTTGAGCTTTACCTCGCAGTTGCAGAGGGACGCCAAGACAAGAGCACGATTAGAGATACTTTTCGAGCCAGGCATTGATACGGTGAAGGTATGGCTTTTTTTAAACGGAACAATCTCCAAATGGCTCATTCTTTCCACTCCCATTTTTTTCGAAATGCAGAACCTTTCTCCAAATATTCTTTTAGTTTTTCCCACTTTCCTTGTTCTAGGTAGGATTTGGCTTCTTGGATCGAATGCATCCATTTCTCCAGAGTCTTAGCCAACTGGGATTGATTCATCTTCATGATTTGACACCAAAGATCAGAGTCTCCCTGGGCGATTCGAGTAGCATCTCCAAAACCTTGCCCCGCCATCTTGTTCCAACTTGTCGGCAGGTGGCTGAGGAATTCCGCCATTGATGATGCGATGAGATGAGGAAAATGGCTGAAGTTTGCTACGATCTCATCATGTTCTTCAGGGGATTGCAAAAACACCTTCATACCCAAGTCCGCCCAAAATCGACTTATTTTCTCAACATCGAATGGATTTGAGCTCGACAAAGGTGTGACTATGCAAGGTCGATCTTCAAACAAATGACCCGTTGCAAAATCCATTCCGGACTTCTCGGATCCTGCCATAGGGTGGGATCCTATGAAGTTACTAGAATTTCCTTGTCCCTGCTCCTGCGCGGTTCGGCAGATGGATCCCTTTACACTTCCAACATCCGTCACCAAGGTTTTTTCTCCGCATAAAGAAAGAATTTCGAGGATGTAATTCGCTATGCTTTCAACGGGAGTGCATACTACGACTAGATCACTTCCTTCAACTGCTTCGGCGATTGCCCAATGGGCAGAGTCACACCAATTCTTCTTCAAGCAAATGGCCAAGGTTTCCTTTCTTCTAGCCCAGACTCTAACCTCTACGCCACAAAGCCTCTGCTTACAAGCCATTGCCAAAGAAGCCCCGAGGAGTCCGGGTCCTATGATTGCAACTTGCTTAAAACATTGCATGTGAAAGGACAGGAAAGGATTTGTTTTTGATTTTTTGAAATGGTTCGATTATTCATCCATTCATGACAAAGGTCTCCAAAGAGCAAGACTCAAACAATCTGGATTGGGGTAATCCTCCTGCTCCCATTACGCCTGAAAACAAAAGAAAAGTATTCCGAGCTCAACTCATACTAGGAGTTTTTACGCTGCTTGGGATTCTTGTTCCTGGTTTGATGTTTTGGTTTTTACGAAGATGAGAAACAAAAAGAGTTCTTTCCTTGTCCGAAAGAAGAGCAAGCACCATAATACAAGTATGACGCCATTTTCATCTTCAGACTCAGAATCTGGTCGCCTGGATGTAATTCTTGTCCTGGGAATTGTCTCGTTGGGCGTCTTGCTTTGCATACCGATATGCAACACTCTTCTGCACGAACGAAATTCCCATCAACCTCTTGAATTGGATTCCAAGGTGCACAAAAGTGAAAAGTTCGACAAGGAAGGAAACTTCACTGAAATTGAAGAACCATCCCTTCCCTTGGATTAAATCTTTCAAACTCAAGCTTTGGAAATCAATCGAAAGGCCCTCATCGGTTTAGCGGTAATCATATTTTCTTTGTTTGCCGTTTTATTTCTGGCTTACGAAATAATCGGTTCAGGAGGGCAAGAATTTCTATTCGAAATATGGACTTCATTGAAAGTTACACTGCTTAACAACGGGTTATGGCTTTTTGCTTCAATTGCTGTCCTTCCCGGGTTCATACTACCCGTCGCTCCCTTACTTACACTGGCTGGTCTTTGGGCAGAAGAACATGGCCCATGGACAGCTTGTTTGTACAGTTGCTCAGCCCTTAGCCTCAATCTCAGTTGGACCTATTGGCTTGCCCGAGGTCCGGGACGGAAGGTAATTCTAAATCTGCTCAAGCAGACTCGACACCAGCTCCCTGCCAAAGTTCCGGTAAATTTGTTGCAATGGGCTATTGTTCTGAGGCTTACTCCAGGAATGCCTTTCGTCTTCTCGAATTATGGACTAGGAATCCTTCGTATGCCCTTCCATTCCTATTTACTCGTATCCATTCCGATAATCTGTATTACGGGCTGCGGCTACATACTTGCATTCGCCGGGATATTCGGCGGCAATTGGACTTATTCATGGGCTGGGTTGAGCCTGATCATCATCATGGTGATAATTGGCCGCATCCTTCTGAAAGGAAAAAGAAATGCAAACTGAGCTTTTCCGACAGCATCAGGAAGATGGACAAGTACATTCCGTTTCCGAAATCACCAAAGAAATTAGGAAATCCCTCGAATGCAAGTATCTTCAAGTTTGGATTCGCGGAGAAATTTCTAATCTACGAGCTCTTTCCAGCGGACATCGTTATTTTTTGCTGAAGGATGCTACTGCTCAAATGAAGGCGGTCTTATTTCGAGGTGATGCTCATGGATTGTCTTATCTGCCCGAAGAAGGAGACGAGTGCTTGGCATTTGGAGACATAACCGTCTATGAACCAAGAGGGGAATATCAACTGCGTGTTCGTCATCTCATGCAAGATGGTTTGGGGAATCTAAGAATGCAGTTTGAGAGGTTGAAGGAGAAACTGTTGAAGGAAGGGCTTTTTGACCAGGAGAGGAAACGTTCACTTCCCATTATGGCAAAAAAAATCGCACTCGTCACCTCTCTTGGAGGAGCTGTACTGCACGACTTCATTACCATACTGAAGAGGCGAGGATGGAAAGGAGAAGTTCTTATTTTTGGTTCCAGCGTTCAGGGCAAGGAAGCCCCTCTTGATCTGATCAGAGCCTTGTCCAAAGCCCAATCCTTCCCTGAAGTTGAACTCATTGTCTTGGCAAGGGGTGGTGGTTCCATTGAAGACCTTTGGGCATTCAATGATGAGAGGTTGATTCGATTCTTAGCTGAATGTCCGAAGCCTACAATTTCAGCGATCGGCCACCAGACTGACTTTACATTATCTGATTTCGTAGCCGATTTTCGCTCTGAAACTCCGTCCGCTGCCGCGGAATGGATAAGCTCTCAATTCATTCGCGTAAGCGAACGGCTCGAAAATCTCAAAAAGCAAATCCATGAACTTCCCAAAAAAGCAATAGCCGTGAGTTTTGACCGCCTAAAACTTTGTGAGGCTCGCTTAGCTGCCTCTTCTCCTCTAGCTCTGATGCAGCGACAAAATCAATTTTTGGATGATCTGGAAACCCGAATTCAATCTACGACCAGAAACCGATTGGAACGAGCCTCCGACAGCCTACAATTTCTCGACAAGAGGCTTCAAGGTTGCAGTTTGGAATCTTCCTTGCTCAAAGGATTCTCTTATTTCAAAGACGAGAAGGGAAGGATCATCGATTCTGCCAAGAAGCTGGCGGATGGACAAAAAGTATCTGCGCAGTTTAAAGATGGAGTCCGAAACATGAAGGTTGAGAAATAAATCCGGATTATGCATAGTCTTAACATCAAATGGATCTTTCTGAAAAAAGACCAACTTTCTGAAAGCCAACTTTTTCGTAAAGATTGCCTTCCTTTTGATAATCACTGAACAAGACGCATTTTCCATATCCTCGTGCAGCTGCCAATGAAACCAGTCGAGTGACCATTTCTCGACCGATGCCCTCATTGCGACATTCCGGCTCTACGTAAATCATGTTGATTACTTGCATGTGAGGAGTGGATCGTCCAAGTGCCCCCATGGCGCAGGCAACACCTTGGTTGTTTCGAAGAAGAAACAAATTTTTTTTATTCATCAATTCCCTTGCCAGGTAAACTAAGGTCGAAGCTTCCAAGGGTGGATTTGCTTCCGAAGCAAAATTCTTGGCCCATAAGCGAGCTCTTGGCCAATCCGAATGATTTACCTCTCCAAGACTGAAGTGCTCAGATAAAACAAATTTAGTAGGGGAGGATTCGTAAATGAAGAATTCCTTTTTCGAGCCCCGTTTTCCCTTTTTCTTTCCCATCCAGTTGTGGAAGAATCTGTCGCTGGAGTCACTTGGTCCAATCACACCTTTCAACTGCCAACCCTTTCTCTTTCCAAATTGAACGAGATGATCAACCAAATGATTCTTTCCAGTCGAAACCAGAAGATAGGAAGAAGGAGTAAAAACGGCGCTCAGACTAATTTCATGCTTTTCGAAAACATTCCCACCCCAAATCCAAGAGCCTTTACTCATGTGCAATCTGAGAACTTCCCAGAAGAGATTGTTGTTCGCTTCATCCTTCAGCCAAAAGGAATCCGACCTTTTACAAAAGGAAGTCAAACTATTGTAACTCTGGACGCGGGCACACATTCTTTTCAACAAATCAAAAAAAGAAAGTGCTTCCGTATCTTCGATCAATCAAGCAATATGTCTTCGATGCACAAGGACTCGTCAAACAACCGGTACAAGCAAAGAGGTGTTTCTTCGAGCAAAGAGGAGATACACAAAGTCGTAGATCGCATGGATCAAGGCCTCTTCCCGGGTGCATTTTGCAAAATTACCCCCGACTTGCTCACAGGAAATCCAAATCTTTGCAACGTCATTCACTCGGACGGTTCCGGAACGAAGTCGATTCTTGGTTACCTTTGGTATCGAGAAACAGGTGACGTCAACGTATTCAGAGGAATCGCACAAGATAGCATTGTCATGAATTTAGATGATTTGGCATGCGTCGGAGTATGGGACCGTGTAGTGGTTTCGAGTACGGTGAATCGAAACGCAAGAAATTTCCCTGGAGAAGCCTTGGCAGCCCTTATCGAAGGAACTGAATCCTTTCTCGAAAGCTTGAGAAACCTTGGGATTTCGGTCGAAAGCGGAGGTGGCGAGACTGCAGACGTCGGTGATTTGACAGGAACTGTGGCAGTAGATTCCTGTGCCGTGGCAATCCCTTCGAGGAATGAAATCATTGACAACGCCAACATTTGTCCAGGACTTGCAATTGTCGGATTTTCCTCCAGCGGACAGAGTGCTTATGAGAATTTTGAAAACAGTGGAATAGGCAGCAATGGTCTGACCAGCGCGAGACATGATCTTCTTTCGAAATATTATTTGGAAAAGTTTCCTGAAACTCATGACTCGACGACAATGGAAAAATACCTGTATTGCGGTTCCTACCGCTTGAAGGATTCACTTCCCGAGTCCAATCTTCTCATTGGGGAAGCTCTTCTCAGTCCAACCCGCACTTATCTTCCTCTGGCCAAGGCCATGATGAATGAAAAAGGTGATGCCGTTCGGGGACTTGTTCATTGTTCCGGTGGTGGGCAAACCAAGTGTCTTCGTTTTGGGTCACGCGTACATCATATCAAGGACAATCTTTTTACACCTCCTGCCATCTTTAGGGAAATTCAGCGAGTTTCAGGAACCACCGATCAAGAAATGCACCAGGTTTACAATATGGGACATCGATTTGAGGCATTTTGCGAACCTCGTGCAATTGATGATTTGATCCAAATTTCAAAACAATTTGAGATCAATGCTCAAGTCATTGGAAGAACCGAAGCATCCCTTGAACCCGACGGCTCGAACCACTTATCCATCACGCTTCCGAACAAAGAGCTTCACTATCCGTAGTGCAGAAGAAAGAATGGAAGAACTAACTGAAGTTGTTTGTGATGCAGCAAAGAAGCTGAAAAAGAATTGGCAGTCATGCTCTCCATCCCTTGCCATAATCTGTGGTTCGGGTTGGGGAAGCATCGCTGATGTATTTGTCCAAAAAAATTTCATGGGATATTCCGAGATTCCTGGCATGAGTAAGACCACCGTAGCCGGGCATGCCGGAAAACTTTTTCTGTGTGGTTTTCAAAATTCAGAATTTTTGATCTTTCAAGGAAGAAAGCATTTTTACGAGGGTGAAGGATGGGCTCCAGTTGTCTTTCCCGTCTTATTGGCAAAAAAATTGGGGGTGAAATCAATACTGCTGACTAATGCAGCAGGGGGAATTTCGAATCATCTTGAAGTTTCCGACCTCATGGTAATTGAGGATCATATGAATTTCATGCCTGGAAATCCTTTGATTGGACCGATTCTGCATCAGGATTCCCCTCGATTTCCTGATCAATCAAAAATCTACGATTCGCATCTGAGGAAAATCATTGTACAAGCCGCAAAAGATTGTGGAACTACTCTTCGCCATGGGATTTATCTTGCCCTCTCTGGTCCAGCCTTCGAAACACCCGCGGAAATTTCGGCCTTTGCCAAACTGGGTGCTGATGCAGTAGGTATGTCCACCGTTCCGGAAGCAATGGTTGCAAATTCTCTGGGAATGAAAGTTCTTGGTCTATCTTGTATCAGTAATCTCGCCGCTGGCATCAATATGGATTCCTTAAGTCATGAAGATGTCGTTAGGGCTTCGCAAAAAGCTCTTCCCAAAATGAGATCCATAATTCTTCGTTTTCTGCACTTATTCTTTTGATTTTGCCTTTTTTTCTCGTTCGACTTTTCGCTCATGATGTGGGAAAAAAGAAAGATGAATCATCATGTTTTGGAGGAAGGGAATATCCTAGCTCTCGATTTCACAAAGCTTGCTAAAGTCGCTGAATGCGGAGAAAACTTAATTCCTGCAGTCGCTCAGGATTATGACACAGGTGAGGTTTTGATTGTTGGCTATGCTAATGAACAGGCAATCAATACCTCGAGAGAGCAAAAGATGGCTACTTTCTGGAGTACCAGTCGCAATGAATTGTGGATCAAGGGCAAGACTTCAGGTGATTTTTTGGAAATTATGGAAATCGCCGTGAACTGTGAACAAAATTCCATCCTTTATCGAGTCCGACCCAAAGGGAAAGGAGCGTGCCACACCAAGAGTCAAACGGGAAAGAGCCGAGCAGGATGTTACTATCGTAAGATTGAGGAAAGCGGCAAACTCAGTTTCAAGGCTGGTCTGAAATGAAAAATGAAAAGATGTATTACCTCAGAAACTTGGTCTTGAAGCTACCTTTAATCTACAACTCAAAATTCATCCAATTAAGGAACAACTACTGAACTTGGCTGAGGAAGTTTTGCCCTCTCCGAAACTATTTTAAAAGGAGGAGTTCCATACCCCAAAATTCTTTCGAGAGGTCTGAATCTTTCCACCATGGGTACGACATTTACCAGTTTTCTTCTGGTAGTTAGAAAATAAATTCCTCTTTGCTTGTCAGACAGGTGAAAATTTTGAGCCGTTGCTTCTTTGTATTTGCCGTTCATCAAGCGATATCCGATCATTCGAACCTTGGACTGTCCGGGGAAATCTCGAGAATGGAAAATTTGGCTTTTGCCCGAAGAGAGAGTTGCTTTCTTGTCACCAACTGCCAGGTACAGGGTCTCCTTAAGTTGGGAAATCAACTTGAAAGATCCCCAAGGCACGACCTCCTCTCCAAAAGGTATGGAAAAAGTTTGATATGAATCCCCCTCTTTTCCGGGAGTGAAAATTAAAATGAACTGCTGAACCTCACCTTCTTGGGAAGAAAATTCAAATTCAGCGAAAGAATGCATCGCCGATGCCTCGGTCTTATCTTCCATTAAATCGATTTCCAAATCGGTGTAATTTCGCTGCTGCCGCAAGTCGATTTTGCTGTTCCCGTAGAATGCGCAGGTCTGCGAAAGAGCGCTCGATCCAACGCGCAATCTGACCTTGGAAGAATTGGTTTCGTCAAAATTTCCCCAAGGCGCATAAGTTAAAGTCCGGGTCGTTGGCTTTCCCCAGAAAATCGCAGAAAACAAAGCTGTGGGACGGGGCATCTCGTTCCGTTGGGTTTGAGACTGCACGAAATTACTTTGATAAAGGATCGGAAATAGCAAAAGAAAAAAAGTTTTTGAATGCATGGTGACGAAGACTGATCTATAGACGGCTCAATTTACAAGAAGGAACTAAATCAAACGTCTTTGGCATTGAGCCAACGAAATTTTATGATCTTAAAATCCCGTCCGAATCTTTGATTTATACCCATTCTTGAAATTGTGACCGCAGAATTGGAAACGTCTTCTTCATCCGGGTCCTTGTTCAAGCCAAGATCCGATTCCAAACCATCTGCAAAAGTGGGGTTGTCTGAAGCCAAATCGGGGTATGCGCCTATCTTTTGAGAAGTGGTCCCATCCCGTTCGCGTTCCACGCTGTTCTGATTCAAATCCACCCAGTGCTCATCTATGTCAGGATCCCAGTACCCGTTGAAATTTCGGTCCTCGAAAGGTTCGTGGGGTCTATGATGGGGATTGTCCAAATCAGCCTTAAGGAAATCAGGAACTCTTTGCACAGTAAGCTCAATCCATGCTTTGGTGGAAGTTTCAGAGTCTCTTTTTTTCTTGTTTTCACCCATCACCCGAATGATGAAGGTATCGGAGCGGGCAGCTGTAACTGGTACTAAAGGACTTAATAAGTCCGACTGCATGACCCAGCCAGGGGTGTTGGCACCAGATGCCACATTCTCTACTGCAAGAAGATTTTCCGGAGCTTCCCCATAATAAAAGGTGTCTTCAAAATTTGTGAAGTGATACTTGAAACTATTTAGGCTTCCGTCAGGCATCAAAATTTTTCCAACAGGAGGGGACGGATTTTCATATTTAACTTCATAAAATCCTTTTCCCCACTTTTGAGGAGTTACAAAAAAACTATTTGGTTTGGATGGATCTATGTCCATGGGATCCCAATGGGCTTGGGCAATAAGAGGATAGGTCAGGTAATCCGAGAACTTGCGAAGATTTCCGCTGGAACTGTCGTATCCGTTGTAGCTTTTTAGAGATTTGGAAAAGGCATGAATTCCGAATCTAGACGAATTGAAATTCATTTCAGACGCAAGAGGCCAAGGACTTTCAGTTATGAATATTCCACTGAATCGTTCATTTGGAACGCTCGGAATAGAGGGATTGTAAGCAAAAGTAAGATCATTGTTGGAGAATTCGCCTGCATTAATCCCAGCATCTGAGATTGCTGCTTGCACAGCTCCCCGTAATCCAAGAACCGAACTGCGGTTTTCAGCTCGTTCTTTAGAATCCCACTCAGAAAAAGGAAATCCAAGCAGATTAACCGTATTCCCCTGAATTCTTCGGTTGACGAAATCAGCATAGGACAGAAAAGGTCCACGCAGCTTGATTTGCTCGACCATCTTATGAGCGAGAAGAGAAATCTCATCATCAGAAAGCTTTCTTAATTTATTCCAAGAATTTTCTCCGGGATATTCAAGAAATCTGGGAACGGGAGTTTCCTCTTTGGAGACGGTTGCACCCGAAACCGGTAGTCCACGAAGAGAAGCCAATTGACTTGCCCATGCATCCACTGAAGTCGAATTGACGTTAAAAGCACCGTTTAGAAGCAAATCCGCCGCCAAGGTCTGATATCGAAAATCGGAATCACTTCCTGATGAAGCGAGTGCGGGTTGCAGGCTTGAGTAGGAGGTTGATTTCCACTCGGCTTCACGATAATAGGGAATAAGTCTAGTATTTCGAAAAGGGAGGTACCGGTCTCCGAAATCGAATGCTGAGGCATCCTTCATTTCCCACGCTTCGTCATTTATTCCCAAACCCGACAGGAAGTATCCGTCAAGCAGACTGTTGTTTGCATAGAGACTGTGGTCAAGAGTTACGTTCTGATGATCATATTTTACGAATTTATCCCTGATGGGATCGTCATAACTTACCATTCTCTCCGGTAACCATGGAAAAGGATTATACCGGAAACCTGCATTTTGAAGTGTGGTTGCTACACTAATATTTTCTGGAATATTCATCCCGGGAAAGATTGGCTGCATTTGGAACGCTTTCATTTTTCCCCAAGTTCTATATCGAGAAACTTGAGGAGAGGCGTATGAATTACCCAAGACATAACTCGGTCCATGAGCGTAGTTGTTCAAATTTGCATGCCGAAACTGGAGCATCGAAAGCATTGGAGAAGTGGGCATCTCAAACAAAATTGCCCGATCCTCTCCAAGCATTTCTCCCAATTCATCATATTCATGAAAAAAACCGATGCTGTTGTTTGGTATGCTCACTCTGGGAACCACTGCATTTATCGAAAGATCTAAACCGCTGAGGTATGGATTGAGCTGGGTAAAACTTGAAAGATCCAAAACAACGTCGTCATCCAATTCAGGCAGGGTAAAAAATTCTAGATATGACCCAATGACCCATGATTGAGTTCCCACTTGAAAACTTCCATTCCCAAATTCATCGTCATCAAAGGGTTTCGATTCCAATCCGTAGGCATTCATCGAAGAAAATTCTTCAACTTCCCAATTATCCCCATATCCCTCTTGGTTTCCATGAATGAGAGCTCGGACGTTGAATTGCTCGAGAACCACTTTATCTGCGTCGCCGGGGAGCTTGAATCGTATCCGAAAACCTTGTCCGGATAAATTGGATCCATTGGATAAAAAGAGATCGTCACATCGGGCGAAATCGCACAATCCGCTGCCTATTTCGATTTTGAATTCCTTGTTGATTTTAGTGACTATCTTACGACTTTCCGGACTGACTCCGTCAGGATTCTCTGAATAAACGGTGATTCCCTTGGGATTGACAAGATTACTGACTTGCAACCTTTGACCCATGGCATCGTAGGCTTCTTTGGCATTTGGATGAACTCCTCTAAACCCCCAACACCAAAACCGAATGGTCAGGGGATCTTCTGCAGCTAGGTTATTGAAATTTCCAGACAGACAAACAAACGGAGTGTCTTCGCTGCCTGAAGTAAGCTCATCTAATTCTACTTGCACAAATGCGGATCCCGGGTACTGGGGAAGTGGAGACCAGGTGAAGGAAGGGTTTCCGGAAGCACTGACCGTGAAATGAGCTTTTTCTCCGGGTTCCAATTCAATGTTTTCAATCCTTAGCAGCAAATGTCGATCGCCATTGACGCCTTGAAACTCGGGATTTCGACTGTTTAAAAACTTCTGTTCTATCTTTTGACCCAAAGCATTTCCTACGAAATCGTGGTAAGTGTAATTGGAATTGTTGTCTGTTGGAAGCTTCAGAGTATTGGAACGAGGGTAGGGATGAGGTTCTTTAAAATTGTAGAATCGAAAGAAATTTTCGCGAGTTGCAGGCTCTCTATTTGCACTTGGATTCCAATTGGCCCCAAAGTATCTTTCTCCCGGATCTTGCTTTCCATTTCCATTTTTATCTTCGAAGTTCTTGAATCCTGAGGGAACTTCAAAAGGAACACTGGTGGGATTACCTATGTTATAACTATCAAAAGCCGAGTTATCGAAAGAATACATCCACCATTTTCGATAGAGATCATAATGCTTTGCGTTCATTGCATGAAAGCCAATGTCCATAGGTATTTCTACGAATAGTTCCTTCGAAAGAATGGGTATATTGTATGGATTCCAAAAGGCGACGGATGGGTACAGGGCAAGTCCGATTTGTCCATTTTGGAAAATCGGTTGATGCGAATATTTGATCTCCACCAATATGGGTTGAATGGGATGATTTCTCGGCTCCGGACGGACTTCCAAACCACGAAAATAATTGAAATTTTGTCTTAGGAGTCTAGTTGTGGAAATGGAGGGACTGTTTCCCGGACTGTTGGGTTTTACGCCGAAGGGAAACAAATGATTAAAAAGTACGGAGTTGTCCCCTACAATTCTAGGAAATTCATCTGGATAATCATTTTCGAAACTACTGGACAAGTATTTGTTGTGAAAAGTACCAAGCGTCGTCCACCTTGGACCGGCAAGCAATCCATGTTCTTCGAGAAGAGTTTGGTCACTGCCCAAACGCCAGTCGTTTTCTGGCGAGTCTGATTCAAGAGGTACGCTTTTCTGATAAAAAATTCGGTCTTTGAAAATGTAATTTCTGAAATCGTCTGCCCAATTTTCCGCATTATTCCGAAGATTCCAATCTTCTTCATTAGCAAACGCACTGCTTAGGTCTCTCTTCAAACCTCCCGTTCTCAAGTCCGCTAGAACGCCATGGGAGTCAGCCGTCAGGGAGTGAAAATGAGCAGACAGCTTATCCTTGAAATCCTCATCGTCTGAATCCAGCTGCAGTTTCGACATCAATCCAACGGAAGTAATTTTTTTGCGATTCAATTCAGCCTCGGAAGAAAATTCAAATTCAAAACCGCTTATTTCCACATCACTTCCGGCTTCATCGGAAAAGGATAAGTTGGGTTCATTGGCCACTGTGAGATTGTCTCTTCGAATCTGATCATCCGTGGAATTCTTGTTAGGGTTGGAAAGATTGATTTTAGTTTTCACGCCTTCATCACCCACCCAATAAGCATAAGAGCCAAATTCACTCTCATCAACCGTTTCTGCTGCATTCTTGATTCGTGTCTTGGGAACTTTAACCGGTTCGGCACTCAGAAGATTTTTCCATGCATCAGGAAAGTCAGGGTCATATTCGTATCCGTTTTTCAATAAGGGAGACTTGAGTAGCCATACGACTTCATCGGAATCCGTTGGATCGGGAAGTTCGAAGAGGGGATGGGCGTATTTGGGTATGTCTCCGTTTCCAAGTAGGGAGGAATCTTGCAAAGCAATCGAATAATCTTCCCAAGCATTCTCATCATTTCCAAAAACTCCACCCGAAAGAAAATATCTGCCCTTGTCCGGATCATCATCATCCCATAAGTTACCATCTGGAATTTCCACGAACTCTTCCACTTCATACGGGGAGGATCCAAAAAACAACTTTTTATAATATCCCTCGTTTCCACTCACTAACCATGATACTTCAATGGCTGGATGAGGATCGAATTCAGTGCTTACCATGGGATATTCCGACAAGGAATCTCCGGTATCTAGATTCTCCGGAAAGGGCTTCGATCCTAATTTGCTGGAGTCCACTCCCCGATCTCTACCCCTATGTTTCCAGACACCTGTCCAAAATCTGTTGCCAAAGGGCAGGGGATCAATTTCTCCATTCTCGTTTAAATCAATCCCTCTTTGATAGTTGGCATCCTCTTGGTAAAGGTTTGACTCATAGATCTTCCCAGATTCAATTCTTTCATCCAAAAGATCCGCAGTGGCGGAAATTCTCATATCCGGACCCAGATGCTTTTGAATTTCACCAAGGGCAATCATCATGCCCATACGTGCGTGAGCTTTGGCTAGGATTCTTTCTTTGCGGACATCCGCAAGACTCAAATCCGTACTCACCAAATTAATCAATGAAATTACTAATAGGAACACTAAGCTCAACAAGGACAAAGCCATTACCAAGGCAAAGCCTCTTGTCCTACTTTTATTCACAGATAATCCATTGGCATGGGTGCTATACATAGGGCTTGCTAAAATGGAGCCCAATAACAAGCACTTCGCAAGAAAAAAGGTCAGAATGCCACCGATAGGCTATCGGGTGGGTATGGCTTTTATCTCAGCCTCAGATGGCCAGTACTTTTCAATTTCATCGATCGATGGAGTTTCTCTGGGGCGAACGACCCTAAATCCTACAAACAATGCGTCCGTGTGATACCAAACGCTCTGAGGCAATTGGGGGTCTTGTTCCTTCCACCAATCCTCCGAACCCATTCTCGCAGCACTCCGATGACTCTCAGCCCCATCGTCCCAAGAACCACCTTTTACGATCCTCGGATAAAGAGTACTGGGTATGACCAAAGGATTGACCAGCGTTTCGGAAGGCACTTTACTAGATGGGTGGACAAATTGATCCAAAACCCACTCCCAAACATTGCCATGCATGTCATGAATACCGAGTGGATTAGGTTTTTTCTGACCGACTTTCTGATATTGAAATCTGCTGTTGTCCATGTGCCAGGAGTGTTCTGAAAGATCCGCAGGATCATCGCCAAAGCTGTATGCGGTCGAAGTTCCTGCTTTGCATGCGTATTCCCACTCCGCTTCGGTTGGCAATCGGTAGAATTTTCCTGTTCTGGCACTCAACCACATGCAATACATTTTTGCTGACAATTGAGTCATGCTGATTGCGGGATAACCGCCTTTGCCCATCCCAAAAGTCATGTCGGTATAAGGTGCGGTTGGCTTGGTAACTGCGTCCGCCAAAAGATCTGATTCCGTTTCCTCAAGTTTGTTGTACACTCTGTTGTCTTTGTCTAGGTTTATCATCCAAAGCTCATATTCGTCCCAAGTGACTTCATGTTTACCCATCCAAAAATCCGACACCTGTACCGTTCTTGCATATAATTCGTCCTCTCCTCGGTCCTCGTCATCCTCCGGACTACCCATCATGAACTCCCCCCCCTTTACGGGCATCATTTCAAAGGTCAGATCCGATGTTTCTATGCTCTGCTTGTAGGCGTCGAATAGCTCCTCTTTATGACTTTTCTCAAATCCGAGTTTTGTGTAAAGATCTTTCGGATACATTCCCACAGCATATACGCTTCCATCAACTGATATTACCGCATCGGTTTTCTTGGCTACTGCATGAAATGCAAACAAGTTAGTTAAAATCCACAAAAGGAAAGATTTCTTCATATCTTTTTTTGGTTGATTGTAATTATGAAATTCTGGAGTTCTGAGGCCTTAAGAACATTGGGGTTATATTTGAACATAATTCACATCCGTACAAAATTTACAAGAATTGTAATTGAAATATTTTGAATTTTGTGGTCTTGGCTTTCATCCATACGGATTTAAAATAAACTCTCGATTAAAATTTTTTTATCCACCTTCAAGGATGAACTTCATAAAATTCAATGGTCATGAAACGAGCGTGTCGAATCTTCTCTTTGAGGTTTCTGTTTTACTCTTTGTCCTCTCTCCCGCACCAGGGTATCATTCTTTCGAAGCCGATTGCATGGGAACGAAGTTTTCACTCCTGATTGATCACGACAATGCCGAAAAGGCAAGATTAGGAGCCAAAATGGCTTTCAAGGAAGCCGAGAGATTGAATGGCATTCTCAGCGATTATGACCAAGAAAGCGAAGTCAGTCAATTTTCCCAAAGTTCATACTCGGGAGAAAAGCGGGCTCTGTCCAAGGATCTCTTTAAAGTTCTTGAACACGGCAACCAACTGGCCTTGGAGACAAATGGTTCATTTGACATGACCATTGGTCATTTGTCTCGTCTTTGGAGGATAGCTCGATTTCGAAAAAAGTTACCGACAGCTGAAAAGTTAACAAAAGCGCTTTCATTGTCCGGTTCAGACTCTTTGAAATTATTCCCTGAAAAGAGTGAAGGCATGCTTACAAAACCTGGGATCCTCTTGGACTTGGGTGGAATTGCAAAAGGATATGCTGCAGATTGTATGAAGGAAAGACTCACCCTGCTTGGTTTGCCACGTTGTCTCATTGACGCAGGAGGAGATTTGGTGGCGGGAGACCCGCCCCGTGGTAAAAAAGGATGGCGAGTAAAAGTAGGAGGGATCGCGGAAGGTTCCTTACCGAATCTGGTTTTATCCAATGCAGCGATTGCTACCTCCGGGGACATCGAGCAATATATACGATTTGGAGGAAAAAAATATTCTCACTTGATTGATCCTTCTTCAGGCATGGGTTTGGTTTCCCAGACTCAACTCACGGTGGTCGCACCCACCGGACTTGAGGCGGATTCTCTGGCATCTGCCGGGATCGTACTGGGCATCGAAAGATCAAGGTCCCTATTTTCTGGCAAAAAAGGGACTCAAGCTTATTTCCTATTCCGCAAAGATGATCAAATTTGCCTAACGCAGATCAAGGGAGGATGAATGATGAGTTCTTTAACCTTGTCAGAATCCATTCTTTGCAACAAAATAATCAGCTTATGTCCAGGATTTGCGCAATAACAGGTAAGCGTCCCCGAGTCGGGGGCAGGATCATCCACAAAGGGGTCAGCAAAAAAGCGGGTGGAATTGGTTTGCAGTTGGTTAAGGTCAACAAGAGAAAATTTCGTCCCAACCTCCAGCGCGTTCGAGTTAAATTGCCCAGCGGAGAGGTCAAAAGGTTGTGGGTATCTGCCAAGGCTATCAAAGCTGGCAAAATTGAAAAAGCCTAGACTACCCACAATTAGGCAAATTCTTAAGTTCGAAATCGTATTCTTTGAGTAAAATGGGGGAAATAAGGTACCTCCATCGGGAAAAGGGGACGATCGAAAACGAATTGGTTTATGGTGGTCGTTGGTTGCGATTGGTTTACGAAAACCCGGTTGGCAAACCAATACTGTGGACATTGGCCAAACGCGCCTGGTTTTCGCGTTGGTATGGAAGACGCATGGACAAAAATTCGAGCAAAGCAAAAATCAAACCCTTCATTGCCCAATACAATTTGAATGAAGATGAGTTTGAAACCAAACCGGAAAACTTCAATTCATTCAATGATTTCTTCAGCAGGAAACTCAAACTCTCCGCTCGCCCGATAACTCAAGATGAAAAAAGCGCTGTTTTTCCTGCAGACGGCAGACACTTGGGTTTTCCATGCATATCCACCACCGATGGAATTTTCGTTAAAGGTCAAAAATTTAATCTGCCGGAGCTTTTTCAATCCAAGGAATTGTCCAAACCCTACTTCAATGGTAGTTTGGTCTTAAGCAGACTTTGTCCTGTTGATTACCATCGATTTCATTTTCCAGTTGATGGAATAATTAGTGACAATTCATTGTTGAACGGTTCGCTTTTCTCTGTAAATCCAATTGCTTTGAGAAAGAATCTTGGGATTGTTTGGCATAACAAAAGATACTTGTCTTTCTTGGATACCAAAAGATTTGGAAAAGTTGCTCAGTTTTTAATTGGAGCAACATTCGTTGGTTCAGTTACCATCACTTGTCCGTTCCAGAAGGAGGTGAAAAAGGGTGATGAATTCGGTTTTTTCTCCTTTGGCGGTTCCTCCGTTCTCACTCTCTTTGAGAAAGGAAGAATTACATTGTCTGAGGATTTGGTCTCCAGTTCGAGAAAAGGTATGGAAATGTATGCCAAAGTGGGAGATGAAATGGGTCAGATGAATTGAATGACAATACTCCTAAGATTCAACATTCCCCTTGATGTTCAAGATCAAGGATTGGTATCTTAAAAGAAGATGATTCACAGAAGCAGTAACAGAGGATTTACCCTTTTAGAACTCCTTGTTGCCGTTTCTGTCACCGCCCTTCTTGCCGCCATGCTTTTCAACATAACCTCGCAAGTAGTGACAACACATGGTCGTGCATCAGGAGATCTTGAAACCAATCAGGTTGCCCAATTCGTTCTGGACCAAATTCAAGAGGATCTTCAGTGTGCGCTTTTCAAGAATGACGGCAATGTATGGATGGCAGCGTCTGTACTCGAAAACAAAAATAACTCAGGATCATGGAGTACTACCTTTGAGCAAAATGGGAAACCACAAGCATTGTCAATTCGCTTGACCGACGAGGATTGGCAAAACCAAGGGCTGCAAACAGATGAAATCAGCAAGGCAAACAATCAAGGTCCCCTATCCGAGTCTCGATTTGGTTTGGGAGGAGTGTGGTTGCGCTTTTTCACTCAATCCAGAGAACTTGATCCTGAAGTTGAAAACTACGGAGGAGCAAGAGCAATTGCCTATCAAATTGTACGCTATGGTCTTCTAGGAGATGCCCAAAATGCTCAACCACGCTATCAGCTTTTTCGATCTGACGTAACTGAAGAGAATACTTTAATTGCAGGCTTTAATTTGGATCCCGAAAAGGGCGATTATGTGGATGGGGACAAATCAGATAGGCAAAGCGGAAATATCAGGGATCCTATTTTGTTAATCGACAATAAGAAGTCCACAGCCTTTTCCCTCGCCGCAAACGTAATAGATTTTGGTATTCGGGCATATTTGATTAACAGGAGTCGAACTGGTACCGGGTATCTGAAGCAAATCTTCCCCTTCGTTGAGAATTACTCCGCAGGAAGTGGATACGAAATGCTATGTTCCGTTCATCCTGATCATGCCACGGATGCTTCAAAGCCTGAATTAAATGCATTTCCAGAAGTTGTAGACGTCATGATTAGGGTTCTTACAACAGAGGGTGCATCGGCAATTGCCGCTTACGAAAGAGGACTAGTTCCCAAACCCTCTGGATTTTCCGGATCCGATGAGGAATATTGGTGGGCATTGGCAGAGGAAAATTCCGAAGTGTTCATTCGCAGAGTCCGCATATTCTCTTCCGGGATCTGAAACAACTTCGATTCAGGCAAACCCTTTCTGCTTACGATACTTCAAAGGAGTTACCTTCATTTGCCTTCGGAAATGTTGAGTAAAGGAACTTTGATCATAAAACCCGTTATCCTTTGCAATTTGCGAAAGCTTTTTTGCGGAATTGAGCAAGTCATCGCAGGCAGACTCGATTCGGGTTCTTGTAATGAATTGCATCGGGGCAATCCCAAAGAGTTGAATGAAACCGCGATGAAGTTTGCGATGATTAAGACCAGAAACTTTGACCAAATCTGCAATTTCCAAATTTGATCGAAACTTGTTTCGAATAAAGCTTACCGCTCGACCAATTTCATCATCTCTTTCCCACTTCAAGTCTGCATGTACAGAGTGGTTTTCGTCTCCGTAAGGGCGTACCGTCCCCATAATTCCCACTACGTTACCGTACCGATTCAATAGAGGATACTTGTTCGTGAGGTACCAGTCAGGCAAGCCTTGACTATTGAAAACCAACTCCAAAATATTAAGCATTGGTTGCCTGCTTTCCATTACAATGCGGTCATCTCTTCTAAAATGTTCGGCCAGGCGTGGTGGAAAGACATCGAAATCTGTCTTTCCATAAAGTTCGTCATTGCTGGAAATTCCAATCCTTGGTAGGAATCTTTGGTTCATAAAAAGCAACCTGTGGTTTGAGTCCTTAACAAAAAAGGAAATCCCGGGTATGTTTTCAAAAAGATGGCAAACCTGCATAGGATCACAATCATGCTCTCCAAACCAAGTGCCTAATAGGTTAGAGAATATTTCGTTCATTTTATACGATTGTTGCCAACCATAATTCTTAGGCAACAAAATAATTAAATGAAATTTAGTATTTCATAAAATAATTTCATGTCTGACTGTACAAAAATTTAACAAATTTGCCGGAACCAACATGTTAACGAATTTTGCTCGAGTCTTTCATCTTTTGCAAAATTAAGGCTGATAGTGGTTGTTGAAATTTTTTAAAACGAAAAAGATTTTGTAGTATTCTAACCTAATGAAGATGTAATATATGATAAAAAATCAAAAAGAACATAAGGTAGAAGATAAAAAAAATTTTGTTTATTTCTACGAACTTGATTTCTTAAACTCGTCTGTCTACCGACTTTGAAAATACCATGGACCTTAAAATAAAGAACTCACAAACAGGGTGGAAAACCAAGAATTTGCAGGATTCTCACTTTAAAATTCAAACGCAAAAGCAGGACTCGCAATCATTCCAAATTCAACTTTTTCAATTTCGGTCTTATAACAAAGGAACAGTATCCTTGGTTTGGATTTTTTACATAATAATCTTGGTGGTAATCTTCCGCTGGATAAAAATCTGGCGCTTGAACAATTTCAGTTACCACTGGATCAGATAGAGTATCTGAGAGTTGATTTTTCCATTCTTCGGCCACTTTTCTCTGCTCGTCGTTCAAATACATTATGGTAGAGCGGTACTGTGTGCCGACGTCAGCTCCTTGTCGGTTTAAGGTGGTGGGATCATGACTGGATCCGAACCTGTCGAGAAGTTGTCTAAAGGATATTACATTGGAATCAAAGTAAATCTTTATCACTTCGGCGTGTCCAGTGGTTCCGGTGCAAATCTGTCTGTAAGTCGGATTAGGAAATTTACCGCCGGCATAACCTGAAATCACCTCTTTCACTCCTTGAGTTCTTTCAAACACTGCCTCCGTACACCAAAAGCACCCTCCTCCAAGAATAGCTTGCTGAAGTCGTTTTTCTTCAACATATGAAGTCGATTGCGTAGCGTTGGTCATGTTATCCTCAACCTTGCCTATGCAATTAACAAAAGCAAATGCAAGAATAGAGATCATTAGATAGATAACGTTCATCATTGATATTTTTTTCCAGTTAACCATTCGTGACCTCGAGCCAGCAATAATTTGTCCGCCTCAAGCGGTCCCCATGTTCCAGAGGCGTATTTTTCCAAGCCCAGGACTCCCAATCCATCCCAATAATCCAAAACTGGACTCAAAATACCCCAAGAAGTTTCTGCTTCATCACCTCTTATGAAAAGAGTTCCATCGCCATTCAAAGAATCGAGAATGAGGCGTTCGTAAGCTTCAGGAGTGTTGGAGCCAAATGTGGTTTCATATCCGAACGCCAATTCAATGGGTTGGAGTCTGGTCTCTAATCCAGGCGACTTTGAATTAAGATAGAGCGTAATTCCTTCATTGGGTTGAATCCTAATAACCAAAAGATTTGGAGAAAGTGAATACTTTGAATCCAAACCAAATAATATTTCAGGTGGTCTTTTGAATTGAACGATTATTTCACTCGCTTTTCTTGCAAGTCTTTTGCCCGATCTCAAGTAAAAAGGCACTCCTTTCCATCTCCAATTCTCAATTTGGAGACAGAGTGCAGCAAAGGTTTCAGTAGTGGAATTTGATGGGATTCCGACTTCCTGCAGATATCCCTTGGCTTTTTCATCCTCGACCAGTCCTTGTGTGTAAACTCCTCTTACAATCTCTGAACTTTTTCCACCCAAAACCAAAGGCTTGATGGCTTGCAATGCTTTAACCTTTTCATTTCTGATTGCTTCAGGATTTAAAGATGAAGGCGGCTCCATAGCAGTCAAGGCAAGAAGTTGCATAACGTGATTTTGCATCATGTCGCGAAGAGCACCACTTCGATCGTAATATCCTCCCCGAGATCCAACCCCTAAATTTTCTGAAACCGTGATTTGTACGCAAGATACGTAGTTACGATTCCAAATAGGTTCAAAGATAGAATTTGCGAACCTCTGAACCAAAAGACTCTGAACGGTCTCTTTTCCCAAATAGTGATCTATGCGAAACACTTGAGTTTCTTCAAAACGATGATTTACGATATTATTCAATTCCTTTGCGCTCATCAGATCTCTACCGAACGGTTTCTCGATGATGACTTTAGATTCGATTTCTTTCCTTCGATGCCTCTTAGCTAATCCACTGGCGCCCAAATTTTCAAGAATCGGCTTGAAAACTCCGGGAGGAGTGGAAACATAAAACAAACATTGAACCTCTTTACTTAAAGTTTTTTCAATTTCCGTGATTTTTGAACTTAAATTCTTAAAACTCTCAAGATCGTCGTATTCTCCTGCGTGGAAACTAATGTTTTGCACCAACCGGCTCCAGGTCTCAGGTCTGATGTCTCTCCTTGAATGAGCATCCAATGACATCTTCAAATAGTCTCGGAATTGACTGTCGCTGATCTTTTTCCTTCCGTAACCAATCAGAAAGCATTCAGAAGGTAGCAATTCGTCCTTGGATAAGTTAAATATTGCAGGAGCCAGTTTTCTCGCAGTAAGGTCACCAGAAGCACCAAAAATGACAATTATCGTGGGAGGAATTTGCTTGAAGCTTTCCGAATGGGAAAAAGTCGAAGTCCTAATACTCATTTCTGACTTTTAATGTAGCCATTAGCGAAAGATGGCAATGTTTTCATGATGATAAATCTTAGGTTCAGCATAGGATTTGGAACATAGGTCCACTTCGACCAAATCAAATCGGTAAAAACTGTAGTTCTGCGATGATTCATTCAAAAAAGATTTGAATGAACGTTCCAATGCATTTCGCTTTCGTCTGGTCATTGATCCATACCCTGTAACTAAGGAATTTTCAGACCTTGTTTTAACCTCCGCAAAAACAAGAATTTCTTTGTCAAAACAGATTAAGTCGATTTCAAATCTTCGATCTCGGAAACTTCTCCAATTTTTGAAGAGTAAGCGGTAACCAATGGACTTCAGATAGCGTGCAGCCAACCACTCTCCATATCTTCCCTTAGTTTGAGAATCCTTGAAATTTGGTTTGAAGCCAAGTCTCCAACACAATTGCTCGAAGGAAAAGGGTTGCATAATTACTCATTCTTCATCTCCAATCGTGCTTTGGATATCGTCCTGCCAATTCTTTCTTCATTTGTAGATAAGAACCTGACCAAAAGCCGTTTAAATCTTTTGTGGTCTGAACAGGTCTGCCATTGGGAGCAAGGATTTCCAAACTAATCGGATATTTTCCGAAAGCTACGCATGGATGACTATCGACTTCATATAATTCCTGCAGCTTGACTGAAAGAAAGACATCCTTTGATTCATAACGAAGCAGATAAGGCTTTCTTCCATTGTGTAGATCCGCAAAATTTGGAGCTGCAGATTCCAGAATTCGCTTCTTTTCATCGTCAAAAGTAGAAAGTATATAAGGTAATACTTCTAAGGAACGAATTTGTTTCCAGTTCTTTTTTTTTGCACAAATCTTTTCCAATATGAGAAGTTTATCATCATCATTAATTCTTTCAATTCCCAAGGATGGAAAATTATCTGCGAGAAATTCGATTCTGGCAAGCAGTCCTCTTACCCTCGCATCCCAATATTTCAGATTCAGACTCCCGCAGAGTATGGCTTTCGCATAAGCTGTCGAAGACTCGCCTTCTGAAACATCATGTGATTCCTTCGTCCTAATAATAATTTTATTTAGACGCAGTGTAGTCCTTCGAACCACTTTTCTTGTTTCTAAATCCAACAAAATCGAATTATCTTCCGTAATTTCATGCCTGAAGCGATCTTCTATCAATGAAAAAGGCAGGGGACATGCCCAATCAACTGCAAGACCCACTTTGCCCTTGAATGATTTCTCCAAAACACGAAGTCCAAGTATCCACTCAGACTTTCGAGCAAGGGAAGAATTTGACAAGTGCATCTTCAGACCGTCGAATGACTCGTAAATTCCTGTGCCTCGGTTTTTAATTCGGAATATTTTCTCAGGGAAGCATTCAATCAGAACTTTTAAAAAGTTGAAGTTCGAGGGAAATTGAAATTGAAAACGACAACCCAAAAGTTTGCACAGTCTCTCCGC
>CACMZN010000002.1 GCA_902618175.1 uncultured Verrucomicrobiota bacterium
CGGGTAGGATTTTTCCGAAATAAGTCGGAAGAATCGTAAGAAAGGAAAGGAAGGAAATACCGGCTTGCCCAAGGGCCGGAAGAAAGACATACAGTCCGAGCACTGCTATGCGGGAGACCCAGGACGCGGCCATCGGCTTAGGGACAACCAACCCGATGACGTGGGCGGTCAGATGGTAAAAGAGGACAGTTGAGAAAAAGACGGCGTAAAGCTCAAAAATTCCTAGCAAAGGGAGCTGACCCACGAGAATGCAATGCAATAGAAAAGGAAGGGTTAACAGAAACATGAAATATTCTCGGGATGGCAGACCAAAGATGTAACCAACGATCTTCGGTAAGGGATTCATGGGGGTCATACGCTGGTAGTCAAGAAGACCGGATTCCTTTTCTTCCGCGGTCACTGATGCCACTCGCCCGGTTCCGAGAAACATGAGCAAAAAGCCTTGGAAAGCCAGCAACTTGGTAAAAGCTTCTCGAGCACCATTGGCAGGAATTCCTTCTGATAATTGGTAGGTCTGGGTTTCAGCGTCAAAGATTTCTTGGTCGCCTGCTCCGTAGAGATAGAATGATAAGTAAATCGTAGAGCAAAGGATGAGAGAAAAGAGACCTGAGGCAATAAGGTGTTTGGTACGGAGACGCTCCCGAATTCCTTTTTGAATCAAGGGGTTCACGAGTCTGTGTCCCCAAGGATTTGATTCGATTCGAGTCCAAGAAACAAATCTTCCATCTTTGACTTCATGAGTTGGAATCCGCAAATTTTTGCTCCGGCTCCGGTCAGAGCAG
Source organism: uncultured Verrucomicrobiota bacterium (assembly GCA_902618175.1). Lineage (GTDB taxonomy): Bacteria > Verrucomicrobiota > Verrucomicrobiia > Opitutales > Seribacteraceae > Seribacter. The sequence goes on from CACMZN010000002.1 coordinate 783, forward strand.
TCAGCAGGGCGGCAGCCTGTGTCTTATCTCCGAGGTGAGTGATTTCAAAAATCCGCTCTTCATTCTCCGGCGATTTGACTTGGGAAACGGAAGGGTATTCCAGCAGGATACTCTTCAGGCTTGGGAATGGATGAGTAAGCTCAAGTCGGATGACTACCGAAGTGGAAGCGGAGACTGTGATTTCTTCGAGAGAACCGGAATGTGTCATGCTTCCTTTTTTCATGATTCCAATGGAGTCACACAAGCCCTCCAGTTCACTCAAAATGTGGGAGGATATCAAAACGGTCTTGCCGGAAGAGGCAAGTCGTCGAAGCAGGGTGCGTAAATCGAACCGACCCTTGGGATCAAGGTTAGCAGCCGGTTCGTCCAGCAAAAGCACCGATGGTTCATGAACCAGAGTCTTAGCCAGAAGAGCACGCTGTTTCATTCCCCTAGAAAGGGTTTTGCAAAAAGCCCTTCGCTTCTCCAGCAAGTTGGTCAGGCGGAGACACTCATCCACCTTTTTGGATCTTGCATCTCTCTGCAGGCCATACGCATGAGCAAAGAGATCACAAAACTCCTCGATTCTCAGATCCTCGTAGACTGGTGGAAAATCAGGCATGTATCCAATGATTTTTCGGGCTTTCTCGGGTTGATGGAGCACAGATATCTCGTCGACGAAAATTTCTCCATAAGTCGGTTCGATGAGAGTGGCAATCGCCTTCATGGTGGTAGTCTTACCCGCGCCGTTTGGTCCGATCAGCCCATAAACCGAACCTTTTTCCACTTCAAAGGAAAGTGAATTGACGGCAACCTGATCGCCGTAGTGAATCATGAGATCCTTACATTTTATCATGGCAAAGGCACAGTGAACCTGTTGCTTGCATTTCGGACAAAATCACGCAAAGGGTCAACTTTTCCTTGCCTTAACTGAAAGATACAGGAAATTGAAAACTCTAAAATTCATGAAGTTCGATTTTATTATGTTATTATCTTTTTCTTCCCTGATCTGGGCTGAGTCCAGAAAAAGTCTATTTGATGGCGAAAGCCTGAAGGGCTGGGACGGCAATCCCAATTACTGGCGTGTCCAGGAGGGAGCGATTCTTGGGGAAAACACCAAGGAAATGCCAACAAAAGGAAATACTTTTCTCATCTGGAAGGGTGGAACTCTTAGGGACTTTGATTTGACTTTGGAGTACAAAATTGAGGCTGGAAACAGCGGAATTCAATACCGCAGTTTCATCAAGCCTGGAAAGCATGACGGATGGAGGGTCGGGGGATACCAAGCGGATTTCGAAGCCGGAGACCGTTTTTCTGGAATTTGCTATGGTGAGGCTTTTCGGGGAATTCTTTCTATGCGTGGGGACAAGACAACCTTGACTTTGGATGATAAGGGAAAATTGCAAAAGAAAAAGGAAAACTTTGGAGATCCCAAGATAATTGGAAAGGTGGTCAAAAAAGGAGAGTGGAATACCTATCGCATCACCGCCGAAGGTTTTCATTTCACTCATTACATCAACGGTGTGAAAACGACCGAGTTAATCGACGAAGATAAGAATAAACGGCGTGGGGATGGTTTGCTTGCTTTGCAACTTCATTCTGGGCCGCCAATGAAAGTCTATTTCAAGAATATTCTTCTGAAATAGTTTCTTGGTGAAGGATTTTCGTTTGAAGCGAGTTGATCTGCGGAGTGATACCGTCACTAAGCCCTGTCAGGATATGAGAAGAGCCATGGTGTCGGCAAAAGTTGGAGATGATGTGAATGGCGATGATCCTACGGTTTTGCTTCTACAGCAGAAAGTAGCCAAATTGCTTGGAAAGGAAGCAGGACTCTTCTTACCAAGTGGAACCATGTCGAATGCAGTTGCGGTACGAACTCACACGCAACCGGGAGATGAGATCATAACGGAAGAGCAAAGCCATCTATATCTTTACGAGGGAGGAGGATATGCAGCCTTGTCCGGGTGCTCGGTCGCACTGGTGCCGGGCAAGCGTGGAATTATGTGTCCCGAAGATGTCGAAAGGCGAATTCGCAGGGCGGAGGGGAGTCGAGGCCACTATCCGAATGGTCGCTTGGTATGTTTGGAAAACACCTCAAACCGAGGAGGGGGCACTTGTTATCCAAGATACATTGTGGATGCCATTTCGCAGATTGCTCATTCGAAGGATTGCAGATTGCACTTGGATGGGGCTCGTCTCTTCAACGCGGCGATCGCGACAAAGGAAAAGCCAGCCCGAATGGTTCGTGATTGTGATTCCATTTCAATATGTTTGTCGAAGGGTCTGGGAGCACCGGTTGGGAGCGTGCTTGTGGGAACGAAATCATTCATCGAGCAGGCTCATCGATGGCGTAAGATGTTGGGTGGTGGAATGCGCCAATCTGGTATCTTGGCAGCTGGTGGAATTTTTGCACTCGAATCCAATTTGAATCGTTTGGAAGAAGATCATCGCAGAGCTCGCCTGTTGGGGGAGAGTTTGGCTGAGATCGGTGGACTTTCGATTGAATTGGATTCGATCGAAACCAACATGGTTTACGTTGAAACCGTGAAGCCGGCTTCGAGTTGGGTAGAGGCGTTGTTTGGGAAAGGAATTGATTGCTTCCCCTTGGGAGAAAAGCATTTGAGGTTAGTGACGCATTTGCATCTTGAAGATGAAGATATTGCCAGAGCAGTGATAGCATTCGAAGAGATTTCAATTCAGATGAATCAATGAAAAAAATCGTCATTGCAGGTGGTTCGGGATTTCTCGGACAAATCTTGGTTAGATTATTCCCCAAGTCAGAAGCAGAGTTTGTGATCTTGAGCCGAAGATCATCCAATAAAAAAGATCTCGGCAGATTTGTATTCTGGGATGCTTGCAACATGGGAGATTGGATAAAGGAATTGAAAGGAGCGGAAGCATTGATCAATCTGACTGGATATTCCATTGATTGTCGACATTCTGAGAAGAACCGTCAGATGATACTGAGCTCGCGTCTTGAATCCACACGTGTCTTAGGAGAAGCAATTCGAAGTCTTACTTCTCCTCCGAAAGTGTGGTTGAATGCCAGTACTGTTGCCTTATACCTTGAACTTCCTGATGCCGACATCTCCAAGAATGAGGAAAGCAAGGAGATGGCAAAGGGATTTTTAGCGGATGTTGGAAGAGCCTGGGAAGAGGTCTTTTTCAGTGCAAGAAGGGAAAACTTCAGGCAAGTAGCGATGAGAATTGGCATTGTTTTGGGTAAAGAAGGCGGTGCGTATCCGGTCATGAAAAAGTTCACCAGCCTTGGTTTGGGAGGAACCCAGGGGACGGGACGACAATGGATGAGTTGGCTCCATGCTGATGATTGGGTTGAAATCGTTCGCTTTCTGATACAAGAGGAATCCATTAGCGGAAAGGTGAATCTTGTTTCTCCCAATCCGATTACCAACGCCGATTTCATGTCAGAAATGAGAAGACTTCATTCTCCTTTCGGGCTTGGTCTCCCTGCACCTACTCCCTTGGTGTATCTGGGAGGATTCTTATTGGACACAGCTCCGGAATTGATTCTGAAAAGCCAAAAAGTGATTTCCAAGGTACTGAAAGACAGCAAATACCGCTTTCAACATATAAAAATTGCTACAGCTTTAGACGCGTTATCAAAGGATTGATTTTTGTACATACATTCATTGCATGAAATGTATTTAAATGTGATGTCTGAAGGAGGATAAGCCCAAATTATTAACATGACATCTTTGTGATTGAACATTTTGAGTTCAAGATCATCAATATACTCGTATTTTCTCTATTTGTGATTCGTGCGATTTCGATTCTTTTTTTTCTTTCCCACGCTTTTCATTTTGCGATGGGACAAAAGAGATCAACTCACGATGTAGTCATTTATGGGGGAACTTCCGCTGCTCTTAGTGCGGCGATTCAGGTAAAACGGATGGGTAAAACCGTGGTAGTGGTTTCTCCCGACCTTCATCTCGGAGGTCTGACCAGCAGTGGATTAGGTTGGACGGATAGTGGAAGTAAAGAAGCAATTGGTGGAATTGCCAGAAATTTTTATCATCGTGTTTGGAGATATTATCAAAGTGTTGATTCTTGGAAGTGGCAAAAGATGGAGGATTTTGGAAATCGAGGCCAAGGGTCACCTGCCGTGGACGGCGAGAAACGAACGATGTGGATTTTCGAACCCCATGTGGCTGAATTAATCTTTGATTCTTGGGTGGCTGAAAACGAATTGGAAGTGTACCGCGACGAATGGCTTGACCGAGAAGAGGGAGTTGAAAAAAAGGGTGAATTGATAAAGTCGATCACTACCCTTGCAGGAAATACCTATGAAGGAAAAATGTTTCTTGATTGCACCTATGAAGGAGACTTAATGGCAAGTTCTGGTATTTCTTATTTCGTCGGACGAGAATCCAATTCCGCATATGGAGAATCTCTGGGTGGAGTCCAAATAAAAAATGCCCGTCATCATCAGTTTGCCGGCAAGGTGGACCCGTTTATTGTGGAAGGAGATCCAAAAAGTGGTTTGCTGGCTAGAATTAGCGGACAGTCGCCCGGACAGGAGGGCGAAGGAGATTCTAAAATGCAGGCTTATAATTTTCGTCTGTGCCTTACCCAAGTGGAAGAAAATCGACTGCCTTTTTCAAAACCTGACTCCTATGATCCTTCTCAATACGAATTGCTACTGAGAACGCTTTTACAAGGCCAAAGAACAATTTTCGGTAAATTTGACCCAATACCCAACAATAAGACGGACACCAACAATTGTGGTCCATTCAGTACGGACAACATTGGGATGAATTATCTATATCCCGAAGCAAATTATGAAAAGCGCGAAGAAATAATCCTTGAGCATGAAAGATATCAGAAAGGATATTTTTATTTTCTCTGCAATGATCCGCGAGTTCCTGAAGAAATAAGAACCAAAATGAGCAGTTGGGGTCTCGCTCGAGACGAATTCAAGGATAATGACAACTGGCCTCACCAAATTTATGTTCGGGAAGCTCGTCGGATGGTTAGTGATTTCGTCATCAATGAACTTCATTTGAGGGGTATCAAAGAAATTTTCCGTTCTGTGGGCATGGGTTCCTACAACATAGACTCGCACAATGTGCAGAGATATGTTGAAAAGGATGAAGATGGAAGATCCTTTGTCCAGAACGAAGGAGATATTCAGGTCAATCCAGGTGGACCTTATCAGATATCCTATGATTCGCTTGTTCCGAAGACTAAGGAATGCAAGAATTTATTGGTTCCAGTATGCTTATCTTCTTCGCACGTTGCCTTTGGATCCATTAGAATGGAACCGGTGTTTATGATTCTGGCTCAATCAGCTGCGACTGCCGCCGTTTTGGCCATTGAAGCGGGAGTTGCCGTTCAAGAGGTGGAGTATGCAAGACTCAGGGAGCGCCTTACTTCAGATGGACAAGTTTTAGAAATCAAAAAACAAATTCGACAAACTCGTGGAAAGGGTATCTCTGTTGCTGACTTGGATGGGGTAGTGATTGATGGTCAGAAAGTCCAGTTTCAAGGTCAATGGCAAGAAAGCAGCTCCCTACGTCCATTTGTTGGACACTCTTATTGGCATGATGGAAATGGAGGCAAGGGAGTGAGATCGGTCAAATTTCCCTTTACGGCTCCTAACGAAGGATTGCATGAAGTGAAAGTGAGTTTCGTCGCTTCGGGTAACCGAGCGGGCAAGGTTCGTTACGAAATCGAGGACGAAATTGGTAACAACAAACTCTTCGTCGATCAAAGAAAAAAGGGGAGCAAGGATTCAATTTGGCATTCCCTGGGATCTTTCATTTTCAAAAAAGGACATAAATATGCAGTCACTCTTCATAATCAGGATACGGAGGGATTTGTAATTGCGGATGCGGCACAAATCATTCCCCTTAATCCCTAAACAACCTCATGCTTGAAAGGCCCTCGTGCTAGCTATCAGAGCCAAAGTCTTTAGTTCAAAATAGTCTCTTTAGTTGGAATTTTCTTGCTATCATCTTTACGCTTACTTTTGGATTAGTAAAAATATGAAAGTAATCTCAAATAAACACAGTAAGACGACTTACCATTATTCACGACGTGGATTTATTCAGGCTGCTTCCTCTTCAGCGTTTGCCTTTTCCTTTTTGCCTTCGAGAGTTTTCGGAGCGAACGAACGCTTGCAAGTTGCAGGAATCGGCGTTGGCGGCAAGGGAAAAGGTGATTTTGATGGATTGGCGATGCATGGAGAAGTGGTCGCTGCTTGCGACATAGACTCTCGTCGCCTCGACGTTGCAGTCAGAAAACATCCGAATGCCGCAAAATTCACTGATTTTCGCGAGATGATTAGTCAATTGGGTGACAAAATCGACGTTATGACAGTCAGCACTGCCGATCATACGCATGCTCCGGCAACGATGATGGCGATGCGATGGGGAATTCACGTCTACGTACAAAAACCCTTGACGCATACGGTGTGGGAAGCTCGCCAGATGTCTCTTCTTGCTAAAAAGAACAACATTTGCACCCAAATGGGAAACCAAGGCACTGCTACTGATGGTATCCGAGAAGGAGCAGAATTCATTTCCTCTGGAGGCATAGGTGATGTTAAGGAAATTCATGCTTGGACCAACAGACCAGTATGGCCCCAAGCACCTACGATCACTGCGCGTCCCAATGAAACAATGGAAATTCCAGATCACTTGGATTGGAATTCCTTTATCGGTCCTGCTCCGATGAGACCCTATCATTCCTGTTACACTCCTTTCAAGTGGCGTGGTTGGTGGGACTATGGAACTGGTGCCTTGGGTGACATGGCTTGCCATACGACCAATCTTGCGTTCATGTCTTGTGGCCTAACTCAGCCAACTAGAGTCGAGTCCGTCAATACCGGTCCGATTAATGATGAAACCTTCCCCTCTTGGGCGACCATTGATATGGACTTTCCCGGAACAGAACGAAGAGGACCTATTAAATTTCATTGGTATGAAGGGAAAGTCGGAAATGATGGGAAGAATAACAAGGGAGAGAAAAACCTTCCACCCATAGATTTTTTTCATGGTCAAACTCCCAAAAACAGTGGACTTTTGCTCATCGGAACAAACGGAATAGTCTATTCGCCCAACGATTATGGGGCAGATTGGAAAGTCTACCAAAATGGAAAATGGACGGACCGGAAGGAAATCGATCTTCCTTCTCCTACACTTCCTAGAAATGGTCGTGGCGACAATGGCATGAAGGAGGAACTGATTAAAGCAATTCGAGAAGGAAATCCCAAGATAGCAATGTCCAACTTTGACTATGCCGGAAACTTGACTGAAGCCATTTTACTAGGCAATGTAGCGATGAGAGCAGGGGGCGAATTTACCTGGGATGCCAAGAAATTGAAAACCAACCGCGAGAGCGCTGATAAGTTGATAAGTAAGATTTACCGTGCCGGATGGGAAGTAGATCCAGCTTAAGAAAATTCTCAAACCGATTTCCTGTCTTCTTTCGGGGTAGTGAAGCAGCAACAATTTTCTCGATTATTTCCCTTATGAATTTCGCAAAATAGGATTTAGGATTTAATGGGTTTGCGAGTTGATGGTACCAAATCAATCAACAAGTTGGTTATATCTGCATGAATTTTCCTTTTTTTTTCGTCAACACATTTTGCAAAGGAACAAATTCAGGTAATCCTTCGGGAGTATGCATTCTCGAAAAATGGCCTTCTACCGATGAACTCCAGAATATGGCTTCTCAGGTCTGTTTGCCTGAAACCGCCTTTCTTTTTCGGAGTGAGAAAGAAGTGTGGTCAATTCGGTGTTTTTCACCAAAGGAAGAAATGGAATTTTGCGGACATTCCTCTTTAGCGGTAATTCATGTCTTGTTTCAGCAAGGTTTGGCCACAGAAAATCGTCGTATTAAATTCGTTAGTAAAAGGGGAGTCTTGTGGATGCAAGCATTGGGCGAAAACAGATATTGCATTGATTTTCATACTCTAAAAAATCGCCCGACGCGAATTACTCCAAATTTGATTGAGGTACTGGGTGCCTATCCAGACGAAGTTTTGATGGGATTAAATTTGGTTTGTATTTTCAAAGATGAAGAAATTATTTCAGAACTGCAACCGGACTTCCGAATTTTTTCAGGTTTTTCTTCATGCCAAGGAGTTATCGTAACTTCGGAAACTTCGAAGACAGGTTTTGATTTTATATCTCGTTGTTTTGCCTCTGGCATGAGATTCCAAGAAGACCATGGAACTGTCTCTGCACATCGCCAGCTTGCGCATTACTGGTCAAAAAAACTTGGCAAGGAAAAACTCGTCGGGTATCAATCCTCACTACGCGGGGCAGAGATTCGCTGTCAAATAAGCAGTGATCATGTAATCATCGAAGGAAAAGCGGAAACCTTTATCTCTGGAAGTACAAATCTCTAAGTTCGTGGTGAAAAGAATACTTGCATAGGACAAAATCATATACTTGAAATATTCGTACTTAGTTGAAACGAAAACTCTCACTAGGTGTGGATTGGAAACCCCTGTTTGCATAATGGTCGAACAAATCTTTTATAAGCTTCTCTCCCAATAGAAGTGTATCGAGAGTCTGTGGTTGCGGGCCAAGGACCACCGTGATGGGTAGCAGGTCCTGAAATTACTCCGGGTGGGAAGCCATTCCACAATAATCGACCAACTTTTGATTCCAGTATTGGAATCAGTTTACTCCTGAAATTCTTCTCCTCTGAGAAACAATGCAGACTGGCGGTTAAGCTTCCTTCCAATGAGTTTATGGATTCGAGGAGCTCATGCTCGTTTTTGCAAAGAACCAGCATGGAGGTGGGTCCAAAAGCTTCGACTCGCAGTTCTGGTTTTTTTAAGAATTGCTTGGCCTCCAACTTAAAGATTCGACAAAAAGCTGGGTAATGATGTTCCGTATGCACTTGCTCGTTGGTGGCAAGGAGCGAAGTTTCTTTCTCCATTATACGGATGCTTTCCTCATAACTGCGATGAACCTCCGAATTAAGCATGGGAAGAATTCGCTCTTGTAAAACTGCCCGTCTGACGCACTCGATAAAAGATGAAAAATTCAGATAACTAAGAAAAAAAAGAATGCCTGGCTTGGTACACATTTGTCCTGCGTAAAGATTAACCGCGCGCACATAGTCGAAGGCAATCTGCTCGGTCTCCTGTAAGATCTTTTTTGGAGAGAGAATTACTGGATTCAGGCTACCCATTTCCGCATGAAAAGGAATTGGTATTTGTCTTCGAGAAGCAATTTTAGCCAGTTCTCTTCCTCCTTTGAACGAGCCCGTGAACGCGACGCAAGAGGTCTTCGGATGAAGCACTAATTTTTTAGTAATTTCATGGTTCTTACCATGGAGAAGTTGAAAAGCTCCAGGTGCAATGCCAGTGGTTTCCATTGCAAAGCAGACAAGATCCGCAAGTAATTGACAAGTAGCTGCATGGGCAGGGTGGGACTTCACGATGACCGGACAACCCACCGCCAAGGCAGAAGCCGTGTCTGTTCCAACTACTGAAATAGCCAGAGGGAAATTGCATGCTCCAATGACCACTACAATTCCAATCGGCAAGTTGATTTTGGAAAAAGTTGTTCCGATTGCGGAGTCTTCTTTTGGGTTTTCCATGCTTTCATTTTGCCATTTTTCGTTTTCTGCCAGCTGAGCAAATATTTTCAAAGTGGCTACAGTTCGAACTAACTCCATTTCCAAGCGAGGCTTTCCAAGACTGGTCTCCTCGTTAGCAAGCTTTACTATTTTCCCTCCTTTTTTTTCTAGGAGTGAGGAAATTTGATTCAAAAAGGTAGCTCTCTTCGATCCTGGCATAGTCCTGAATTCATCATAGTAACCACTTGCTCTTGCAAGGGACTGATCGATGTCGGCGTAAGTTGCGTCAGGAAAAAACACGCGAGCTTAAATTACAGATACATACTTTCGTAGATATCAGCGATTTTCTTAATCGCCAGAGCATAGGCAGCAGTTCTTCGGTCAGTGATCTTGGCGTTGGAATGATGCTGCTCTTTTATTTCATTATAAGAGACTCGCATGGTGTCTTCCAGACCCGATCTGATAAGATTAATTTCACTCGGACCTTCAAGTAATTTGTTTTTTGCATCCTGATCAACTTTTTTCCCCAGTGCTTTTTCAATGAGTTCGATCACTCTTTGGTTTTGAGCCTCGGCAAATCGCCGATCCATTCGACCAAATCCAACATGGGACAGATTCTTTAACCATTCAAAGTAGGATACGGTTACTCCTCCCGCATTAAGATAAGCATCAGGTATGACGAAAATCCCTTTTTCATTGAGAATACGATCCGCTTCATAGGTTACGGGGCCATTTGCAGCTTCAGCAAGAACCTTACATTTCAAATTTTTTGCATTTTGGTTTGTAATGACTCCTTCCATAGCCGCAGGAATTAATACGTCACATGGAAATTCAAGCATTTTGTAACCTTGCTTGAAAAATTGAGATTTTGGGAAATCCTCAACTTTCCCGTTATTTTTCTTATATTGATTAACTTTTTGAACATCTAGGCCGCTTTCAGAAAAGATTGCTCCATCTCGCTCAATAATGCCAACGACCAAAACACCATCTTCTTCCTGCAAAAATTTTGCTGCATGATAACCAACGTTGCCAAGACCTTGGACGATAATTCTTTTTCCTTCAAGTCCTCCAGACAAACCGGCTTCTGCGACATCATCCGCATTGCGGAAAAACTCCTGTAAACCGTATTGTACCCCTCTTCCCGTTGCTTCAACTCTGCCTTCTACCCCACCGAAATGTACTGGCTTACCTGTCACACAACCTTGAGCATTTATATCAGACGGATGAAGTTTCTGATATTCGTCAGCGATCCAAGACATCGTTCTTTGTCCCGTTCCCATGTCTGGAGCGGGTACGTTAAGTCCTGGTCCTAGAAAGCCTCTTTTGTCCAATTCTTGAGCAAATCTGCGCGTAATATGCTCAAGCTCTTCAAGGCTGTATTTTTTGGGATCTATCTTAAGTGCCCCTTTAGACCCAGCATAGGGAACATTCACGATTGCACATTTGTAAGTCATCAAGGCAGCAAGAGCCTCGACTTCAAGCTGATCGGAAAAAGGGGCGAACCTGATTCCACCCTTGGCAGGCAAGGCATGCTCACTGTGGGTGGCTCGCCATCCGGTGAATATTTTATAACCACCCCTCAGTTCGACTCCAAATTTCATTTCACATATCGCGTTGCAGGTGCGAATTTGCTGTGCTAACCCCTTCGGCAATTCCATGGCTTCAGCAGCCCGGTCGAAGCATAGATCCACACTTTTGAGAAAGGAGGTAGACTGAATATCATTCATCAATTGTTCCTGACACAAAGTAGTGGGGAAAATCAAACTAGAAACGAATAGTTGGAATATGGAAAAAAAAGCCCGCTAAGGCGGGCTTTTTTTGAGTTGTAAAATATTTATCTTACCAATTGGACTGGCGAGGAGGCCGATCTTCGCGTGGACGAGCCTCGTTTACCTTTAAGGCTCTGCCGCCAAAATCGGTTCCGTTCATGCCCTCAATTGCCTTGTTGGCTTCATCTGAATCGTTCATTGTAACAAATCCGAACCCTTTGGATCTTCCGGAATTACGATCCGTTATGATGGAGGCCTTTTCAACGCTACCGTAAGCGCCAAAAGCATCCGCTAAATCCTGGTCACTTGTGGACCAGGGGAGATTACCCACATATATTTCCATTTTTATTGTATTACATTTTATTTAGATACCTCGTCATGAAACATTTAGGACATGCAAACTAAGTTTAGGTTCGTAGTATCTTAAATGAATAACTGACGAGAAAGGGATATATTGGCTAATCTTAACTGAAAAATCAACGAGAAAGGAAGATGAAAACTTGATTTTTAGAAACGATGCGCTTTTTCACAGAGTAGCTACGGAAATCCATTATGTTAGTTTGAGTTTTCTTTTGGGAATACCTTTTAAGTTTTTCCGGACTTCATTGAGAATGTGTATATTTAATTTGTTGCAAAAGAATTCGAAAATGAAAAAGGCAGTTTCAATATGTGAAAAGATCAGTGTGAGATTAAGTGTTTTCAACTGCAATAAAATTGCATTTGTTACCAAATCTTTGCATAAATAAATATTTAATTTAACACAATTAATTCATATTAGTAAGCGTATGGGTAATACATTGAGTTTATATAATTGAGTTAAATTGCAACTTATTCAATCCTCTGTAAGCTCTTTTAGAGGCGTGCGGTTCGGGCAAACCGCATGCCTTTTTTTATTGTAAGCTTTAAAGAAAGTATAATGGTAAGGGAGTTATTCATTACTGGTTTTTTGTGTGAATTCTTAAAATTAAACTTTCTTTGCAAAATTGATCTGACGAAGTCTTTGGCAGTGGTATTTATAAAGATTTCTCGAGCCAAGAACCGGACATGATTATAAAATGTGCAATTCAGTGGCTGCGAAGGGTGACTCTTCTCTTTTTTTGTACTTTTATTCAACAATCGGAATTTCATCCGTGAAGTGAAATTCTTTGTTCTCCAAAAAAGAAATATCCAAGGGAAACAATATTAATCTTCGGAACGCAAAAGGATATTTCAATTCTGAAATTGTGATGAGATAACAGATTTATTCTATCGGAAAATCGCTAAAATTTTTCAAACAAAGAACCAAGTCCAAAGAAAAGATAAACTTTTTTTTGGTTGGGAGGATTTAGTTCGCGCTTCATAATTACAAGATGGTTGAAGTGAAAGAAGTCAAAGTTGCTGATAAGATAAATTTGTCTGCGGTAAACGAACTGTTGCCGCAATTATCGAAATCTTCAAAACCCATGAAACTCTATAATTTGGACAACTTGGTCAAAAGCAACAGCACATTTATCTACTTTGCTTTTAATGAAAAGGAAGTTGTGGGAATGTTGAGTCTAGTGGTTGTGAGAATCCCAACTGGAACCAAAGTATGGATTGAGGATGTAGTTGTAGACGAAAATTCACGTGGCAAAGGCATAGGAAGATCATTAATGAATCATGCCTTGGAAGAAGCAGGAAACCTGAGTGCAAAATGTGTAGATTTGACTTCAAGACCAAATCGTGTGGCAGCAAATAGACTTTATCAGTCAATTGGATTTAAAAAACGTGAAACAAATATTTACAGATTTGATTTATCTTGAACACTTTAATCATATCAAACCAATATTTACAAACCAAATGAGTACTGACTTTTTATTTCCTTTCCTAATGATTTTTCAAGTTCAATTTGAACCCATCCGTCAAAGTGGAATTTATCAAATGATGGAAGAGGGGTATCCCCAAATTTGGAAAAGTATTGATGAAATCAATTCTGATAATGAGTTAGGAGAAATTCTAAAATTTACGGGATTGTCCTTTGACCAAATTGATAGTCTCAATCTGTATCTTGAAGGAGCGAAAGGCATATCAAAAGTAAGAAGCCTTGGTCAAGAACCACGAATTGGAGAAGAAATCATTCCTCTTATGAGTGCAAAGTTCAATGGCGTAATCGAGCAGAAGAAATTAATTACATTCCTGCTTGACGAGTTGGCGAAGGAAAAAGGGAATGAAAGTAGGGATTTGATTGAGCAAACTCTAAAGGAGGAAGCAAACACCACATACCTCACGATACCCAAAGAGGTGATTGGGAAAAAGGCAAGCTCATCGGATTTGCTATTCACAATCATGCAAAGTAAAAGTATTGCGGAATTGATGCTTGGTATTCCCGAAAAAGTGAAATTGGCATTGGCTGGAAAATCCATTCACGGACCACTTGCTTCTCTGAATGAAATGCAGGAAAATCATCAAGTCAGTTTTATAATAAAGGTTGATCCTTCTATATGGTCACGACCAGAATTTGAAGCCAATCCTCAGAATCCTTTGTTTGCTGGTCTTGCAAATTCCGTCAAAGGTATTCGAGAAGTAGGCTTTTCCTTGTGTTTTCTTGAAGAGTCAATTGATTTTGAAGTGTGTGTGAACTGTGAAGATGCGGAATCCGCACTTGGACTATGGACACTTGCTCAAGGGGGTTTGGGAATGGCTCAGTTGGCAATGGCTCAGGAAGGTTCGCAAATCCCCGCGATATTGAATCGGATCGAGACAAAAGCAGTTGCCAATAATGTTTTCATTCGTACGGATGTGTTGCCTTCGGACATCAAGGCAATTGGTTCTCAATTGATTCCATCCGACAATTCTGACAAACGTTCACCGAAGGTTGGTCACGAAACCTTACAAGGCAAAAAAGCTCCTTTTTTTCGATTACCATTGCTTGGTGGTGGAGAATTCAATCTTCCTGATCAAATTGGAAAGGTGATCATTCTTGACTTTTGGGCAAGTTGGTGCAGTCCCTGCATTAAGGGTCTTCCCAAGTTGCATAGCATCGCTTCTGCCTTTGGAGCAGATAAAGTTCAGTTTTTAGCTATCAATCAGGGTGAAAGTAAAAAAACCATCAACAAATTCATGAGTTCTTTTAATGTAACCGGGCTTGATGTGGCTATGGATTCATCAGGTAAAGTTGGTGATTTATTTTTGGTTGAAGGAATACCTCAAACGGTTGTGATTGACCCCAAAGGGATGATTCGCCATGTGCATGTTGGATACGGTCCAGATTCACCTTCCCAACTACAAAAAGAAATAACTGGACTCTTACTGGAGTAGCCATTTTCTTGATTTCACTAAGAATGGCAGTTTGACTGTCTTTTAAAAACAGGGTGTCTTTATTTGATGTCCTAATGTATCTCACTTTAGGATATGAATAAATAGACAACTTAATAGTTCTTTTTTTAAACGCCAGCAGGAGTATTCATTATGATGAAAGTCAACGATTTCCAAAAATATGAAATAACCTTGTCAATCCCTTACGATGATTATTTCAAATTGATTTACGAATCCAAACATCTATTAGAAACGAGATTGGGTGCGAATCGTACCTTCATTGCCAAGATGCCAATTTACGCAAACAATAGAAAAAATGCCGTCCGGAAGGCTGTACAAAAATTTAGGAAGGATTTTAAAGGCATCTTGGGACCAGCATCCAAAGTTATGGTTCTCAATGATCCTTTTCAAGAAGTATCATATAATGATGACTTTGCTTGCAATGATTTAGGCAACAAGTATCTCGACGACTTCACTGTGAAACGCGTTCTTGAACAAGCACATGGAGATTTGACTTTAGACGTGGCAGAAGTTTCCGAAAATTTTTCTTCCAAAAGCCTTAAACGACTTAAAAGGCGACGCAAAATAAATGTTGAAATCGCTCCAAGACTCTTCAAATCTCCTAATGGTTCGATCTTCTATAAGATGGTCGAGTTTTCTGACGCAAAAGATAGTCGTCGCAAAACTAAAACCGTGAAGCTTTCATCCAAGAGTTTGCAAAAAGCTCTGCGTGAAGTTAGGCGAAGGGGCTTGGATATGTCGGATGTTTCGATTGGGAAGTGAGACTATTTAGCAATCATCCCTGCTTAGGTTGCCTGAAAACATAGTTCACATTTGCAATGTCTGAAGAATCGAAGGATCGCTCAAAGGAATTGATTCAACTGATGATGAAGCATCAAAGAAGAATTTTTGCTTACATTTATACATTGGTTCCGTCCAGAAGTGACGCCGAAGACATTCTTCAAGAAACGAGTTTGACGATTTGTGAAAAATTCAATGATTTCAAACAGGGGACGAACTTTTATTCTTGGGCATGTCAAATCGCTTACTGGAAGATTCGGGCGGCGAGAAAGAAATACGCTACTTCCAAAGTTATTTTCAATCAAGAAGTATTGGACCTGATTGCCGTTACTCAATTCAAAGTTGAAGAAGAACTTGATCATCGTCATTACGCACTTTCCGAATGTTTGAAAAAATTAAATGATCGAGACCGTCGTATGATTCTTACTAGGTATGAATCAGGTAAGAACGTTTCAGCGGCGGCTCATGTTTGCGGCAGAACGGTTCAAGGAGCCTACAAAGCTCTGAATCGCATCCGAAAGGTCCTTTTTGATTGCGTAACATTTGAACTTTCCATCGAACAGGCTCATTGAGAATGTCTTCCGACCAACAAATTATCGAACTTCATGATCTTCTAGATAGATTGGTTGAAAATAACCTTTCCTTCGAACAGAAGAAAAGACTTAGTTTTCTTTTGGAGCATAATGATGAAGCCCGACTTCATTACGTAAGATTCATGAACATGTCTTCGAGCCTTATGCATTATGCTGAGGAGTTGGTAAGCGATGATTTTGGGGAGGATTCCAAAGAAGTGAACAAGACAGGAATCTTCCCTTTTGTTCGTTATCTTATTCCATTGGCGGCGCTCCTGATTGCTGCTTTTCTTCTATTTTTTCAGTATACGCCGTCCTTGAGTTTGAATGAACAAAAAGGCTGGAGTAAGTCTCTTTCCGCAAATTCTTCCCCCGAAGTCATCAAGATATCAGATGCTGTGGCTTTATTGACCGAGAAGGTCGGCTTGGAGTGGTCTAAGGATGCAGGATTTCGCCCGGAGCTCGGAAATGCCTTTGAACCAGGCAGCTTGATTATAGAAAACGGATTGGCCCAAGTTGAGTTTCTTCAAGGCTCAAATGTCATTTTGGAAGGACCCGTGCATTTTGATGTGGTCGGTCCAAACGAAGGATCTCTGATGGAAGGAAAACTCAGAGCCAATGTGCCTCGCTTGGCTCAGGGTTTTACAGTCAATCTGCCCAAGGGAAAAATAATTGATCTTGGAACTGAATTTGGACTCAATGTTCATCCGGGCGGATCAACTGAAGTCGTTGTTTATGAAGGTAAGGTTATTTACGAGGGTCAGGCTGACGAAGATGAATTGGTTTCTCATGAAGTAGCAGGTGGCGAAGCTTTGTTCATCGACCCATACGGTAATCCCAACCGGATGGAGGTACCAAGTCAATCTTACCTAGGTGCTGCAGATCTTGCTTTCCGATCGATGGAAAAATCTCATATAAGATATTTGGAATGGGTTGAGTTAAGCAAGGAAATTGCAAACGGACCACACACTCTTGCCTATTACAACTTTAATGACCACAATTCATGGACTCGTACGCTGCGTGAAGAAGCTAATAATGGAAATGTTATCGCGGATGGTGCAATTGTAGGTTGCAAATGGAGCGAGGGTCGTTGGTCAGGTAAAGGTGCGTTGGGCTTTGAAAGAAAAAGCGATTGCGTACGCATGAACTTAGCAAAAAATCTGACTTCCATGACCTTGTCCGTTTGGATCAAAATCGATTCATTGGACACGAACATAGCTCCTGTTTTATTTTCAAGTTCTTCAACCAGAGGTGCAGTTGGCTGGTTCATAAACCAGGAAGGTAAAGTTGTTCTACAAGTAAGAAAAAAGAATGGTTATGAAAGGTATGTTTCTGCTGTTGCTTTCAGAAAAGAGCGATTTGGTCGCTGGACCCATATGGCGACAACTTTCGATTCGACTACCAAGATGATTAGTCACTATGTAAATGGGCGTCCTTTCAGTAGAGAAAAAATCAATACTGTGGGAAAGCTAAATATTGGAAGCTCTACGCTCGGGCATTCGGCTATTAGTGTGTCGAAGTCATCGGGTAGAGTCGCCTTAAGCGGCAAAATTGATGAATTTGCGCTCTTTGAAAAATCTTTTGACGAGTTGGAAGTGCGAAGAATTTATGAGATCGGTTGTCCTTACGAAGCAACTAATCTATTTGGTCCGAACTTACCATGACTTGGAAAGTGCAATGAACCTAGTTTCTTACCCCCCAAAAGGCTTGAAATTTTCTTCCCATGTATTGAGGGAGGATCAATTCTTTCAACTTTTGTATTTTTGGGTCTAAAGCACTTTTAGATGATTCAAAAGCATTTTTAATAACTTTTGAGGAATATTTTACCAAAAAAGCCTCTTGGCTTTCAACAGTTACTTGGGAGAAACCATTTGATATGAGAATCCTCTCAAGCAAATCCCAACACAAATGACAAGTGAGGTCGGATTCCCCCACCTCATGAAGCAAATTATCGATCAGCCGATGATGCTGATATGCGCGCGCCGTCCCTTTAGGTTTTTCATGAAATAGGATCTCTTCGAAATAGCCGTAATCAAAGGTCAAGAACAAGCCAACCCAGTTTGAGTATTCCAGCACTTTCTGCAGCGCCTTTTGCGAACCACAAGGCCAATCGATCTGATAATTTTCCACTGAAGGAGAAAAATCCTTTATTGCTTCTTCTTCACAGGGGCCCAAAATGACCTCTCGCAAAGAATCGTTCTCAACTGCAATCCCTAGTTCAATCCACTTTCTCTCTTTGTGCAGATATCGAAAACGTTTGAAAGGTTGAGCGTCCAACCATTCGTTTGAGAAAACAATTGCTTTTTCGGGTATGGTAATTTGGTCGCCGAGGCGAAGGGTTTGAACATCAGCGAATGGGTGCTCGACCTCATGGAGGGTAAATTCGTCATATTCAACTCCTATTTCAACGAAAGTGAAGTCCTCGACTTTCTCTCGCGACAAAATAGATTCACAAGCCGCGACGATTAACTCTCCCCACTGACTCCCAATGCTTGCGGAGGTATAGAAATCGCTATGTTGGTTTCGGCCTACTCGTGGTTTTTCCCTACGATAATAGCCAATCTCATGAGAATACAATGACCAATCAACAAACTCGTCGAAAGGAACCGCATTCCTAGCTCCAAATTTCTCATTGAAGCAATGTATTACTTCCTTTTTCTGCTTTGTAATTGGCAAGGTCATAAGCCTTGGATAGAGCGTTAAATGTGAACTTTAGGCGAGTATTGACGGGAAGGGTCTCATTCTTTTGGGTCATAACAATATGGTCGATTTGTGCATTGAGCGCCTATCTGGTGGTTGGTTTAACTTTGAATCCGACAACCCGCAGTTTGTTCAAATTAGAATACTGGCAATCACTCCTCAAGTTTGGCGAATCGATGAGACTGGTTCAATCTGAATATGTTGATAAAAATTTATCTAGTTATGAAAATCTAACGAATTTTGCCCTACAAGGAATGGTTGGAAATTTGGATCGACATTCAAGCTTTTTCGAACCGAAGGAATACGGGGTTTTCAGAGACGACACACGACGGAGATATGTTGGTATAGGAATTATGATTCGCAAGATTGAAAAAGGAATTTTGATAACCAAGGTCTTCTCTTTGGGTCCTGCCGAAAAGGTTGGTCTGCAAGTAGGTGAATTTATTTTAGAAGTTGAGGGTGTTCCTGTTTCAGATTGGGAGTTGGATGAAGTCAGCAACCGAATAAAGGGAGTGGAAGACACTTCCGTAAAAATTCTCATTCGCACCCTTACTGGTGAAGATAAGTTAATTTCCATTCCCAGACGACAAATTGAAATTTCCAGCGTTGATGAGTTTTCAGTCGATGAAAATGGAACGGGTCACATGCATCTTATGCATTTTACCAAACGAACGGGTGAGGAAGTTCGGGAAGCTATATCCCAGATGCTAGAAGAAGGCATGTTACGATTAGTTTTGGATTTGAGAGATAATTCCGGTGGACTGTTGACCGCTGCTATCGAAGTGGCTGAAATCTTTCTTCCCCGCGATCAGTTGATTGTCTCAATTCGTGGTCGAAAAGGCAGTAAATTTCGAGAATACAAAGCAGACAGCAAGCTTGAAGTTCATGAATTTTCATTGGTTACGATTATCAACGAGGGAACTGCAAGTGCATCTGAAATCGTAGCAGGGTCGTTGTCTGTCACAGATAGGGCACATTTGATTGGAGAGAAAAGCTTTGGCAAAGGTTCAGTACAAACAATTTTCCCACTTCAGGATGACTCGGGAATAAAGCTAACGACGGCGATGTATTATCTTCCTGACGGGTCGACGATTCATGAGCGGGGTTTGTCCCCAAACGTCCTAGTGCCTTGTAGTGAGGAAGAAGAAAGAAAACTGAGAATTCAACGCAATGGAAAACAAAATGCGGACGCTACTCAATTCGAAGAGTTGTTTGGCTTCCAACCGATTGTTGATTACCAACTTCAAAGAGCCAAGGAATATCTCTTAATGCAAGATAACTCGAGTATGCTCGAATAATTTCAAAATAATGATCTTAGCCTTTGAAAGTTCATGCGATGAATCGGCCATAGCCTTGTTCGATGAAAAGGGTTCTTTGATTAGCGAATGGATTCAGAGTCAAATTTCTCGGCATGCGGAATATGGAGGGGTAGTGCCAGACCTTGCAGTAGGAGAACATCTGCTCAACTTTTTTCCCCTTTTGGAATTAGCCGATGAAAAGTATGATTTACAATATCGAGTTTCCAGCATTGCAGTTACTTGCGGACCCGGATTGATCGGATGCTTGGGCATGGGTTTGTCCATCTCCAAAACCTTAGGGCTTTTGTGGGATATTCCGGTTTGGGGAGTAAATCATCTCAGAGGCCATGCATTCTCCCCTTTTATGGCGCTGGATTTCGAATCATATTCGGATTGGCAACGCTTTCTTCCTCATCTTGGACTTCTTGCTTCCGGTGGAAACACCATTTTATTCAAACTGACTGAAGAAAGATATCTGGAAATTTTGGCTCAGACCGTGGACGATGCGGCAGGGGAAGCTTTCGACAAGGGTGCAAAATTAATGGGTATCCCTTATCCAGGTGGAGCAGAATTGGAAAAACACGCCAAAAATGGAAATCCTAATGCCTTTGCTTTTCCTAGGGCTTTTTCCAATAAGTCCGATATGAAATTCAGTTTTTCCGGCTTAAAGACTAGTTTACTTTATGCTCTAAAAAATATGAATGAAAAGCAGATTTCGGATTCATTCGACGATTTGTGCGCATCATACCAAGCGGCAGCCGTGGACCAACTTTCGGTCAAGACCAGCCAAGCTCTGGAACATGCTCAATATAAAAGCATCGGTTTGTCGGGGGGTGTTGCCAATAACGAGCGTTTACGTGAATCCTTGGGGGAAATAGCCAAGAAAAATAAAATCTTTTTTTTACCTGCTCCCAAAGCTCATTGCGGAGATAATGCTGCTATGATTGCACATGCTTCACTTGTGGACAAACAAGGACTTTGGCCCAATCACGAACAAAATCTAACTTTTCAACCGACTTTGAGTCTCGACCAATTGCCCGGAACCTCATTTTAAAAAAATTTTCGTTTTTCGAGAAGTTATTTTAGTATTCATGACTTTAAACTAAGGGTATTTGTTTGGTTCGTGTGTCTGAAATGTATCTTTTGACAAACCAACCCATCGCACTTCAGCGTCGCAATCAGACTCTTTCGATGGTTTTTTTACAAAATAATGATGAATATTTTGCCCAATAATGTCCCTATTTTTTACCAGTCGTTGGGTTTGGTAACTTTATGCGGAAAATCTGTTTTTATAATCAATAAGCATACCCAAGGTCATCGAATACGTAGGGGGAAGCAGGAGGTTGATTTGACTCAACTTTAGAACCTTATAATTATAAAATCACCAACAATTTATCCCAAAAAAACAAACTTACACGATGACAAATCTTTCACCTAACTCAGCAAAGCTTTCAAAAAACGAGCACATTAAAGTCGAAAGTAACTATTTGCGTGGAACCATTGATGAAAGCCTTGCGGATGAATCGACCGGGTCCATCGGTGCGAGCGATGCGCAGTTGACAAAGTTTCATGGAACATACCTGCAGGACAACCGCGATTTAAGGAAGCAACTTATCAAGGAACGCAAAGAGAAAGCATTCTCCTTTATGATCAGAATTCGAGTTCCTGGTGGAGTCTGTACTCCCAAACAATGGCTTGGAATTGATCATATTGCCACTAAATACGGTGACGGTTCACTCAAGTTGACTACCCGGCAAGCTTTTCAGTTGTATGGCGTACTTAAACGCAATCTCAAACAGACCATGAGGGAAATTAACGAAACCCTGCTCGATACCTTGGCTGCTTGCGGAGACGTCAATCGAAATGTTATGAGTCCGGCAAATCCATTCGAATCGGAATTACATGGGCAGGCTTTGAGCTTGGCGCAAAATATACATGATCATTTGACCCCACGAACCACAGCATATGCTGAAATTTGGTTGGATGGGGAGAAAAATCTGGTAATTGGGGAGAAAGTAGAAGAACCCATATACGGAAAAACTTACCTTCCTCGAAAATTCAAAATTGCTGTAGCCTTACCTCCTCGCAACGATGTCGATGTTTTCTCCAACTGTCTTGGGTTCGTGGGTATAGCAAAAAATGGCAACATTGATGGATACAATGTTCTGGTGGGTGGAGGTTTGGGAATGACTCATGGGAAAGTCTCAACTTTTCCAAGACTGGCTGATGTGATTGGATTTTGTACCTCAGAAAAAGCCGTTCAAGTTGCCGAAGAAGTGGTTAAGATCCAACGTGATTTTGGAGATCGTTCCGATCGTAAACACGCTCGGCTCAAGTATACTATAGAAGACAGGGGTGTGGACTGGTTCAAGAAAGAACTTAACGCGAGACTGGGTTGGGATTTGCATCCCGCTCGAGATTTCACTTTTGAATCTACGACTGATCGGTATGGATGGAACCAAGACGCAGACGGGTCATGGACTTACGGATTGTTTTTTGAAAGTGGAAGACTGAAGGAAAAACCAAAACTGGCGATGCGTGAGATTGCATCTGGCATTTCATGTGAATTCAGACTTACGGCTAATCAAAACTTAGTCATCGCTCGTATTTCCGAACAAGATAAATCAAAAGTAGAAAAGATCTTAGCAAGTAGCGGAGTTAAGTCCGAACAACAACTTTCGGGATTAAGACTCAACTCAATCGCCTGCACAGCACTTCCTACTTGTAGCTTGGCGCTTGCCGAAAGCGAGCGGTATCTTCCTTCCCTGATTGATGAACTTGATCGAGTCATTGATGATTTGGGATTAAGGAATGAATCCATCGCCATTCGGTCTACGGGGTGCCCCAATGGATGCGGAAGACCTTACCTTGGTGAAATTGGATTAGTGGGTAAGGCTCCGGGGAAATACAACCTTTATCTGGGGGCGAGTTTGAATGGTATGCGGTTGAATAAACTCTATCGTCAAGCGATTTCACATGAGCAAATACTATCTGAGCTAATTCCAATTCTTAAGGATTTTGCAGAAAACAAACAAATAGAAGAGCATTTCGGAAATTTTTGTCTTCGTCGCGGTTATGTCCGCTCGACATCCAAAGGAATTGATTTTCATGATTAGCATGAAAAATGGCTTTGATTTCCAAACAACTGTATGGCTCGTCGTTTTTCCAAGTCCTTAGGTAGAAAAACTTACAGCAATCCTTTGAGTGGCATTTCGTCCTTGGGAGAAGATGATGCCTTGAATTTGTTGGATGAAATGGACGAAATACCCTTTCTTCTTATTATGGATCAAGTACAGGATCCTAGAAATCTAGGTGCCTGTTTGCGGTCGGCTGACGGTGCTGGTGTTAATTTGGTCGTTATGACGAGTGAACGCTCGGCAGGATTGACCGAAGTGGTTCGTCATGTCGCGGCAGGAGGAGCAGAATCATTGCCCTTAGCCAGAGCGAAAAATCTTGCTCGTTTTCTACTCAAACTCAAAGAGAGGTCCATTCGCTTGGTAGGAACCTGTGACAATGCGAAAACCTCTATATTTGATGCAAACCTGAGAGATTCTTTGGCCATAGTGGTGGGTGCTGAGGGCACAGGTATTCGCAGACTCACTTCGGATATGTGTGACGAATTGGTTCACATCCCAATGCTTGGAAAAGTTGAGTGCTTGAATGTCTCAGTAGCAACTGGCGTATGTCTGTTTGAAGCAAGCAGACAAAGACGAGTTTAATTTCGCGTTTGCTCCTTGTACCTGCGCCCATGAAGTAACAAAGATCTTGATTCGCCGGCGATGAAACCCTGAGTGAAGCGAGAAGCCAACCATCCGAGAAGTAATGAGAAAAGCACTGAACTAAGCAGGGAATTTCTAAGGAAAAGATAAGCAGGCGCATATCCAGTTTCACCTATAAATTGAGCTTGTACGAAGCCAGAAAGATTCTTGGCATAAAACGGGTTTGTCCACCATGCCAGCCCGCAAGTCAATAAATGGAAAATAAATGCGGATAGAATTCCACCTGCAATCAGTGTTCTAATCCTGGTGGGAGTTTGCCAAAGTTTTCCCAAAAGAAAAATTAGAGCATAACTCAAAAAAGTCGCCAACATGAAAGGTTCAAATATTTGGGCACCGTAAGTCGGACTGATGAGAAAGTCCGACAAAAGAACTGCAAGCAAAGGAATCAGACAAGAAATCAATCCACGAAAATAAATTCCGGAGACGAAAAACATGGCAAGAACTGGTGAAAAGTTATACAACTCAGGGTGTGAAAGTGGTAGGTGTCTGGAAAAACCAACCAAGATGAACACCAAGAAGACCACAGGGAACGGTTTGGAATTCAGAGCAGAATTCTCTGTTTTGTTATTTTGCATATCATAAAATGTATCAAGATGAAGTCTAATTAAGACCGATGAATCCTATCATCATTAATTAGGGAAACAAGTCTTTCAATCAAGGGAAACTGTTCAGAACGAAGTTTTCTCTTAACCATTTTTAATCCGCAAAAAATAGCCATGTCGATTTCAGGAAAAGTCCAAAATTTTCCACTTCCTCGAGGATATTCCAATGTGATTTCGTTACATTTTAGTTTTTTCCCCTCTTCCCACTTACCCTCAAAAGCCCAAGCATGAACAACCTTTCCGTTTTTTTGAGTAATGCTACCTAACTTGATGAAAGGACCTTTGGCTTCGGTTCCGGTTTCTTCCTTAAATTCTCTTTTTGCTGCATCAAGCATGTCTTCTCCAGATTCTGGTTCTCCTTTTGGAATGCTCCACCAACCATCATCTCTATTTCTGTAATAAGGACCTCCTGGATGAGCGATCAAAAATTTCAAGCCTTGTTTTGGGTCTTTTCGGTAAAGGATCAATCCTCCGCTTTTCTTGGATTTCCTCATCGTTTTTTTCCATGGGGTAAAATTTTCTTCATTACTGTTACGCTTAAGATTGAAGAATCAAACCTTCTTCGATCAGCTCTGCTTTTAAAGAACCTGAAATCCAGAAATTCATAGCATTTTCGTGCCGCCAGATTATTTTCAAAAGTATTTAGGCATATGGAAAGAAAATCCGTTTTATCTCGGTCGAAACGCAAGATTTCATCGCAGAAGTATTTTCCTATTCCTTGATTACGTAGTTCAGGCTTTATGATTATTCGGCATAGGCAAGCTTGCTTCTTTGTTTTGACCACGAGTTCTCCATATGCCTTAAGACCAATCAAACATTTTGAATAGGCAAATGCGTAAACATCTGATCGATTATGATGTATTTTGAAAAGATTCATCAAGAGTCCCTTTGAAAAGGTATTACCCGACCAATGGAGTCTCTCTTCTTCTGACTTGATCCAATCTAGAACATCACATGCATTGCCCAGATCGAAACATCCAAATTCATTCTGCTGAAAGGTCCTTTTCTTTCTCTTAGGTATGGAAATAGTCATGATTCTATAAGCACGAGAAAAGAATACATTTTTCGCATAAATTTTTTATTTCTTTCGTACAAGTGTCTATTTTTGCTTTTCGCCAGTTGCAATGGATGGTTTAACATATGGAATCTTTGTAACTATATGAACGGAAGGAATGGGAAAATGAAAAAGAATAAATTAAGTGCTGGAGTTTTTATATTAATTGGACTTTTGACGATGGGAGCTTTTTTCAACAAGACGGAAGCGAACTTAGGTGTCATTAAAGCTGGTGTAGATGAAAAAGGAAATCCAGTTTGCATAAACAAGACACAAATATATCTCTTCAAAAAAAATCAGGCTGAGAACAAGATCATCTTCTTTTATCATGACGCACAAAGTGACGATGCATTTGTTGTAAAATCCTTTTCGGATAAGGAAAGTACTGACAATTACTGGGAACAACTCCTTAAGAGTTGGTAGGTTCGGTCAGTTAAAATTAGCTTATTTGGTTTACGGCCGAAGAAAATTGGTTACCGCGATTCTTTAATTCTTGAAAATGTCACACCACTTAACCCTATTCAGAAAGAACGAAAAAAAGGGACATAATTTTTGATTTTAAAAACTTGGCATCTTTCATGCAAAACAGGTTGTTGAGGAAAGGGTTTCATGGGTTAGCAACCATGGGGTGCGCGTCAAAGGATGACGCGCACCTTTTTTTTTTAACCACCTACTAAAATGATGAGGTTTACCCAATAATAAATGACAACAAAAAGTTGTTATTGAAAAAAATTTGTTGTAATTTTTGAAAGAGGTTTGGTTTTAGTGTCGAGAAACCGGCAACCTTGCAAAATTAACCTTCCGATTCCAATAAATTGGCAAAGCTTTCCATATATGCCACTACATGATGACGATTGTTTTTTACGAGATGTCGAAAACCTCCTTCAAGGTTCTCCAAAACTCTGTGATCGGATAAATTTTCGAGTTTGACAATATCTTCATGCGTCATGCCAAATTTTTCTATGGTTATAAAGATGTCATCCACTTTGCATCCGCTTTTCGAACAATAATCGATCGCGTGCTCTGACCACTCGTCCAATTTGAAATCAATGGATTTGACTATTTCGAAGCTACTCATTCCAGTGATTGTTTGTATCAGGTGTCCCGCATTACATTGACCCATATGCCCCCACTGGTACTCAACGTCATCCATAGATAATCGGCTGGAGGTCTTACGCAGAGCATTGACAAGGAAACTTTTGCTGGTTTGTGCGTTTATGGTGTGTGTTTGTTGCATACGAAAAATTTATTTTATAATGTCATGAAACCGCAAATGAAAGGGATTTCAACTTTTCCTTTCTGATTTGCACATGAATTTCGATATTTTCAAGTTTTTATCACGAATTTTCTATGATGGTATATAATCCAGCATCTGGAAATCGTTGGATAATGTGGCTGGTGCGGGCACTCGGAATCGAACCGAGGACACCAGCTTGGAAGGCTGGGGTTTTACCCCTAAACTATGCCCGCTTTAAGAAAGTCAAAGTAAACGCAAGCAAAGGTTTGGGGTCAAGGGCAATTGCCTCCAGCTAGTTGATGTCCAGTGCCTGACAGACGGATTCATGAAAGATTGGTGATCCCACTCGGAAAGGACACGAGGGCATGGATGGAGTGAAATACTTCATTGGAAAGGCAGGTTTTCCGAGAAAGTGAAAGGCTGCCCCGGCTCCCTCGCAGATCGGATAACCTGCCGCGCAGTCCCAAGGTTTGGCACGATATTCCAGACATCCGTCCAACCGACCTGTGGCTACGTTGGAAAGTCCAACTGCTGCCGAGCCAGGACAGCGAATCCGCCAAACCTGAAGAGATTCGCTCAAGGCATCAAGTTGCTCTCTGGGGATGGGAAAATGCATGCAGAACGTAAGTTTTTCATTCACGAGTCCGGCCGCCGCTTGCACTGATTTGCAACCCTCAATGGAACCGAATTCCTTGCCGCCCTGAAGAAGATTGTCCCTTCCATAGTCATAGATGAAGCCATAAACCGGTCTACCTTTTCTAAGCAATCCTAGGGAGATACCACATTCGGGAACTCCCACGGCGTAGTTGTTGGTTCCATCAACTGGATCGAGCACCCATGCAAATTCAGAATAAAGAGTTATGGGTTGCGGTGTTATAATGGACTCTTCCGAACAAAAGTCGTCATATGGGAAATCCTTTGCAATCACTTCAAAAAGATCTTTGGAAATGGTTTCATCAACCTCCGTGACACGAGTTCCGTCTGCCTTCCATTTGCTCTTGGCATTGCCGAAGTGCGCCCTGAAGAAATCCACCTGTGCCAAAACGGCATGATGGGCAAGCAGAATTCGATCTTGCAGAGAAGCATCAGCACTAGATAAGTCGGGGATTAGGTTGTTTTGGGATCGATCCATCTATTCTCTTCTTGTATTAGTTCGATCAAGCGGTCAACTGCTTCAGATTCAGGAATAGCAGATTTTACCCGCTCTTTACCAACATAGAGATCGATTTTACCCGGTCCGGAGCCAACGTAACCAAAATCGGCGTCTGCCATTTCACCAGGTCCGTTAACGATACACCCCATGACCGCTATGGTCACACCTTTAAGATGACCGGTGGCTGCCTTTACTTTTTGAGTTGTGCTCTGCAAATCAAAAAGAGTTCTTCCGCAACTTGGACAAGCAATGAATTCAGTCTTGGTTATGCGTGCACGGGCACCTTGCATAAGGTTGTAGACAAGACCGCGGTTACGATTCAAAGAACCAGCATTTTCAACTGACACAAGGTCACCTATGCCGTCGCAAAGCAAAGCACCGATTAATATCGAGGCATCCAGCAGTCGACCGGAGAAAAGATCCTCTTGATCTAAAAAACGGGATGATTCATGATCACGGATCCATATCGGCAAGCTAAGGTTATAATGGGAAAGGGAAGCGGCGAGGATACGATACCCAGCAACGGGGTTTACACTGGAGTTGGGATCAAGAGTAAGAATGGGGGCGGTGTAGGCATTGGCAAGAAGGGTTGCGTAAACGTTATTCAAGCGGTCGGCGGGAACAGCCAAGGCAGGTTGGTGACCAGCCACTTCGCAAAAAGTAAGAAAGCGCGCGAGACTGGATTCGTCTGAGCAGGCGCGAGGCGAAAACCAGATAAGGGGAACGCATCCTGGTTTGTTAACTGGGATCTCATCGCATTCATGATCCTCCCGTTCGTCAAGTACGACCATGAAGGCAACAGCACCAACAATCGAACATGCAAGAGTTTGAAGGCTGCTAAGATCGGAAGATTGAGTAATCACAACCATCAAGCCCTCTACCCTGGCGTCTTTTGATTGAACTTGTACACTTGCCAATTCACGAATGATTTCTTGGCAATCAGAGAGAGGATGGTCTGTGGGTACTAAAGCCGAGGGGGGATTCCTGTCTCCAATGGAAAACTTAGATAAACCGAAGGAAACTTCTTTGGATGATCTGCGGGAGTAGGAAAAAGGATCGATTTTCTCATCGATCGAGAAACTTTTTTTTGATTTGTTCCTCCACCAAGCATGAGCCCTGCGGACAAGGTCTCGAGCGACGGGAATTTCATGAACTGGATCTTCGGTAAGCGAGACTCGAATGGTGTCGCCCAATCCATCAAGAAGAAGGGATCCGATGCCAATGGAGCTTTTGATGCGGGCGTCCTCACCGTCACCCGCTTCCGTCACACCTAAGTGAAGAGGATAATGCATGTCCTCTTCATTCATCATCGAGACTACTAGGCGATACGCCTGAATCATAACCTTTGGATTGCTGGATTTCATGGAAAGAATGATTTGGTGATATCCATGAAAACGGGCTATGCGAAGGAATTCCAAAGCTGATTCCGCCATACCCCGAGGTGTGTCGCCAAAGCGATTCATAATTCGGTCAGAAAGAGATCCATGGTTGGTTCCGATTCTCAGCGAACGACCCAATTCCATACATCTCAGGACCAATGGAGAAAAGGATTCGTAAAGTCTATCAAGTTCTTCCTCGTATTGAGATTCGGAATATTCGCGAATTTGGAACTTCTTGCGATCGGCATAGTTCCCTGGATTGATTCTGACCTTCTCGACATGCTTGACGGCTTCCATTGCAGCTGAGGGCATGAAGTGAATGTCTGCGACGAGAGGAACCTCAATACCTGCTGAACGAACTTTTTTGGAGATTTCACCCAGTGCCTCAGCAGCTCTCACATTTGGAGCGGTGATGCGTACGATTTCGCAACCTGCTTCCGCCAATTCTATTGTCTGCTCAACGGTAGACTTTACGTCAAGAGTATTGGTTGTGGTCATGGATTGGATGCGAACAGGATTTTCTCCACCTGTGGCAATTGATCCTATGTTGACTACACGAGAAAATCGACGGATGGAACTGTAACGCGAGGCGCAGTAGGGGGCCGCCTTTCCCAAAATCATGGCGTCAGTAAGGAAACAGTCGCTGGACGTCAAAAAAAGTGACGTAGAGCATAAAGGAAAACAAAAGAACGACGAAGAGCATCTGAGCTCGTTCGAGAAACGCAAGCGGTAGAGGCTGTCCCCGTAATTTCTCGATGGTGGCGAATACCATGTGCCCGCCATCCAATACGGGAATGGGCAAGAGATTGAGAATGGCGAGATTAACATTGATGAACACAACAAACCAGAGGAGTTTCTTGAATCCGATCTTGGCAAAAACGCTCAGGTGATTGACGATGCCAACAGGGCCGCTCATGTTGCGTAGTTTAACGTCGGAACGTGGACTAATCAGACCAGTCAAGGTCAAATACATGTCTTTTACCCTCTTTAGTATGAGGACAAACGGATTCGGGTAGGTGATGACGGATTTTCCAACTGGACGAAAGCCAATCAATTTGCGGGAGACAAGACTTGCTCCAACCGCAAGTTCCTTTTCGACTGGGATGAGATCGTAGGTTTTTTCGGGACCGTTTTCGCCTCCTTTACGAACCGTAAATGCAATGGATTGGTTGGAATCCGTCTTCTTGAGCAGGTCAATCAACTGAGAGAATGAATGAATGCGTTGACCATCCATGGCATAAGGTTGATCCCCAATTTCAAGGCCAGCTTTTATCGCAGGCATATCTGGGGTGAGTTCCTCGATGAAAAAAGTTTCTTCTGGACCAATACCGATCACACGCATTTCTTCGCTTCCAAAAACTACAGGGTAAGCCTCCAATTCCACTTTTTGACCCTTTCGAAGAATTGTCAGATTTACGAGTCGGACACCTTCTGGAGTTTGTTGTTTTCCGGTGATGATTCGGTTTTGTATGTCCATGAAGCTTTCTACGGAAGAACCATCCACTTCCAAAATCTCATCTCCAACTTGCAGTCCCGCTTTTTTGCCTGGCCCAGATACTTCTTCTCCTTTTTGAATCAATGGATTCCAACGTTCGACTTTGTCGGCAACATAGCCGATTTTGGTCGTTAGTTGAGCGTCCGAAACTTCGTATCCGAAAAAAGATAGGATGCAGGCAAGAAAGAAAGCCAAGAGAATGTTGAAGACCGCACCCATGACTGACACGATCATTTTGTCAGAATAGCCAATTTTTGGTAGAGGGTCCATTACCTGACTTTTATCTTTTTTGGCTTCGTTCTCATCCCAGGACTGAAGAGATTCCTTTTCTTCTTGCTCCCTATCCGATCCCTCAATTCTACCCATATCAACAAGTTGGGGAAGAGCCACATAACCTCCAAAGGGTATTGCAGATAAGCGATACTCAACCCCATTTCTAGTCCAGCCGAAAATCTTTGGACCGAAACCGATGGAGAATCTTTTAATCAGCAGTCCCCGCTGCCGGGCAGCGAGGAAATGTCCAAGCTCATGAATGAAAATAGTGAACCCAAGAGCAAAAAGAGCCACCAACAAAAAGGTAAAATCGTACAGAATAGACATGTCAGCTAAGAAGATGCAAATGAAGAACTACGGATATATTCATGACTCAGTTGCCGGACATTACGGTCCATGCTCAGAAGTTCGTCCAAGGTATTTGGTTGAGAATGATCTATGTTGTTCATGACTTCCTCGATAATGTGGGGAATTTGAAGAAAGCCAATTCGATTTAGTCGAAATGCTTCTACAGCAACTTCATTTGCGGCGTTGAAGACGAGGGGAGCCGAACCTCCTTGTTTTAATGCATCCATTGCATGACGTAGACAAGGAAAACGATCGAGTGGGGGAGGATGGAAGGTAAGATCAAGCGGTTGGGCAAAATCAAGAGATGGTTCCACCCCAGGAAAGCGATGGGGATGGAGCAATGCATTCTGCATTGCAAAAGTCATGGATGGTGGACTCAGTTGAGCAAGACAGCATCCGTCAATAAAACGAACCACTGCATGGATAATGCTTGGCGGGTGGATGACTACTTCAAGTTTTGAGGGTGGTATCCCAAACAACCAATGGGCCTCCATGAGTTCGAGTCCTTTGTTAGCCATAGTAGCCGAATCAATGGTAACTTTTGGTCCCATGGACCAATTTGGGTGCTGCAGGGCAGATTCCAAGGTGACCCCTTTTAGTTCCTCCGCCGTTAAATCTCTGAAAGGACCGCCAGAAGCTGTTAATATAATGGAGTCGACGCTTCGATGAGGTTGGTCGGCGATGCATTGGAAAACTGCATTGTGTTCACTGTCGGCCGGTATGATACGGGCTCCGCTGCGTAGAGCAGTCTCTGTCACTAACTTTCCTCCTACAACCAAGGATTCCTTGTTTGCCAGAACAACGTCTTTTCCTGCTTCAAGGGCTGCTAAAGTAGGGCGCAATCCGGCGGCGCCCACAATTGCAACTACCACAAATTCCGCTTCCGGATGTGATGCTAACGAAGCAAGAGCATCTTCCCCATGAGACAACCGGGTGCTGGGGTCAAAACTCGTTGAGTCTTTGGGTTTTTTCGTCAAATGAGCTAGAGGAACTTTAAATTCGTTTGTGATATCTGAAAGTTTCTCGGTTTGGGAATGGGCCGAAGCACCTAGTAAAAAAAGTTTGTCAGGGTGTTTACGGAGAACCTTAAGTGTGCTCTCGCCAATCGAACCAGTAGCCCCGAGCAAAATGAATTTTTTTGGATCACTCACGGACCTAGAGTCAAAAGAACGAAGTATCCAGTCGGAGCAGCTAAAATAAGACTGTCGGTCAAATCAAGTAGTCCTCCAATTCCAGGAATTGCTCCTCCTGAGTCCTTCATTCCTGCCAACCGTTTTAAAACAGAAGCAATCAAGTCTCCGATCACTGAAGTAATCGCAATAAGCAAGCCCCAGAAAGCGCCCTGGTAAGGAGAAAAAGTCCAATTGCCGAAATTAATCAGATCAGGACTATAATTGATTACCAACCAAGGCAAGAGAGCTCCTAAACCGGACGAGAAAGCAAGACCTCCTATTAATCCTTCAATGGTTTTGCCGGGACTGATCGAGGGAGCCATTTTTGTACGACCAATTGCCTTTCCGACCAAAAGAGCTCCAATATCACTGAATTTAGCAACGATCACAACCCAGAGACAGAAAAATAAACCAAAGCCTAAATTTTGAGAATCGCTCGTGACCTCTGATGCTTGTATGATGAGAACGAAGTAATGAAGTAAAAACGGCACATATAAGAGACCGAAGAAAGTGGGCATCAACCTCTTGACGTACATTCCCCTCTGACCTTGAGAGAAAAGAACGCAGGCGGAGGAAGTAAGCAGGGCTCCAACTGCAAGAACGTCGGTTCCTGTGCCGGGAAAAAAAAAGGAAATCGGGAGCATGCAGGCACAAGTAATCAAACCAGACAAGCGATTGGCAGCATAACCCAAGCGTCCAAGAATGGTGTAGGTCTCGAACAGGGTGAGCGTGGCGCATATGTTAAGTACCCACATAGCTCCGGTTTCCTTCATTGTATAGGTGATTCCACCCATTGCTCCCCAAAGAATCGTGGTGGATAGAAAACGGAGAATCATAAGGAACTTGGACTAGTTTCCAAGGAGATGATCTGTTCGCTGGTTTTGCCAAATCGACGTTCTCGTCTAATGTAGTGACTAAGGGCATCAAGAAAAGCTTCTCTATTGAAATCCGGCCAATGAAGTGGTGAAACGAACATTTCCGCATAGGCGGATTGCAAAAGAAGGAAATTACTTAGTCGATATTCACCCGATGTCCGTATGATAAGATCTGGGTCGGGTAAGTCTTTTGTCTGCAAATGCTTTGCAAAATCAGCCCATTTCAGTCGTTTGGTATCAATGTCATTGTCTCTGATGCAAGACTCGACAGCTTGCAAAACTTCCTGGCGGCTTCCGTAATTTAGTGCAAGAGTCAAATTCCAATCGTTGTTTTTTTGCGTCTTTTCTATGGTATCTTCCACCGCCTGTCTGGCAAAGTCGGGCAAACCTTTTAGGTCCCCAATGGCTCTGAGTCGAACACCGTCGCGAAGCATGGACTTCAATTCCTTTTTCAGGAATTCTTTAAGCAACTTCATTAAACCGGATTTTTCGTTCTTTGGTCGATGCTGATTTTCTTGACTGAAGGCATAAAGAGTGATGAAAGGCACTCCTATTTCACGAGCAGTATGAACAACACTCCGAACATTTTCCACTCCTTTGCGGTGACCAAACAATCTAGGTTTTCCTCTTGAACGAGCCCATCGACCATTGCCATCCATGATTATGGCAATGTGATTGGGAAGCTTTTCTTTTTCTTCGGGCTTGAAAACATGCATTTCCAAACATACTCCAACATTTTAGTGGCGAATTGACAACGAGGAAAGCAATCGATATCGCTCAGTTTTCAAAGTGATTATGGACAAAAAAGAAATTGAATTGAAATTACAGTCCTTGGATGGATGGATATGGGAGGAAAATAAACTAAGGAAAAAATTTCATTTTTCCTGTTTTAGAGAAGCCATGAGTTTTCTGTTGCGTCTATCCTATGAAGCGGAGTATCAAAATCATCATCCGGAGATTTTCAACTGCTTTGACCGAGTCATACTCAGTTTGTCCACTCATGATGCAGGGAACAAAGTAACCAATAAAGATTTTGATCTGGCAAAAGCAATCGATGGGTTGGATAAGAAATGAAGTAAAGTTGATTTTCTAATCTGTTTTTTTCTTTTTTGCCTTTTGGATCAGTGGGCGAGTATCTTTTGGGACTTGATATAAAC
Source organism: uncultured Verrucomicrobiota bacterium (assembly GCA_902618175.1). GTDB lineage: Bacteria > Verrucomicrobiota > Verrucomicrobiia > Opitutales > Seribacteraceae > Seribacter. The sequence continues at coordinate 35,257 of CACMZN010000002.1, forward strand.
TTCGAAGTCGATTCAACTCGGCTTTCAGTTCTTCGGATATTCGAGCATAGTCAGGGTCATCATATACAGAATGAAGTTCATGAGGGTCTTTAACCAAGTCGTAGAGTTCCCACCCATCCAGCATATAGAAATAAATCAGTTTATGAGTTTCCGTTCTTACGCCATAGTGACGGCGAACACTATGACCACCTGGAAATTCATAGTATTGATAATAAAGCGATTTTCGCCATCTCTTTGGATTTTTTCCCTTTAGGAGGGGAACAATCGATTGACCTTGCATTTCTGGTGGAGCTTGCACTCCGCATATATCTAAAAAGGTCTCAGCATAGTCTAAATTTTGAACGAGTTTGGAATTCTTGCTCCCAGGTTTGGTGATGCCGGGCCAGCGAACAAGGAGAGGAGTTCGAAAAGATTCCTCGTACATCCACCGCTTGTCGAACCAACCATGCTCTCCAAGATACCAACCTTGATCGGACGAATAAACGACCACTGTGTTATCGGCAAGGCCTGATTCGTCGAGGTAGTCTAATATGCGTCCAACTCCTTCATCCACTGAGTCTATGCATCGCAAGTAGTCCTTGGCGTAGCGTTGGTATTTCCATTTCAAGAGGGCATCTCCAGATAAGCCGGCATCTTCAAAAGCCTTGTTTTTAGGACCGTATGCAGCATCCCATGCAGATTTCTGTTCGGTAGTCAGATTCCTGGGAGGATTTAACTTTAGATCATTGTTGGTGAGATGACGGTCAATGGTCATGGATTGGGTTGATGCAGGAACAAGCCGATTTTGGTAGTCGTCCCTCAGAGTATGTGGTTCAGGAATCACCACACCATCATATTTATTGAGGTATTGAGGACCGGGTTGCCAGTTCCGGTGTGGTGCCTTGTGCTGGCACATGAGAACAAATGGTTGATCAGGGTCTCTTTTGTGTCGAAGCCAATCTAAAGTGACTTCGGTAATGATATCCGTAGTATATCCAGTTATTTTATCGACACTTTTGGAAGTCTTCATGGGAGGATTGTAGTAGGGCCCTTGCCCCAGCAAAATTTGCCAAAAATCGAATCCGGTGGGATCGCTCTTCAGGTGCCATTTGCCTACTAATGCAGTCTGATATCCATTTTTTTGAAGTAATTTGGGAAATGTTTGCTGTTCCCCGTCAAAACGCTCTCGATTGGTGAGTTGTCCATTTAAATGACTGTGTTTGCCAGTCAATATGACTGCACGACTCGGAGCGCAAATCGAATTGGTAACAAATGCCCTTTCAAAAAGCATACCTTCCTTGGCAAGACGATCGATATTAGGAGTATTATTGCGGTTCGAACCATAAGCAGAAATGGCCTGATAAGCATGATCGTCCGCAAATAGAAAAAGAATGTTTGGATAATTTTCTTCTGCAATGATGGTCAATGGCAAAAGCGAAGAAAAGAGTATGGACAGTTTAATTTTCATAATCGAGAGTGAGGAGCATGTTTTTACCCTTTGCAAATTGAAAAGAATTTAAAGGAGAAATGCCCTTTGGCGGGTTTTATCATCAATAGGTGAAGATTCGAGGTACAGTCATTGCTTTTCCAAAGATATTGCCTCTTTTGCTTGCCCAGACAATAGGAGCTTTCAATGACAATGTGGTCAGGGCTTTTTTGCCTGCCATGATTGCCTTCCAATTCGGAAGGGAAATGATGAATCAGTTGAATTTCATAATTTTAATTCTTCTGTACATTCCTTTTGTCTTGTTTGCTCCTCTGGCTGGTTGGATGGCGGACAGATTCTCTAAAAGGAAGGTGGTGAGTTGGGTACTCCTTTCACAGCTGATTGGTCTGGCGGTTCTTGCTTTGTCACTTAAGTTGGAAAGCCTGGTCTTCACCTTGGTCGGTTTTTTCCTTTTATCCACCCAATCCGCTTTCCTTTCTCCTGGAAAAAAGGGAATCTTGAAGGAGATCGTAGGGTTTGCAAGTCTGGGTAAAGCAGTGGGCTGGATGGAAATGACGACCATGGTTGGTATCTTAGGAGGAACCTTTGTCGGAGCTTGGACCTATGGTCTTTATGAAACGGAACTTGGGGGTTGGAAAAGTGGTTTATATCTGACTATTGGCGTTTCATTGATGGCTCTGTTTTCGTGGTTGCTTTTTTTACCTACCAATGAAACTGAAGCTCAGGACGCCAGACCTTTTCACCCTAGAATTCTTTATGGTCACATGAAGGATCTCAAAATTTTGTTTAGGGACAAGGGTTTGAGATGGGCTGCACTTGGTGATGCATGGTTCTGGTCCCTTGCGGGATACTTATGGCTAGTTCTAGTCGAACTGGCAGGTGAGATTTCATCGGACGAAAACGGGATAAGTTTCTATTATGGAAAATGGTCATTAGTTATAGGAATTGGAATCATGACAGGAAGTCTGTCCTCCGCTTATTTGAATCGTGGGAGAGTGGAATTGGGTCTTACTGCGATTGGTGGCTTGGGAATGCCTGTTTTTATTTTCCTCATTTATCTTAGTTCGCCAACTTCTTTGTTTTTTGAAGCAGCATGCTTGGCAACAGGTTTTTTTGGAGCTTTGTTTTTTGTTCCGTTGAATGGCTCTCTACAAAACAATGCAGAAAACAAAAAACGAGGGAGAGTCCTTTCTGCATCGGTTCTCCTTACCCAGGCAAGCGGGATTGCAATGAGTCTATTTTATGGAATCCTATCAAACCAATTTGGATTGAATGCAAAGGAAGGAATCTTAGTGGTTGTCATTCCATCGATCGTGATTGGCATCCTATCATTTTATTTCTTTTTTGAGGATTTTTTTCGTGCTTGGGTACATCTTGCGTTGAAGATCTTCTACAGGATCAGACTGGTGGGTATCGATAATTTACCAGAAAGCGGAGGCGTTCTTTTGGTATGCAATCATTTATCGTATGCGGATCCTGTTTTCATTGGCGCTGCCTTCCCTAGAAAAGTAAGATATCTGGCGCATTCATCGCTCACCCGATCCCGTTTTCTCCGTTATCTTTTCAAAGTTACTCAAACCCTGACGGTTTCTTCTGAAAAGTCATTCGACAGCATCAGAAAATCCTTAAAAAGCTTAAAGGAAGGGACTCCTTTATGCGTATTTGCAGAGGGGGAAATTTCTCGTTTGGGTCTACTGTTGCCTTTCATGGGTGGATCCATAATTTTAGCAAAAAAGGGTAAGGTACCCATTTTACCCGTTCATCTCGATGGTGTATGGGGTTCGATCTTCAGTATGGAAAGAGGAGTGTTTTTTCGCAAAAAACCCCTTCGGATACCGTATCGCGTCACCGTGCGTGCGGGTAATCTCATTGAAAATTCGTGTGCGACTACCCAGTCCATAAGACTCAAGGTTTTGGAGTTGGGCAGACAATCGTTTGCGGAGAGGATGAAATATGGAGCAGATGCAAAGAAAGCCTTATCCCGTCAAATTCGAGGATCCGAGAAGGCGGTCTTCTTCTCTTCTAGGGGTGAGAAGGTGGAGGGTAAGGACATAATCCAGGCAATTGGAGCAAAAAACCCAGATTTATCGGAAGAATTTTTGAAATGGGCTGAAGTAATATCCGAAAACTTGAAGGGAAGCGAAAGAAATGCAGAAATCATTTATGCAAATTGGGTAAGAATTAGTGAAATGAATTTATGGGATCATGATGTATTCATTGTCGAAAAAGGAAAAGGATCTTGGACAAGTCAATGGTTTCCTTGGCTTCCCATGCTCGGATGCAGATCCATGCGAATCTTGGAAAGTGGATTCTTGGTTGCCAAATCTCCTGAATTCCTTGAGGTGACAGATGCAAAAAGAGTTTTTGGCATGGCGACTGAGAGAAATGGATTGGTTTCCATCAATGGTCCGGATCCCATCCTCGGTCCGGGAGATCAGGAAATCATTGAGCAACCAGGCATGAAAGCAGGCACCCTTGGCCGCGTACTTGTTGGATTTTCCATCCGAAATGAAGCAGGTCGAGTTTATTTGCATGGAACTAAGGAGGAAGAGGAACTAACAATGATCAAACGCGTGGATTCGGGAGGATTTTTGATTCCACGATGATTCGGTTCGATGCTTTTCCAAATTTCTGCTTTATGGTAAAGCAATTAGATTTAACAAATTAAATATCCAATTATGTCCTATTTTCCGGGTGAGTCCGAATCCTTCAAACAATTAATCGGTCAACTTTCGAATGAATCTGTTCTTATTCTGGGTCATCGTCGACCGGATGGAGATTGCGTGGGTTCTCAGATTGCCCTTACTCGATTTTTGCTTTCCCTAGGAATAGACGCCAGAGCAGTGAATCATGATCCTATTCCGAGGACCTTGTCCAGGTTTGTAGCTGATACTCCATTTGCGAGACCTGGGGAAATTGATGATTCAAACAATTTGGTAATGACTGTGGATTGCGCCGACCACGAGAGAGTGGGGGAAGACTTGGTGAAGACTTTTCCAAAAGTCTTTCTCAACATAGATCATCACATTTCTAATACGAAGTTTGCTCGGTACAATCTGATTCTACCTGAGGCCTCAGCCACTGCTGAGATTCTAGCAAAATTCTTTTTTGACGCAGGATATGAAATGGACAAAAGGACCGCAGAAGCGCTTTATCTTGGAATTAGTACGGATACCGGTCAGTTTTGTCATTCGGGAACGAATGCATCCGTTTTTGAAGTTTGCCGAAAATTATGTGATGCAGGAGCCAGTCCTTCTAAAGTTGCTCATGAATTGTATGAAAGGGAGAAACCCGGTAGAATTCAGCTGTTGCAAAAATTTCTGTCCACTTTCCAGATGGAATTCGATGGTAAGGTCTGCATTGGTTCCGTTTATGAAGAGTTTTACCTTGAGACAGGTACTCAACCAGAAGACTGTGAGAATTTCGTAGATTATGCTCGTTCTTTGGAAGGTGTTCAAATCGGAGTCTTGCTTGAAGATCGAAAGGGTGCGCTAAAGGGTAGCTTTCGAGCGAAGAATGAAAAATTTCGAGTGGATTTGTTGGCCAAGCATTTTGGGGGTGGTGGACATTCCTGCGCTGCTGGTTTCAATTTTGAGGGAAAAATGTCCGATTTTTATCCACAATTGATCAATGTCTTGGGCAAACATTTGGAAATCCTCAAGGTAAAGTAAATTTAATTGATTGAATGAAAGAACCGCCATTTGAGGGAATTCTGTTAGTCGACAAACCCATCGGCATTACTTCTCACGACATTGTTGATCGTTTGCGAAGAAAATTGAAGATGAAAAAGGTAGGTCATGCTGGAACACTGGATCCCCTTGCGACCGGTTTGATGATCATGCTGATCGGCAAGGCAACCAAGGTTTCGCAATTTCTGATCAGCTTGGACAAAGGGTATTCAGGTGAATTTCTTTTGGGAATTGAAAAAGACACCCAAGATTCGGATGGAGAAACAATTTCTGAAAAACCTATTCCCGATTGGATTGATGAGGACCGCATACGGCAAGAAATGGAAAAATTCATTGGTGACCAATATCAAACACCTCCGATGTTTTCGGCTAAAAAGGTTGATGGTGTTGCCTTGTATAAGATGGCAAGAAAAGGAAAAATAATAGAACGCGAACCTCGCTTCATTCGAATCAGCGATTTGGTTCTGAATGATTGGAGTTCTCCTAAAGGAAAGTTCTCGATGGCATGCAGCAAAGGGACTTATGTGCGAACCGTTTTTCATGATTTGGGTCAAACTCTGGAATGTGGGGCTCATCTGACTGCTCTGCGCCGTACCAAGATTGACCAGTTCTCCATTGAAGCAGCTAAAACACTTGAAGAAATTGAAGATTTAAACCTTGGAAATTTTCAATCTAACTTGATTCCGATTCATAAAGCGGTTCCCTCTCATGCTCTCTAATTAAGGATGGGGACATTCACCACAATCGAGGAACTCGGCAAGTCAACAAGGGAACCCGTTGTCTTGGCTTTGGGTATGTTTGATGGAGTTCACCTCGGTCATCAAATGGTTTTAAATTCCGCAGTAAGGCGAGCCGAAGAAATTGATGGTCGACCGATTGCTTTTACCTTTTCCGAACATCCTGCTTCTTTTCTGCGTCCAGAAAAAAAACCACCTCTTCTCATGAATCCAGAAAACAAAGCCTCGCAGTTACTTAAATTCGGAATGGAGGATGTCGTTCTTCGAACTTTTGACGCGGAAATTTCGCGGGTCGAAGCTGCAGTTTTCCCGAAATTCTTAAAAGATCGAATTCCCACTTTGAAAACGCTTTGCATAGGCAGAAATTTCCGTTTTGGAAAGAATCGGCGTGGAGATGATTCCTATCTCGCAAATCAGTCCAGGTTATCAGAAATTGAAGTAATTGTGGCAGAGTCGAAAGTTTTCGGCGGTTCTCCCATCAGCAGTTCACGTATCCGTGAGACATTGGCAATGGGAGACATCGAGACGACTAATGAAATGCTAGGAAGAAATTATTCCGTAAGAGGAGTTGTTCGTTCCGGCAAGGCAATCGGAAGGACTCTAGGTTTTCCTACCCTTAATTTGCCATGGAACCCACAAGCCAAGCCTGCTTTCGGGGTCTATGCTGGAGTGGTTGAGAATCTCGACAATGGCCTGCAAAGGAAGGCAGTTGCCAATTACGGACTGCGACCAACCTTGGAAAAGAATGTTTTCGAGCCCTTGCTCGAAATCAACGTGTTGCAAGAATTGGACTCTTCGGATTGGAAAGCCGGATCCAAGCTGTCAATGGAACTAAAGTGTTTTCTCAGAAAAGAGAAAAAATTTAATTCCATTGAAGAATTGAAGAAGCAGATCACATTAGACAAGAGGGAAGCCCTGGAGTTGTCCAAAGCATTTACAACCTAGGTTTGCGTTGTAGAGTAGGGGACCAACAACTTGTTCTTCCGCCAATGGTTTCTCTTCTCAATGGTTTTCCTGTTTCTGGACATAGACCCCCATCTTGCCAGCGGACATGAAAGAGCCAACCACTTGGAGGGTCTTTGCCATGCCGACCAATGGTTCTCATTGCCTCATAAGCAACAAAGAGAATTTTTTCGAAAAGCTTGGATCTTTTTCGACTTTTAAGAAGACCACAGGGATGAGCAGGGTGAATCCTTGCACGCCACAGAACCTCGTCCGCCATCCAGTTACCCATTCCTTGAAAATATCGCTGATCAAGGAGTAATGCTTTGATCGGACGCTTGGCATGTTTACGGAGTGCATCTACGAGTATTTGAAGATCAAACTTTGGGTCCAGCATGGAGAGCGGTAGTTGGGTCCACCAACGAGGCAGATCATTTTCCAAATGTAAACGCAAGCGACCGAATTGCCGAGGATCACTAAAGACAAGGCATCGCATCGACTGTCTTAAGACCAGAGCATCAAATTTTGCAGGTTGATAGTCTGTAGACTTGACCGAGAGACTGCCCGTCATGCCTAGATGCAAGCCTAACCATCGAGAATTGGAAAAACCAAAGAGCATTTGTTTTCCATGACAGCGAGCATCTTCTAAAACCACTTCGGAAAGTGCTTTGATGAATTTTGCACGATTGAGGTCTCGATAGACGCGAGAAGTCGGATGTACCAAGACTTCATCAGTTTTTTCTCCAACTCCTTTAGCCCACACACTGCATGCAAACGCGACTTCAGCAAGTTCTGGCATTTATCTCAAGCACTTTTTCAGTTTCATGAATTGATCGACAAGAGTCGGTTCCTTATTTCTTTGTCTTTTCTTGAATTGCATAAAAGTTCAACGATTCGTATGCCAACTGTGATCGGTTTTTCAATCAAACTAATGATTTTCTTCCAATTATTGGTTTGAATGAATTCGATTTGGTGTGATTTGTAGAGAATTTGCAGATTGCACGATTGTGGAGTTGCAAAGCATTTTTCGAATTCCGGTTCGTTGGTTACAGAAAGGTTTTGAAAGATTCCTCCCCCTTGGTTGTTCACCACAAAGACGGTTAGGCTCCCTTGAAATTGTTGCGAAAAAAGAAGAGCGTTTGAGTCATGAAGAAAGGCAAGGTCACCTGTAAGCAAATAGGTTGGGAAATCCGCTTGGTGTGCAATTCCGATAGCTGTGCCCAAGGTTCCGTCAATACCATTCGTGCCTCGGTTGCCGAACAATCTTCTATGTTTGGAACTTGGTTTCCAAAACCATTCTACGTCTCTCATCGGCATGCTGTTGGCGATATGAATCAGAGTATCATCAGGTGAATGAATGGAAAGCAAACGAGCTAACTTTCCTTCGAACAAAGGGAGTTCCTTTGCAAAAGCTCGTTCCATTTTGAGTTCTATCTTCTGTTCGGCCTGAAGCCAGGAATTTAGCCACGCGTCTTCAATCAAAGGAAACGGGATTTCATGAACGCACTGATATGGAATTTGAAAAGAGGTGCTAGGACTCGTCAAGGGATCGACAGGTTTGCCTCGAGGTTCGATTACAATGCGTTTAGCATTTGAAGAATCAATCCATTGACGAAGAATTTTCGAAGTGGGAAGAGGTCCAAGTACAATAACCAGATCAGGCAGGTTCATCTGGCTGAAAATTGGATCTCGGATTAAATTTTCATATCGGAGAATACGGTTGGGCAAAGGTTTTTCGCGTAGGGGCGATAGGGAATCACAAAGAATAGGTATCCGTAATTGTCCTATTTCATGATGGATGGAATCATTAAAAGCATATTGCCCGGCAATCATGAGTACACGAGAATATCCTTTTATTGCCTGACCAACAGACTTGAGGTTGATTTTTTGAGGGATCGTAGATTCGACTATCGTTTCGAGGGAATGAAGATTAGAAGGGGGAGTTATGAATTTAGGGACAAATGGTTCGCGAAAGGGAAAATTCAAGTGAACCGGACCGGGATCAGATCCGATGGCTTTTTGGAAAGCCTGTGTTAAAGTAAGTCGAAGCTGTTGGACATCCGAAGACTCGCTGGTTGGAAGAGGAAGTTGATGAAACGCTCTGGGATAGGATCCGAATAATTCTTCTTGATCAATGGTTTGGTCTGCTCCGCAGTTCTGAAGTTCGGGAGGTCGATCAGCAGAGACCAGCAGGAGAGGAATGCTCGAGTGCGATGCCTCCACAACAGCAGGAAACCAATTACAGACTGCGGACCCTGAAGTGCATAGTAGAACCGTCGGGATTTGAGTACGCTTGCTTGTTCCCAGTGCTAAGAATGAGGCTGATCTTTCGTCTAGTACTGCAAAGCATTCGATTCGCGGATGTCTCTCGAAAGCTAAAACAAGGGAAGTGGATCGCGAACCGGGAGAAAAATAAACCTTATTCACGCCTAAAATGGAAAGGGTATGCGCGGTGATCTCTCCCCAAGCATAGTTGGCTTGAGCGATTGACTCTTCAAACTCAGTCATTCACCAATCAAGTTGGTTCTTCCAGTGATGACTTCAAGCATTGCCTCCAGTTTCCAATCGGTCTCGATTTTCTCTTGTTCCGGGACCGAGCCATCCACGACACCAGCCCCTGCATAAAGAGTTAAATTGGATGGCGTGATTTTCCCGCAACGAATTGGAACAATAAATTCTCCATGACCTCGACCATCCATCCATCCGGCTACTCCTGAATACCATCCTCTGGAGGTTTTTTCCAATTTTCGAATCAAGGGTATGGCCTCTTCTCTGGGTGTTCCTCCCATAGCTGGAGTTGGATGAAGTGCATCGAGGGCATCAAAAGGGTGAATCCCATTGGCCAATTTCGCCCGAATGGGAGTTCGCATATGTTGAAGGTTTGCCAACCGTAAAAGCCGTGTCTTGCACTCCATGGAGTTAGTCAAGCCGATCGAAGCGAGTCGACGAATTATGCTTTCAATAACCAGACGATGTTCGTGTATTGCTTTTTCCTGACCTAGAAGTGTTTTTCCCCACAAGGCATCTCTTCCTGCAGAAGGACCCCGTGGAGCCGAGCCGGCAATGGCTTCGGTTTCGAGATTGGAACCGGATACTCTTAGCAAGGTTTCAGGAGTAGCTCCGACCATGGTTCCCTTGTTTGGAGTGGAGAGACAAAAAGTGAAGCAGTCCGGGTATCGATCTCGTAATAAATGAGCAATTGAAAAAGAAGAAATTTCACATTTGGTGTCGTAATGCAGCTGCCTGGCAAGAACGATTTTAGAAAGTTTGCCGGAATGAATTTCACAAAGCGCTTTGCGAACCGCATCGAGATAGTTGAGGTTTTCCATGGGAGAATCAAATTTCGTTGAATTGATAATGGACGAGCGTGGTTGCTCATAACGCATTCCCTTTATTTGGCAAATAGATTCGTCTAATTCTTCTTTAAGTTTGGAAGGAGACGAAAACGGATTGATTTCAGCGTTTACCGTCAGAAGATGCACGCCACCTTTGCGAAGGACCTGCCAGCGAGGAAAAAAAATGTGGAGGGGATCTGGACTGTCATCACTCCGCTTCTCCGTTTCGAAAGTGGCGGACAGAAAGTGAGTGGGACCGCTGCCTGAAAGAGCAAGTTTCCCGGCATTTCTCGTATGCATAAGCAATTCGTCAGACCAGATTCGAGCTTTTGTAAAGCGATCAGATCCAGAGAAACTGGCTTTGGCAACCGATTCTCCGCAAGCGATGGAGAATTCATCTGCCGGTTTCTCCATGTAGCAATTGGAATCCCTTGGATTGTTAATGCCTTCCAATATCGCCAAAGGGTCGAAATATCCAGTTTCCAAAGTGACTGAGCAATAAAGTCTTTTTCTTTTGGACTTGGACTCCAAAACGATTTGCTGCAGAAAGGGCAGAAGATCCTCAGATGGGTCGCAAAGAGAAATATCGGGCAAGACGTTCTTAGAACTCATTTGTCTGACTCGGCTGTGCTAGTTTCCATCTTTCGAATGCACGGGGTCGTAACCTCCATCATTCATTGGATTACACTTGCAGATCCGTGCGATTGATTTTCTCAAGGCCGTTAGAAAAGGCAGGACTCGAAAGCATTCCAAGGCGTATTGAGAACAAGTCGGATGAAACTTACAACGAGCATAGGGACCCAAAAGCAACTGTTTGACAGGAGAGAAAAGTCGGTAAGAAAGAATAGCCAATACGAATAAGGCAGAAATCGGATTATTCGGCAGATTTACAAATTTTTTCAAAACTAATCCATCCCTATTTCCTCTGGCTCCACACGCAAAACTTTGCTTGAACTCTTTGTCTGTGTTTCAAACGAGCCAAAAAATTTAAAATCTCTTTTTAGGAAGAGCTTTTGTTCGAATGTCTTCAGAAATTTTGGATATACTTTCTTCGATACACCAAGTACCATCGAATGTAGGATTATTTCTAGAGCGAATGGAGACTTTTTTTTCTTCCGCCTCTCTTTTTCCAATGATGATCATATGAGGAATTTTGTCGGTTTCCGCTTTTCTAATCTTTGCTCCCAGTTTTCCTGACTGGTGATCTAAAGTGGATCTAATTCCATGCTTTCTGAATTTTAGATTGCACTCCTCCGCTTGTCCAATGAGGTCATCATTCATTGGGAGAACTCGAACCTGTTCCGGAGCAAGCCAAGTAGGAAAGCTTCCCGCAAAATGCTCGATCAGAACACCGCAAAACCTTTCCATGGAACCGAAGGGAGCTCGATGAATCATGACTGGTCGGTGGTTTTGATTGTCGACCCCCACATAACTCAAGTCGAAGCGTTCTGGCAGGTTGTAGTCAACTTGTACGGTTCCCAACTGCCATTCCCTGCCCAAGACGTCCTTGACGACGAAGTCAATCTTAGGACCATAGAAAGCGGCCTCCCCGATTTCTTCCTGATACTCAATCTTCAAGGTTCGAATCGCATCTCGAAGAGCTTTTTCAGCTTTTTCCCAAGCTGTCGAGCTTCCCACGTATTTGTCTGAATCCGGATCTCGAAGACTTACCCGCACCCTATATTCGTTCATTCCAAGGGTTGAAAAAACTTGTTTGACAAGATCAAGACAACCTTGAATTTCATCTTGCAGTTGATCTTCTCGCAGAAAGAGATGAGCATCATCCTGAGTGAAGCCCCGTACTCTTGTCATTCCGCTCAATTCGCCCGATTGTTCCCAACGGTAAACGGTTCCGAATTCTGCAAGTCTGATGGGTAGGTCACGATAGGAATGCTGTTCGGACTTGAAGATGCGTATGTGCATAGGACAGTTCATCGGTTTGAGCAGATAACCCTCAATTGCACCTTCTTCCAACTTATTTGATAATTCCGAACAACTACAACCCTCCTCCGCTAACTTACTTAGAGAATCTCGATGAATGATGGGAGGAAACTGAGAGTCTCTGTAATAGGGGAAATGGCCGGAGGTACGATATAAATCAAGTTTGCCAAGATGTGGGGTGTAGACTTGGGAGTATCCCTGCTTGGCCAATTCTTGTGAAATAAAACTTTCCAACTCCTGTCTGATAACGGCTCCGTTTGGTTTCCAAAGCACCAGTCCTTGACCGACCATTTCATCAATATGAAACAGTCCAAGTTCACGTCCAAGGTTTCGATGATCTCTTTTTTTGGCTTCCTCGATTTTTTCCAAATGTTCTTCAAGTTCTAATTTTGTGGCGAAAGCCGTACCATAAATCCGTTGAAGCTGTTTGTTTGCAACTTTGCCTCGGTGATAGGATCCGGCCACCTGAAGCAATTTGAAGGCTTTGATTTTCTTAGTGTAAGAAACATGGCTGCCGGCGCAAAGATCAATGAATTCTCCATTGCGATAAAAAGTAATTGGATCTTCTGGGGGGATGTCTTCCAAACGACCCATTTTATAAACACCCTGTCCCATTTCAGAGATGATTATTTTCGCTTCTTCTCTACTCACTTCGATGCGTTCGAATCTTTGGTTTTCCTTAATGATGGTTTTCATTTCAGATTCGATTCGTTCAATGACATCCGGAGTAAAGGGAAGCTCGGAATCGAAATCGTAGTAAAAACCTGATGCAGTAGGTGGGCCGATATCTAACTTCGTGTTCGGATACAAACGAAGAACCGCAGCAGCAAGAACATGCGAAGCGGAGTGACGAAGTTCGTCCAATGGCGTCATTTCCTTCATGATACTCAAAAATCTACTTCCGCACTGACCACTCTGCAATGCCAAAGGTTTTGAGGCTTATGCGTCAAAACCCAAATTTGGACGCAGCCATTTTAGACTCTCTTCCCAAGTCCATCCCTTGCGTTCAGCATAATTCTCCACTTGGTCACGGCCCAGACTACCAACATTGAAATACTTAGCTTGGGGGTGCGAAAAGTAAAGACCCGACACAGAGCAACCTGGGTACATGGCACGAGACTCAGTAAGCTTTAATCCGATCCTTTCCTCCACAGATAGAAGCTTCCAAATCAAGTCTTTTTCGGTATGGTCAGGTTGACTGGGATATCCGGATGCTGGACGTATTCCTCGGTACTCTTCATCTATGAGAGCTTCGTTACTGAGGTTTTCACTCATTCCGTAGGTCCACCATTCGCGCGTAATTTTGTGAGAATATTCAGCCATTGCCTCAGCAAAACGGTCTCCCAAAGCTTTGACCATTATGGAATTGTAGTCATCATTATCTCGCTCGTATTCAAGAGCAAGGGTCTCGACCCCTGAGCCTGCAGATACTGCAAAAGCTCCAAGATAGTCAATTCGACCTGATTCTTTAGGAGCAACAAAGTCGGAGAGACAATAATGAGGATGATTGGGAATGGATTGCTGGCGTCTGATAAAGTGAAATGTCCCGAGATGTTTGGTCTTCTTCAAGTCATCAAAAACTTCGACGTCGTCTCCGACTGCGTGAGCAGGCCATAAGCCAATCACCGCTTGGCAGCGAAACAAATCTTCTTCTATAATCTTTTTAAGAAGTGCTTGGGCCTGATCATAAAGTTTTTGAGCTTCCTCACCCACATTCTTTCGATTGAAGATTTCAGGATATTTTCCTTTCAATTCCCATGACCAAAAAAAAGGCGACCAGTCAAAAAAGGCGAGAACTTCCTTCAATTCAACATCCAATAAATGTGTGCCAAGCCTGTCGGGGAAGGGCACGGCAATATCCTGTTTTTCCCAATCGAACGAAGTACCTCTTTTTTGAGCTTGATTAAGTGGAACAAGAGTTTTTTCTCCTCTGCTTTCGTGTTCAAGTCGTAGTTTCTCCTGTTTTTTCTTAAGTTGAGATACAAAGGTATCGCGTTTTTCAGAATGTGTGAGTTCATTACATACGTTGACAACCAGGGAGGCATCTGCGACTTGAACTACAGGTTCCCGGTAATGCGGAGCTATTTTGATGGCTGTATGAGCTTTACTTGTGGTGGCTCCTCCTATGAGTAAGGGAATGTTCAAGCCCGCGTCTTGCATTTCCTTTGCGTTATGTATCATTTCGTCCAAGGACGGAGTAATTAAACCACTCAAACCAAGGATGTCTGCATTATGCTTGCGAACCGCCTGCAAAATCTTATCGCACGATACCATCACTCCCAGATCAATAACCTCCCAGTTATTGCAAGCCAATACTACCCCAACGATGTTTTTGCCTATGTCATGCACATCACCTTTGACTGTTGCGATAACCATGGTTCCTCTTTTGCCGGCAATGGACCCATTTTTCTCTGATTCCATGAATGGTTCCAGATAAGCCACGGCTTTTTTCATGACTCGAGCACTTTTTACGACTTGAGGAAGAAACATTTTCCCATCTCCAAAAAGATTTCCGACGACTTTCATTCCATCCATCAGAGGACCTTCAATTACTTCAAGAGGTCTTCCCAAAACTTGCCGGGCCTCTTCAGCATCAACTTCGGCATAGTCACCAATTCCTTTAACGAGGGCATGAGAAAGTCGCTCGGCAACCGGTTTTTTTCGCCAAGACAAGTCTGGTCCTTCAGTTTTTCGGTTCTCTTTCTTGTCTTTTACTTTTTCCGCGAAATCGAGGAGTTCTTCACCTGCCTTCGGGCTTTCGTTGAAGATCACCGCCTCGACCCTGGACCGAAGTTCTGGTTCAATTTCATCATATACCTCGAGCATGCCTGCATTTACAATTCCCATGTCAAGACCTGCCTGGCACGCATGATAGAGAAAACAAGCGTGCATCGCTTCCCTTACGAAATTGTTTCCACGAAACGAAAAGGAAACATTGCTTATTCCACCACTGGTGCGTACGCCGGGACAACGGCTCTTGATTTCTCGAATGGCTTCGATGTAATCAATGCCATAGGCATTGTGTTCCTCCATACCTGTCGCCAAAGTCAATACGTTGGGATCAAAAATAATGTCGGTTGCAGGGAATCGCACTTCATTCACCAGTATGCGGTATGCTCGCTCGCAAATGCGTACTTTATCTTCAAGAGTTGCGGCTTGTCCATTTTCATCAAAGGCCATAACCACGATTGCGGCACCATATCTCATTCCTAATCGAGCCTGTTTTTTGAAGACCTCCTCACCTTCTTTAAGACTGATTGAGTTAATGATGCATTTGCCTTGGATAACCTTGAGTCCAGCTTCGATGACTGACCATTTGGAACTGTCGATCATTATGGGAACAACTGAGATATCTGGCTCGGATACCACTAAGTTGAGAAACTTCGTCATGCATGATTCTCCATCCAAGAGGGCAGCATCGAAATTTACGTCCAGAACATTTGCTCCATTTTCAACTTGTTGCTTGGCTATTTTTAAAGCCGCTTCGTAGTTATTTGATTCGATAAGTTTACGGAATTTAGGGGAGCCCGTTACGTTTGTGCGTTCTCCTACCATCATCAAAGAAGTGGGCTGACCTTTGAGTTCAAAAGGTTCAAGACCACTCAATCGAAGAGCCGGATCGATCAAAGGAATCTCGCGGGGTTGGGATTGACTGATTTTTTCAGCTATCGCGTTTATGTGTTCAGGAGTTGTACCGCAACATCCACCTGCCATGTTAAGCAGACCTTGATCTGCAAAGGTGAAAAGAGACTCTGCGGTATCTTCAGGATTCTCGTCATATCCTGTGGGTGCGAGCGGGTTGGGCAAGCCAGCGTTTGGGTAACAATGGA
The DNA here is from genome assembly GCA_902618175.1 of uncultured Verrucomicrobiota bacterium. GTDB lineage: Bacteria > Verrucomicrobiota > Verrucomicrobiia > Opitutales > Seribacteraceae > Seribacter. The sequence goes on from CACMZN010000002.1 coordinate 51,157, forward strand.
GGAAGCAGTCAGCACTTTTTGACAATGCCTGCAAATAAGGTCTCATCGCGTCGGCACCCATGGCGCAGTTCAATCCCACGCCGAGGGGCTTCGCATGAGCTATTGAATTCCAGCATGCCTCCGCCGTTTGGCCAGAGAGAGTTCTACCGGATGCATCCGTGATTGTGATTGAAATGATCAGGGGTAATCTTTTGCCGGAGCTTTCGAAGAAATTTTCAATTGCAACGATTGCAGCCTTGAGATTGAGCGTATCAAAAGTGGTTTCAGGTAGCAAAACATCGACGCCACCCTCTACCAAGGCTTGCGTTTGTTCATAGTATGCTTTCACGAGCTCGTCGAATGTAACGTTTCTAAGTGAGGGGTCATTAACGTCGGGTGATAATGAAGCGGTTCGATTTGTCGGACCGATTGCACCCGCAACAAACCGAGGACGCGTAGGATCCTTAAGCATTGCCTCATCTGCTGCTTCTCGAGCTAATCGAGCAGAGGCGAGGTTCAGATCATAAACGATCTCTTGGAGATTGTAATCCGCCATTGCAATGCTGGTGGAGCTGAAAGTATTCGTTTCCACCATGTCGCTGCCAGCTTCAAAATAAGCGGAGTGTATTTTATGTATTACATCCGGTCTTGTCAGGCTGAGCAAGTCATTGTTACCTTTCAGTTCACTTTTGTGATTTGCAAAGACTTCGCCTCTGAAATCGTATTCTACAAGCTTTTCCTGCTGAATCATAGTTCCCATAGCACCATCCAACATGATTATACGCTCTTTCATAAGAGCTTCTAAATCATGTTTTCCTGGTTTGGTCACTGAAAAGCTTTTCATATACGCATCAACACATCATGATGCGTTGATATGTAACTGCAATCTCAAAAAGAGCAAAAGAATCAGTGTAGATAATTTCAATTGTTTTCCTTTGCCATCCAAGCATATTGTCTTAAAAATTGGTTGTATTATGGTACGGGACGTAGCGTAGTCTGGTCAGCGCGCCTGCTTTGGGAGCAGGAGGCCGTGAGTTCGAATCTCACCGTCCCGACCAATTTTTAAGCCAATGAATTCATCGCAAGGTTGTTTCTTCCTAAGTAGACTCGAGCTCTTTTTTTTAATGACAACCACCCTTGTGGTCCAATTTTAAATTTCCCATGAAATCAGATGATCTAATACAAAATCTGAAATTAATCCCACATCCGGAAGGTGGTTGGTTCAGGCGAACCTTTTCATCACAACATACGATTGACTTGGAAAGAGGGAAACGATCTTGCAGCACTTCGATTTTGTATTTCCTCAAGCCTGGTGAATTCTCGAGGTTGCATTGCTTAGCCTCGGATGAAATTTGGTATTTCCATTATGGAAGTCCACTTAAAATGCATCTTTTTCATCGGGATGCCTACGAGACTATTACACTCGGCAATGACGTTTCCGAGGGACAAATTGTTCAAAAGATCATAAATGCAGATACTGTATTTGGAGCGGAAGTATCGGTGTGCCAAAACCAAAATGGATCCCTGCTTAGCTGTTCGGTCACTCCTGGGTATGATAATCTTGATTTCAGATGGGCTGATCTGAATCTCATGTTGGTGAAATATCCTAAACAAGCTTCCATCATTCGTAGACTTGCCCCGTGTGTGTCGTCATGAAGCCTTGCAAACATAAGGAAATTCAATTTGGGAAAAACACAATATTGCTTGCTGATGTTCCTGATTTTGAAGTTTGGATACCTAGACTGCTTCAAGAGATGAATGCACATCGAGCTGCGTTCGATACTTCCCACATGATTAACGGACGTTGGGAAAATTCTTACTTAAGTGTGGATTTGGTTCCTCATATTCGAATTCCCATGAGATTTGCACGAAATCTGGGCAAGGAAATCATGAAGATTCAATCCATGATTCTTTTTGAATCTCCAACAGGCTCCAATAATCCTCATCCACCCTTTTGGTTTAATTTGGCAAAACCCGGTGAGATCACTGGTTTGCATAACCACGCCCATTATTCAGCTCTTTCAGTGGTTACTTATTTGCAGGCCGAGTTGGATGCTGGTTCTTTATACTTTCATCTCGAAGGAGAAGGACAGATCGAAATTGAACCCGCGCTTGGTCGAATGGTCATGTTTCCACCAAGCCTTCATCATGGAGTTCGGGTGAACCGATCGACTACAGAAAGGATTTCCCTAGCCTTCAATTTGTTCTCTTTTCCTTTTAATTGTGATGAACTATGGTAATCAATTTAATCTTTATATATTATTGGACGATACGACAATCCGCGTTCATTTATAAAATTTCTTTGATTCGCCTACTGTCGAAACCATGATATGATTAAATTATATAAACTTTACCCGTACACATCTTCCTCATGAAAACATCCGCTGACCTTTTCGAAGAAATCGAATCTGCCGTAGTACGCTTTGCTGGAGATTCTGGAGATGGAATGCAAACCATTGGAGAACGCTTTACAGATTCGAGCGCGTTTGCAGGAAATGACATTGCCACTCTACCTGACTATCCAGCTGAAATCCGTGCACCTGCTGGTACTTTGGCTGGTGTTTCAGGTTTTCAACTGCAATTTGGTAACAGACGTATTCTTACTCCCGGCGATCAACCAGATGCTTTGGTGGCAATGAATCCTGCCGCTTTGAAAGCGAATATTGCTGATTTGCCCGAAGGTGGCATGTTGGTCATTAACGTTGATTCATTCAAAAAGATGAATCTCTCTAAGGCAGGGTATTCTTCAAACCCACTTGAAGATATTGATTTTCGTAAAAAATATCATTTGATCGAATTGGATTTAACCAGTTTGACCAAAGAAGCTCTTTCCGACACAGCTCTCAAACCTTCTGAAAAAGTAAGGTGCAAGAACTTCTTCGCATTGGGATTCATGTATTTTGTATATGGTCGTCCTTTAGAACCTACTTTAAAGTTTTTTAAGGAAAAATGGGCCAAATGCATGCCCCAATTGGCGGAAGCCAACAGCATAGTTCTCAAGGCTGGTTATCATTTGGGGGACACTATGGAAACGGCTCGTAATCGTTACCAAATCTCCAAAGCCCCTGTGAAATCTGGTTTGTATCGTAAAATTTCAGGAAACGAAGCAATGGTTTATGGTCTAGTTGCAGCGGCCAGTCGGGCAAAAAGAAATCTGCTCTACGCAGGCTACCCCATCACCCCAGCATCGCCTATTCTGGAGGGTTTGTCAGTCCTTAAGAAACATGGGGTAAAAACCTTGCAAGCAGAGGATGAAATTTCCGCTATGGGAATGGCATTGGGGGCAAGTTTTGCAGGAGATTTAGCTGTCGTAGCTACAAGTGGTCCTGGTATGTGTCTGAAAAGTGAATTCATCGGTCTCGCATCAATAACCGAGTTGCCAGTGGTGATCGTAGATGTGCAAAGAGGTGGACCAAGCACTGGTTTGCCAACAAAAACTGAACAAAGTGATCTCCTACAAAGTTTATATTCACGTCATGGAGATTGCCCCTTGCCGGTCATTGCGGCACATTCTCCCTCCGATTGTTTTGATTGCGCTCTGGAAGCCGTCCGATTAGCTCTGACCTATATGACTCCCGTTATTCTTTTAAGCGACCTGTATATAGCAAACGGGTCGGAACCATGGAAGATTCCCAATGTGTGTGAAATTCCGGAGATCGAAAATAGTTTTGCAGACACTGAAGAAGAGTTTGTGGTCTATCGGAGAAATCCTGAAACTCTTGCAAGGAAACAGGCAATTCCAGGTCAAATTGGTTTGGAGCATAGAATAGGCGGGCTTGAAAAGGATGAGGATGGGGAAGTCAGTTACGACCCAGAAAATCACGAAAAAATGACGCAGTTAAGGGCTAGTAAAATCAACGGCATATCCAAATCCCTACCTTCGATTAACCTGGAGGGTCCGTGTCATGGAGATTTATTGGTCATCGGATGGGGAGGAACCTATGGTGCGATTTGTTCAGCGATCAAAAATATGCGGGAAGAGGGCTTCTCCATATCCAGTCTTCATCTTCGTCACCTAAACCCTTTTCCGAAGGATTTGGAAAAAGTCATGAATGGTTTCGATAAAATTATTGTGCCCGAATTGAATTTGGGCCAACTCAGCACAGTACTGCAATCTACATTTTCGAAAAAAGTAATTTCCTATTCCAAGATTCAAGGAAAGCCCTTTAAGGTGTCCGAGTTGAAAGAAGAATTCCTCAAACATCTCCCCTGAAATCTTTCACACAAAATGATCACCACAAAGACAGAAGAAAGCAATTTAACCAAGAAAGACTTTGTTACGACAAACGACGTGCGCTGGTGTCCTGGTTGCGGAGATTACGCCATACTTAATGCAGTTCAGCGAACTATGCCTGAATTAGGTATTGCAAAGGAAAAATTCGTCATAGTCAGTGGAATCGGATGCTCCAGTCGATTTCCCTATTATATGAATACCTACGGATTTCACACCATTCATGGTCGAGCACCTGCAGTGGCGACGGGAGTAAAAGTGGCCAATCCTGAACTTTCCGTCTGGTTGATAACAGGCGATGGTGATGGCTTGTCGATTGGAGGAAATCATTTATTGCATCTTTTGAGAAGAAACTTGGACATCAACGTACTTCTTTTCAATAATCAAATCTATGGTTTGACGAAAGGTCAGTACAGCCCAACTTCAGAAGTTGGTAAAAAGACCAAAAGCACTCCCTCAGGTTCAGTTGATTATCCGGTTAATCCAATACTTTTTGCCTTGGGTGCGGAGGCCACTTTTGTAGCTAGAACGGTTGACTCGGATCAGAAGCATATGATTGAAACATTTAAGGCAGCGCAAGCGCACAAGGGAACCTCATTTGTTGAAGTCTTACAAAACTGTGTGATTTTCAACAACAAGACTTTTGATCCTATCACAAATAGGGAAAATAAAGTTGATCAATTACTGTATTTGCAGGAGGGCAAGTCCCTGGTTTTTGGCCAAAATTCAGATAAAGGGATTCGATTGAATGGACTTGATGTGGAAATCGTAGAATCGACCAAGGGGACCAACGGAAGTGAGCTTCTCATTCATCAACCCCGAAATTCCAACCCAGCTTATGCCACCTTGCTTTCTCAGATGACTTATCCAAATTTTCCCACACCTATGGGAATATTTAGGCAATTGGAGGGAAAAGAAACCTATGAGGACTCCATTGTAGAACAAATCGAGACTTCTCAAAAGAATGGAGAAGGTTCGCTGCAGGAGTTGCTCACAGGGAAGAATTCCTGGCTTGTAGAAGATTGATTTTTAAGAAATTGACCTTGATCAAATATTCTTTTTTCTAGGTTGATGGAATTCATAGATGATCCACAGTTCGGTCACAAGAAAAACAAACTTCCGGTATTTCTCGTACCCATCATTATGTTTGCCATTCTACTTATCGGGATCTTGGTTTCGAAATTGTATGTAAGCAGTGTTCTTGATCAACCATCAGATGAAATCGAAGCATTCGAGTAATCGGGCTTCATTTTACGTATCGTTTGGTTTTCTAAAACGCTTTGCTTCTGATCTTTGCCAATCTCGTCAATTAATTGCTTTCTGACCTGTGCGACATTAAGGCAGGATTTCCCATAATCCACAACCCTTGGAATGAGACCCTTCCTTTGTGATCGAAGGATATGCCAAAGCCATTTTCATTACCGGTTTTGAAATTACCCAGATAAACTTCTCCTGAACGCAGAGTTTTTTTTCCGTAACCATTAGGTTTCCCTCCTTTGATTTGGCCATGGTATTTGGAACCATCGGCTAAAGTTATCCTGCAATATTCTCGTTCCTTTGGTAAAACGATTGAGTTGGTTGCAAATATGGAAACAATTGAAATTTCCTTTCTTAAGGAAGAAACCTTTGATGAGAGGGCATCTTTTTCCACCAAAGTTAATCGTTCTTTCATGCTTTTTACTTTCCTTACCAAATTACGATCCGAATTTTTTATCACGGCAAGGGATAAATACGCACAGGCACTCAATAAATCGTCTTTTTTTTGGTGAAGAATGGAAAGATACTCGAGTGATTTGCCATCATCCAACCTTGCCCCTTTCAAAAGCCACTCTCTTGCTCTTTCCAAATTAATTGGCATGCCTAGACCATAAAGAAAGGATCGTCCGATGAATCTACAAGCTTGAGGATGGTTTTGCTTTGCTGCCCTTTTCATCCAATACAAGGCTTTCGTTTGATTTTTTTGAAGACCGTAAGCAAATTTGGACCCTTGTATGAATTGATATTTTCCACTTTCTTCCCACGTCAAATCATGAGGTTGGCTTTTTCCATAGTTGTAAGTGAACAAAAAGACGGCAGGGATACCCCACAGACCAAAGAAAATTCCTGGAAACGAAGAAATCATAACTTTTACTTGGATCCCAATATTCGACGGAGAAAGCTTCTTTTTGGTGAGACTGAAGGAGAATTTTCGCGTTTTGATTTTCGACCATCGGGCTTAGGTCCAAATTTCCACATTTGCAGGTTTTCATTTGTCGTGGCGTCTCCAATCAATGCATCATATTTTCCCTTCATCTTGAGTTCTTGTACATACACTGAAAGCCCAATTTGATCAAAACTCGGCAATATGGAGGGATAGGCATTAATCAGACGACTGGATTTCAAAAGAAGCATCAGATCAATATCGAATGCATTTCCAAAATAGGTAGGATTCCCAATCACAAGCAGCATCCTTCCTCCCAGGGTCTCATGGTCACCTCCAGCAACAGTTGAAATCCTTCCGTCTGCTTCAACGGGAATAAATTTAAATCCACCATTCTTCGTAGCTTCTATGATTATGGTACCCTTTCCCTCAAAGGTCGCATTCGAATCAAAGCTGGAAAAGTTTATTTTGGTAGGTTCTTTTGTACAGAAGAGGGCACTGCCCGAATGCAACCAAAAATCCGTCGAGGAAAACCAACGACAAACACTTTGGCTACCCAATCTCCAAATATTAGAATCTTGAATAACCTCAGTCCGGGATCCTTTACCAGTGGTTATAACGTTATGAGAAAGTATGGAAGCATTTACTTCCAGATCATCAAGAGCATCCGTTCCTTTCTTATGAATGTTGATCAGATCTACTTTTCCATTCACATAGGAAACAACCAGTGGATTTTCGCCCAACAAAAAAATCGCCGCTGAAAAAACAGCGGCGATTATGAAAAAGTAGAATTTTTTAGAAGCCAGCAATCTTTAAAAACGACTGTTCAGGCCAATCCCTGCACCCACATCCCAGTTCTTGTAATCATAGTCGTCGCCATGCTCGCCACCATCTTTGTTTTGGCCGCTAACATCACGTTTGGTGTAACCGGTGTAGAGACTGAGTTTAAGTGAATCTGCGATCAGGTAGTCAATTTTGAAAGAAAAGACATGCGAGATATCAGATCTGCCAATATTGTCTCCCTCATCATAATCTTTGTAAATAATCTTGTATTTCGGACTCAACTTGGCCTTACCGTAATCATACGAGACCCCGTAAGATGCAGTAACTTCGAGATTACTGAGAGCATCTTCCGTATCTCCTTCAAATACAGGTTCCGTTTCAGAAGAATGAAACCCAAGGGATGCATCGAATACACCAGTGGTATCTTCATTAATCGAGTAGGCTCGAAGAACTCCAACATTTGGAAATACATCCTTGAAATCCTCGGTGTCAAACTTGGTACTACGGTCTATAAGATAGTTGACACCGATACGTGCTGACCATCCATTGGCGAATTGATTAAGAAGAAGGGCATATGCTCCGGTTGAATTGTAATTAAAATCTCCAAGATCACCTTCCAAATAGTCGTTAATGGTCCAATTTGCACCAATATAGGGTGTCAATATGGACTCACCCATGTCAAAAACACCAAGCCCAGCACCAGTGTAAAAAGTATTGGTCCACATTGCGGTTGCTGACTGTCGGAGGGGTCCATTCGTAGACAGTGGGTTGGATCTGTAAAAATATTTGCTGTCATAACCAAAAAAAGCTGAAATTCCATCCTTATTGAGTTGGACTGGTCTTTGAGCACCCGTGTCGCTTTCGGAAAGTTCGCCATCAGAGGAATCCTCACCGGTTTGCGTTATTGCGCTGGGAAGGAGAGCATCGCTTCGATCAGTACCCTCAATGCGAGACCTTACATCTGTGTTGCTAGCTTGAGACCACAAAAGGGAAGAAGAAAGCAACAACGCAATAAGTTTGAATTTGATGTTCATGATTGATGGTATCCGAGTAATTAATTTCATTGGCCACGAATTTTGACAGCGGGTGTGCCGTTAGGCAATACGATGGTGGAGTCGATGTGTCCAGCAGGTCCGTTATCAAAATGATCTCTTGCCAAGGTGGTACCTCCATGTGAGACATTTGTAAGGTTGACACCACCAACGACTTTGTTCGCGTATGTGTCAAAATGTAAGGTACCGTCTCTAGATCTGAGCATAACATCAGCAGTAGAAGGGAAGGCGACGTTGTTGAGGTTGATGGTGATCGCTTCCATGTAAACGTCGTCCAATCTGCTGCCGGAAAAATTTAGACCATTCACTTGTATGAGGTCACTTGCGTAAAGATAAACATTATCCGGGTCGGAGTTACTGCCCCCGTTCCCAACCATAAAATTGGCGTTGGATATATTAAGTGTACCAAGTGTTCCAGCCGCTAAGTTTCCGCCCGCGGTAATGGTGGTATTCACCAGATACATGCTGTCAGAATCAGTTCCCCCAGCTCCTAATGCAAGATTCGAACCTGTGTAGGACAAAGATTTTCCATCCATAATCAAATCATCCGCAGAACCAATTACGAGCGCATGATCCTCCACATCATTCGAATTGGTGAAAGTTGTATCACCTGCGAATCCAATGTCCTTGGCAGCCCCAATAACTAAGATCTTCCTGTCCTCATTGGAGTGAGCTTCGGGTAAGTAATTGGACACATCCACCGAAGAAACTTCCGAGGAGTCACCGATGGTAATGGTTGATCCAGGTATAAGAGTTATGTTGTCAGTGGACACGTCAAATACACTTGAAGTGGAATCCTCATCGGAAAAAGTTCTCGAACCCGTCAAATCGGAGAGGAACTGCATATAGTCTGCGGTTGATCCCATTATGGTGAGAATACCTCCTTCGCCTTCGGCATAGCCTGATCCGAGCACTGCATCGGCAAGGGCGGATCCATTTGAACCAATCGCCCCGTAGGCAACGAGAATTCGGGCTAATTCGTAAGTGTATGCACTTGAGATGCCTGCTTTGGAAACAGGATTGGTCAAATCAGTAGATGATTTGATAACCTTGTCGGTGAGGAGCGTGTCGGCCAATTGCGCGGCATTGACAAGAGCGGTGTTGAAGGAGTCATCTTGTACCAAAGAATTGTCGAACACGAGTTCTGCTGCTGCAATAACGTCCGGATTATCTATATCAAGAAGTTCTGCTGGATATGCGTAGATGGGATCGGTGACAACGACATCGTCATCAACAACCGTGTCGTCGGTGGCGTCGTCCGTGGTGTCGTCAGCGACCGTGTCGTCGGTTGCGTCGTCGGTGGTGTCGTCAGCGACCGTGCCGTCGGTGCGTCGTCGGTGGTGTCGTCAGCGACCGTGTCGTCGGTGGTGTCGTCCGAGACCGTGTCGTCGGTATCATCGACAGGATCACTGATGACTACTTCAGTCACACTTTCCTCAATCTCATCAGCCGTAGCACCGGATTCAACCAACTCAACGACCTCAGTCAAATCCTCACTGCTGGCACCCGATTCAACCAGATCGATGACGCTCGTCAATTGATCTATGGAGGTGTCTTCATCAATCAAACCAACAACATCAGCAACTGCATCTATATCAATGACATCTGAAGTTGCTACAAGTGCAGTTATTGTAGATAAGGCAGTTTTGTCGGAGACAAGGGTTGTTAGAGCCGTTGTGTCAAGCCCAGCTGCGGAGAGAGCCGTAATGTCGGTTCTTGCATCTGCGTCGGCGACCAAGGCGGACAAATCAGTCACGGCAAGCCCAGCTGTGGAGAGAGCCGTAATGTCGGTTCTTGCATCTGAGTCGGCGACAAAGGCGGTCAAATCAGTCACTGCTAGCCCAGCTGTGGAGAGAGCCGGAATGTCGGTTCTTGCATCTGTGTCGGCGACTAAGGAGGTCAGGTCAGTTGCGGCAAGTCCGGCAGTGGCAAGGGACTTGATGTCAGTTCTTGCGGTGTCGTCCGCAACCAGAGTGGTAACGTCGTCCAACGCAAGTTCATCAATGGAGACTCCAGCAGCCACAATAGTACTCAAATCGCTGATGGCAGTAGTGTCGGTGGCGAGACTGTCGATATTAGTAACGGAAACGCCTTTGTCTGCCACGTCGCTTACAAGTGAAATGGAATCGGAGTCCAAAACGGCTAGAGATTTAACGGAGTCCGTGGTGACACCTTTGCTTACGACAGAAGAGAAATCAGTGAAAGTTTCGGTATTCATATCCTTCATTCCAGTGACCGCATCGGTGTCTTGGGCAATGGTTACGAATCCTGCCGCACCCTCGCTTACAGCTGAGGAAAGAGAAACGATCTTAGTGGCTTCCAAATCTTCGATGTTTGCCCGTACCGTGGTGTCGGCAACAACGGTTTTGAATCCGGTTCTTCCAAAAGAAGCAACCGCTTTCAAGGTGGTCCTGTCATATGATAGTGCCTCAGCACCGAAGGTTGCGAACCCAACGGCAACTTCGTTGCTTTCAAGAGCTTCAACCGGTTTAAGGGCAGGTTGAGAAGCTGATCCGGTTACGGAAGCTTCGGCAGCTGATTCACCGCCTCCACCACCACCAGAATCGGGCTGGCCCAGTAGGGTTGTGTATGAGAATGCCAGGCACGACAAAGCCTTCAAAGAGTAAATATAGATGTTTTTCATTTGAAATCAGTTAAAGTTACCTTAACTCATGCCATGGACAACTTATTGAGCAAGCTTTTTTTGAATTAATATCAGACAAATTTTGAACTTTCTTCGTATTTGAATTGCCGAGGGCGAGATTCGAACTCGCACATCCTATCGAATACTAGAACCTGAATCTAGCGCGTCTACCAATTCCGCCACCCCGGCGAATATGAAAAGTTCACAAAACTATCAGGTTAAGTCGAGACAAATTTATCTCATTTTTCAACCGTTTGAAAATGGCAAGGGTATAATGCGAGCTCGTTCACCACTTGCCTTTCGAGTGAGATAAAAGTCTGAATCAGGAGAGTCTTCGGGATCCAGAAGATCGACCGGATCAAAAACGTGAGAAATACGTCGAGCGGTGGGAGAAAGAATTTGTGACAGTGGAGCAGGCTTTTTTGAGCTTAAAATATAAGTTTCGAGAGGATATCGGAGGGATTTGTATCTTTCGACGTATTCCGATATTAAAAATCCGTTTCCATTCGTTCGATTGGTGAAACAAATTGCATCCGAAAAATGGGCAATGGCATCCATCCAGGGTTTTACGATCTTTTCCTCCCTCAGGTATTCCGCGTTGACAAAAGAAATAAACCTTCCGACATGCAAAAGGGAATTCCCTGCAAGCATCGATAGGATAGCCTCAATCTGTTCGGGTAAGTTTATTTGATTTGATAAAAACAAGAACCATTCCTCTTCTCTTTCCGTATGGGGTGGATTCATTTCAAAGGAGTTGTTGGCCAGTTCCCATACCGTGGAATCGGGGAGCATTTGTTTGGTTTCAGCAGGAACCAAAAAGAAAGAGTGGTTGATGCTGGAGTTTGTCTCGAATGCTTGAGACAGGATTGAAATGCTTTTTGATTTCGGAGTTTCCAGAACAACATGAAGGATTCCCTTCATTTGACTAATCTTCAAAGAAGAAGGATTTGCATTGGGCATTATGAATCATCCTATGATTCAAGAGAACAAGAGCGGCCATGGCTTCTACAATGGGAACTGCTCTTGGCAAAACGCATGGATCATGCCTACCACGACCCATCAATTCCGTTTCTTTTCCTTCATCATTGACCGTGTTTTGGACTTTTAAGACGGTGGCAGTAGGTTTGAAGGCTACTCGGAAATACAATTCCTCGCCGTTGGTGATCCCACCTTGAACGCCACCCGAATTGTTGGTTTTTGTTCTTGTGATTCCATCACGAATTTCGAAGGAATCATTATGCTCAGAACCTTTCAGAAAAGTTCCCTTGAACCCGCTGCCTATTTCAAATGCCTTGGTCGCCGGTATGGAAAGAGCTGCCTTGGCCAAGTCCGCTTCCATTCTGTCGAAGACCGGAGCTCCCCAACCTACGGGCAAGCCAGTGGTTCGGCAAATGATGCTCCCACCCACGGAATCACCAGCTTTTTTGGCCTCCAATATTCGTTTTTCCATTTTTTCTGCAGTATTGGGGTCCGGGCATCTAGTTGGGGACGCCTCTACTTCCTGAAGAGTAGGAAATCCGCTTTTCGCCGGCATCTCGATGTTGTGAATTCTTTCGACGTAAGTGGAAATGTTGATTCCCTCAAAAGATAGGATTTTTTGAGCAATTGCACCTGCCGCAACTCTGGAGATGGTTTCACGAGCGGAAGATCTTCCTCCCCCTTCATGGTTACGAATGCCAAATTTCATCTGATAAGTGTAATCTGCATGAGAAGGACGAAATTTTGTCTTCATTTCATCATAGGCTTGAGGACGGGCATCTTTGTTCCTTACCAGCATGGCTATGGGTGTCCCCAAAGTCTTTCCTTCATACACTCCCGAAAGAATTTCAATCTTGTCTGCTTCCTCTCGAGGGGTGGTGATTTTGCTCTGTCCAGGTCGTCTTCTGTCCAAAAAGGGTTGAATATCGTTTTCACAAAGTGGCAACAGGGGAGGGCATCCATCAACGACAACGCCAATTCCACCGCCATGGCTTTCTCCCCACGAGGAAACTTCAAAGAGTTTTCCAAACGAATTTCCCATGATTTAATACTTATGCATTCGGCTTCGAAGGCAAAACTAAAAGTTCCCTTCTGCTAATCATCTGATCTTGCACAAGAAAAACAAAGAAACAAAACGATTGCCCTTCCCCAAAAAAATTGCATAGTAGTAAAACAAGGTCGGGTCCCATGCGACTTTACTTGGATGAACTCCGTCAGGTCCGGAAGGAAGCAGCGGTAATCGCAATTGAAGTGTGCTGTGGGGTGCCTGACCTTTTTGGTTATTGAGATATGGTTTTACGACTAATCCAACAATCATCCTTTTTGATTGTTTCGCTTGCCTGAATTAAGATTTATTTCAAGAAATGAACACATGTCTGCAGAAGCATACCAAGTCATAGCAAGAAGATGGCGACCCACTCAATTTTCTGAGTTGGTCGGACAAGACCACATTGTTCGGACACTTGGAAATGCCATCGCGATGGGACGAATTGCCCATGCATATTTATTTGTAGGTCCGAGGGGGACAGGTAAAACCACTTCAGCTCGACTCTTTGCAAAATCTCTTAATTGGGAAGATGGCCCATCCTTGAATGTTCCCCAAGATTCGGAAATTGGCAACGCCATCATGCAAGGTCGTTGCTTGGATGTGATTGAGATTGATGGGGCTTCCAACAACTCGGTGGATCAGGTAAGAGAACTGCGTGAAGAGTGTCAGTATGCGCCATCTCAATGCCGATACAAAATATATGTGATCGACGAAGTGCATATGTTGAGTCAAGCCGCTTTCAATGCGTTGTTGAAAACTTTGGAAGAACCTCCTCCTCACGTTAAATTCATTTTCGCCACCACTGAATCGCAAAAGGTTTTGCCAACGATCGTATCCCGATGTCAGCGTTTCGAATTTCGCTCCATTCCATCCACTTCCATAAGCGAAAAACTTATGGAAATCTGCCGCAAGGAGTCCGTCGGAGTGGAACCAGAAGCTTTGGAAGCAATTTCACGAATGGCGATGGGAGGAATGCGAGACGCTCAGAGTATCTTAGATCAGATGATTTCCTTTTGTGGAAAGAAAATTACTCAGAAAGATGTCCTTGAGGTATATGGTCTGGCTGGGAAAAGAGATATGGAAGCTCTTGCATCTTTTGTTCTGGAAGCGGATTACACCCGGATTCTTGACACAACCGAATCCTTTTCAAGCGACGGATTGGACTTCTATCGGGCTTTGTTGGATTTGTCAGATCTTTACCGAAACAGACTTATTGAGAATTTGAAGAGCAAGAATTCGAAATACCATCCCGAACAGTATCTGAGGGTTTTGGATGCACTACGAGAGGGAGAAGAATTCGTAAGAATGGGATTGTCCGAGAAAACGAATTTTGAAGTTACTCTGTTTCGTGCCGTGGAAGCAGGGAGGACCAGATCCATTGATAATTTAATTCGTAAGATTTCCAAAATCACACCTTCTGAAGAAAAAAAAAAACCTCCGAATCATTGATTGACATTCACCCTGAGATTAAGGAATCGGTGAAAGATGATATTGCAAGCTTGGGTCGATCAAAACAGAGGCAAGGATCGGTGCCGTACGGGAAGAGCAGAGCAAAAAGAGAATCTACTGTTCCCGAGTATCTTGTCCAAGAGAAGAAGGAAGAAGATTTCGGATCAAAAATCGATTCTGCAAAATCAAGCCATCCTCCGAATCACGAAGAAAAATTGAGCGTCCGATCTGATGATAGAACCGTGATAGAGGCTAGGATAAAATTGTTGCCACCAGGAATCCGTAAGGTGATGGAAGAGAAATTTCGAGCTGATTTTGTTTCAATTGAAGAAATAAATTCTGATCTTTTGATTTGAAACCTTCGCTTTTTAATCAGTTGTGGGGCCGACCTACGATCCATCCTGCGTTTTTGGCCTCAATCCATCCTTTTTTTCGCTTGTCGAGAGTTTGAACCAAAAACCACTCGTCACCTTTTGAATTGCGGTGCGATTTGGGAGAACCGTCTTGGTTCATGGTGACATGTAGACTTTCCCCTTCTTTGACTGAAGTGTTGGCGGAACTCGTATGCGCGGCGAATCTTCTCAATCGAATGGATGAAGTTTGGTTAGAATCAGTGTCATCAGAGGAAAGGGCTATGATTTCCCGACGAAGTAGACTTTGTTTTTCGTTCGACTTGAGAAAGCCCAGGAATGAAGCAGCAACGAAGAGAAGCCATGCAAAAAAACACCAAAGTATTTTTCGAATTTGGGATTGTCTGTAATAAAGCCATCCCAGAAGGAAAAAACCTGACCAGATGATTGAAGTCATGAACACTATCCAAAAGGCATTTGATTCGGGCAAAAAGCTTTGGTTCGTTTCTGATTGAAAATTCAAGCCAGCGATATCCTTGGTGAAACTTAGGTTGGCAATGAATTCAGGATTTGCTGATTCTAGAAGAAGAGCCTTGCGATAATGAAGGATGGACTTGCCCAAATTTTCAGTTTTGAAATATAAATTGGCCAAGTTCCCATGCAAATTTGCTGAATGACCATGAGCCAAAGCTTTTTCATAGGAACGAATCGCTGCCCACAAGTCTCCCGACGCCTCGGATCTAACGGCGTTGTAAAAAAACCGATCCTTTTCCTGGGCATTCAAGACCAAACTGAATGACACGAGCAAATTCCCAAAAAGTAAGAATCCGCCAAAGTTCATCGAATCTTTTTATAAATTCTCATTGCTTCCTCTAATTCGCTGTTCAGTTCGACTGAATGGCTTTCATTACCGGCAAATTCATAGTCATCACATTTTCTTAAAAATCCTTTGATGGGATCAACCAGGTCGAGGTAGGCTTTTTTCAACTGCAGTTCAGCGAGCAACTCACTGCTTGATAAGGAAGACGGATTGGAGTGGTTGTTCAAGGCGCCGATCTTCATTCGAAGGAGGTCACGAAAAGTCCGAAAAAAAGTCACGCTGTCTCTATTGTCCACACTATCCTTCATTCTTTGCAGTAGAATATTTTCATTTTGTTTTCTGTTCGTTTTGATCCCATTTCTTTTCTGAAATCCTAGAACAATCAGGAAAACAAATCCTGCAAGGGGGATCGATTGAAGAGTCCAAAACATCCCCGACTTACTCAGATCATAGGTTGCTAAGCTTTCTTGCCATTTTCCTGGTTCGCTTTCTGTCTGGAAAAGATCACTGGTTGAAATTCTCGCGCCGGCAGATTCTTTTGAGGAAGTCGAGGTAGCATCAATCCACTTTTCTCCAGGATCGACACGCACAGCATGAGATTGTCCGGTAATGGTGAAGAATTTCTCCATAATCGGATCAAAATAAGAAAAAAGGACGACCGGGGTATTCAGCAATCCGGCAGACAGGGGAGTTAGGACATATTCAAAGTTTTGCTCCCCTTGGTGTTTTGTCTGGTCATTTCCGGTAAAAGAAAATGCGGGAGGTCCAATCTTAAAATCAGATGATTGTTTTAAAAGAGGGGCCGGCATGGCAGCGAAATTTCCCGATCCACTGAGAGTCATGGTCAAACGGACGGGATCTCCCAAGGAAACCCGATCCAAGTCAATGGAGGATCGGATCGTGAATGATCCTACTGCGCCCTGGAATCCGGAGGGTCTTCCTTCGACCGGCAAAGGTCGGACTTCGATGTTTTTAACTTCTGAGAGGACTCTGACGGATTCATCGCGAGCAAACCCAAAGAAGGGATCGTTGAAAAATGGACTGTTGAAGGGTGATCTTCCTCGATTCTCTGAACGAACACGAATATTTGCGCTGAAACTGATTTCGTTTTCTCCTGCCGTTGCGGCGGTTAGACCAACAGGCCAAGAATACACGGAGTAGGATTTGTTGAAACGAATTACATTTCTTTGCTCCAAAGGTTGAGAAACTTCAGTCATTGAAAAGGCATCTCCTTTTTTTACTGGAGACTCTTCAATGCGGGTAACCGGGAATCGATCCCAGAGGAAAAGTTGAATTTCTCCTGCCACCGTTTCACCTTCATATAGAAAAGGCCTTGGATTTGAAAAATCTATGAAGGCGGCTTGGCTAAGGTCTTCCTGTTGATTTTTCAATTCTCGTTGCCTTACCAAGTCCTGCTGATTTGGAGCAAGAACACTCAAGGAGGCTTGGGGAACAACGAAGGAGTTTTGTCCGATGGTAAGATTCCAAGTAGGGAAAACAAATTCACCAATTTCATTCGGTTTTGCCCGTAAACTCAGTTCTATCCTGACTGATGGCACCCCATTGACAAAACTTGCCGAACGAAAGGTTTGTGGATTGTTGCTGAGGTTCAACCAAGAAACCTTGGGGATCTTACCTTGTGGATTTTCTTGTGTTCCGTGAATTACAATCTTGTACAGCGTGGTGTTGCTGAGAGTTAAGATCGATGGTTGAAAACTCGATTCAACTCTTATGCCTTGGTTTTGACCACCAGCATATTTCGGAGCAGGTACAAAAAAGATAAAAGCCCAAAGTCCGATGCATGTGGAAGCATTTCTCATGATTACTGAATGAAGGTTCATCTCAATAATTCCTACCGCTGGCTTTCGGCATAACTAATTTGGATTCGTGACCCAAAGGTACGCTCTTGGAATCCATCTCCTGAAGCAGTCTTTCATAAAGTGCGTTCACCTCTTGAGGAGGAGACTCCTGTTGCGAGTCGCTCCCATCTTTTTCACCTTCTGATGGGGAAGGCTTCGGGTCCGAGTTGTCTTGAGAGTCATCGGATTGCTCGGGCGAATGATTTTTGCTTTGTTGATTTGAGTTATCCTGAATGCCGAAATCCAGGTCTTTTGCTGAAGCCTCGAAATTGACCCACGAGAGATAGGCCTTCTTCTCATCCCGGGGATACGTTACATTTGCATCAGGATTATCTGGTTTGATGCAAACGGAATATTGTCCCGGAGGGACTGGGTGGGCGAAAGATCCATCATCCTTTGGCTTGAAAAATGTTTCGTTCTGATCCAATTGGAAGTTTCCATCTTGGTCGAGATAAATGGTTACTGAAGAAAATCCTTTTTCATCCTCTGATGGGACACCGTCGCCATTGAGATCAGACCATACTTTACCCAGTAGGGTAGGAGCATTTCTGTAGGCAATGGGTAATGAAGTATCTTCGGGTTTTTCGATTTTCAAATAGTGGTTTTTCACTTGTTCTGGGTTAAGGGGAGGAGGTGGTGGAGGGAAAACGGGAACCAGAAAGAGGTCGTCGGAGGCATTTTCATCGGCAACTGTGGAACCAATCAAGATGGAAGTCGGATATCTCCCGGTTATCCACTCAAAACTGAAGTGTCCATGCTGGTTGGTGGATACTTTAGGTTCATTGGACGAATTGTGTTCACCATTGCCATCTCTGTCCCAGTAAACGAATCCTTTCAGTGCAGGTTCGTTCTCCTGAGCTTCCCCGTCGCCGTTAAGATCCCTCCAAATTCTTCCCGATATCTTCGAAACCAATGAATTTATTCTTTTTTCGATTTGTTCTTTCAGAGAAGTTAGATTCGCCAACGCCTTGTCATTGCCATCCAAATCAAATGCCGAGCCGTAATTGGACAATGCCTTTTCCCATGATATTCTGGCCTCGCTCACATTTTGTCGATCTAGCCAAAAGTTGGTTTTTTGATAATGCAGGTTTCCGAGGGCATTCAGGACAATGGATTGAAGCTCCGGCTGATTCAGAGAAAAATCAAGAGCCAAACTCAGATATTTTTCTGCTTCTTCAAGGGATTCAGCCTTCAATAAAGCCAGTCCGGCGTTGAGCATCAACTTTGGATCAACTGGTTCTCCCATTTCGCGTGTCGCATTGATCTCGGTCTTGTAGAAAAGGGCCGCTTTTTGGTAATCCCCGGCATCCATTGATTCTTCGGCTCTTTTTATGTTGTCTCTCTGCAAACAAGAAACCAAGAGCAAAACAACTAGCGGAATGCACGCGACGCCAACACGCTTGAGCTTTTTTCTCCCCGAAGAGGTTAGGGAATCAATCACCAAAAGGAAGATTGCCAATAGGACAAAAGGCTGAAAACGCTCAATGGGTAATTTCATTGAGATTCGTTCTTTTTTTCTCTTCAATCCGACATCTTGAAGATGTTGAAGAGTGCGGGAGAGACCTTGTCCGGTTGATCCGAAAGAAAAGTATTTACCCCCAGTAAGTTCAGCTATCGCTTGCAGAGACTTTTCATCCATTTTTGTAATCACTGCATTTCCGTCCCTATCAAGAAGAAAGTCTTCAGAGATTTTTTCAGTTGGATTTATGGGGATTTTTGCCCCTGCCTTCGACCCGATTCCAATGGTGTAGATTCGAATCCCTTCGTTAGCGGCAATTTTTGCTCTTTTCAGACCTTGACCTTCCAAATCCTCTCCATCGGAAAGAAGAATCAGAAATCTGTCGGAGTCATCATCGGAAAAGGAACGAGCAGCTTCATCTATTGGGTGAGCTAAGTTGGTTCCCGGCTCTTTGATGATACCAATTTCCAGTTCATTCAAGGTCTTTAGAAATGCTTGGTGATCCAAGGTCAAAGGACATTGCAGAAACGATGAACCAGCAAAAGCGATCAAACCGAGCCTATCTCCTGCGACCTCCTCCAACAAATTTGACATTCCGAGTTTAACTCTCTCCAGTCGATTGGGTGTGACGTCTCGTGCAAGCATGCTTTTGGACACGTCAACTGCAATGAGCACGTCGATGCCTTGAGGTTGAGCTATTCTTTGTTTGCTTCCCCATTGCGGACGGGCCAAGGCAAAGAACAAAAGAAGAACGGCCGAAAGGAGAAGGACAGATTTTGTAATTTGTTGGGTGGGTGAGTTTTCTGGGATAAGTTTTGAAAAAAGCTTTTCTGAGGTCAATAGTCTCAACCTTGCTTTCCTCTTCTTTGCCGAGATTCTGAAGAGAAGAATCAAAAAAATCGAAACAACCAATCCCAGATAAAACAATTCAGCTTGGACCAACAAACTCATGGAATTTTCAAGAATATGGTTCTCGATAGAAAAACTTGGAGCAGAAGAACGATCGAGCCCAAACCCAGAGGCCATTGGAAAAGATCCTGAAAAATGGCGCTGATCTGCAATTCGACCTCCGATTTCTCCAATCGATCGATTTCATCGTAAATTAAGGTCAGCCTTTCCTTGTTTTTCGCCTCATAAAATTCACCGTTCGTTTTTTCGGAAATTTTCCTCAGTATTTCCTTATCAACCGGATAGTCCGCAATCTGCACTACAGGTCTGCCGTTGGGATGCTTCACAAGGTCACGAGTGGAAGGATCGAAAAGATAGGTTTTGGTGCGACTGTCGCTGCCTATGGCTATGGTATAGATCTTAATCTTATCCTTGAGGGCTCCCTCCGCATAAACCATGGGGCTATGTGGAGGGGATGGTTCATCCTTTCCATCAGTAAGAAGGATCAGAATTCGAGATTTTGAATCAATGGGCCTCAACCTGTTGATTCCCTCTGCAAGGGCAGCGCCTACGTTAGTTCCCGTTTGATGAGTGAGACCAACTTTCAATCGATCTACATTTCGACGCAGGTGTTCCTTGTCCAAGGTCAAAGCACTGACCAAGTAGGGATCAACCGAGAAAGCTACCAACCCTATGCGATCATAGGCTCGTTTATCTATGAATTTCTTTATAACATCTTTGACGACGTCGAGACGAGTTACTTCTCCTTGTTCCGAATCGCTCATATCCAAGGCAAGCATTGACGCAGAGAGGTCAACCGCCAGAACGATGTCAACGCCACTTGAGAGAATTGTTTCCTTGCTCCGGTCAATTTGTGGTCTGGATAATGCAACCACGAAACAGCAAAGGGAAAAATAACGCAGCAAGCTTGGAAACCAAATCCATTTGCTCCGTGAATCATTGGGAATGGCCAGAACCGTGGCCAAACTTGAAAACTTCAAGCTTGGCTCGTTGATCTTTCCTTTAATCTTTAGCCAAATCATAATGGGAATAATCAAAAGCATCAGGAGCCAATAAGGTTCGCCCAAAACAATGCGGTGTGACTCCATCATGTCATTCATTTTTTCTCTGCGAGCATTTCGGCTTTTTTCTCCTGCTCGAACTTTGCATTGGCCTCTTTTACAAATTGAAGAGCAGAGTTGAGCAAGTTCTTCGTTTCCTGTTCATCAATCGTTTCCTCAGAGTATTTGATCCGATCGCCCCGAGAAACGAAATCTTTCAGCAGAGATTCGAAATCATCATCAAAGAAAGAATGGGAGGCGATTTCCCTCATGAATTCTTCACCGGTCAATTCCATTGCGGGGAAAAGAAAAAGTCTTTCCACATACACTCGTAAAATTTCCGAAAGTTTGAAAAGAAGTGGTTTGGGATTGAGATGCGAACTCTTCTTTTGCAAGTCCGCAATTGCAATCAGCGCATCTTCATAAGGATCGGAAAAAACCTCGGTTTCGACTTCAGGAATCTTTCTTTTCTTATACTTCAGATAAAACCAGACTATAAGAACCAAGCCCAGAAAAACGAAGAGCACAAACAATACTGTGAGATTTTCCTTCAGAATATCTTGAAAAGTCTTGAAAACTGGGAGCGGAGAATCGGACAGATAGGAAGAGTCCAGAAGATAAGACTCATTTAAAAAGAAATTAAATGATGCAACCGTCATCAATTTCTTCGTTTTTGTCTCATACTGAAAAACTCCTTCAACGATCGGATGTAATCTGAATTGGTAGAAAAAGAAAAGGTGTCGACACCTTTTTTTCGTAAATTTTGCATGAAACGTTGCTGTGATTCCTCTGCAATTTCGTAAAATTGTTTTCTGAATTGTTTGCTCGAGGAATTGACCAGTCGTTTTTTCCCAGTTTCAGAATCTTCCAGCATCACCAAGCCGGCGTTTGGAATTTCTCGTTCGCATGGATCGTAAATTTGAGCGCAAACCAAATCATGTTTTCTTTTGGTGTAAGATAATTCCTTAAAAAAGAGTTCTTCTGAAAGATGCTCATCTTTTCCTTCTTGAGGAATCATGAAATCAGATAAAAAGAAAACAACAGCTCTTCTCCTTTGGACATGATTTATAAATCGTAAACTTGCATGTAGGTTTGTGCCAGAGCTTTGATTTGGATGAAAAAGGATTTCGCGTAGTATGCGAAGAACATGCTTTTGTCCCTTTGCCGGAGGTAGGTATTTTTCAATCTGGTCTGAAAACAGCAATAACCCAACTTTGTCTCCGTTCCGATTGGCTGCAAATGCGAGCAGAGCTCCCAGCTCGGCTAATCGTTCGCGTTTGCTACGGTTCACTGAGCCAAAGGAACCACTCTCACTGACGTCGATGGCGAGGAGAATCGTCAGCTCTCTTTCTTCTCGATATTGCTTAACAAAGGGAGATCCCATTTTTGCGGTTACATTCCAATCTATGGAGCGAACTTCGTCTCCCGCCTGATATTCTCGAACTTCTTCGAAATCAATTCCTTGTCCTTTGAAAGCACTATGGTAAGAACCCGCCAATGCTTCTGAAACCAAACGATTGGAGCTTATTTCAATTTGCCTGACCTTTCGGAGGATTTCTCTTGTGAAATCTTGATCGAGTTCGTTCATCAGTGAGGAAAGGTGAATGACCCTGCAACTTACGATCTCTTCAGGGAACGGGTACGGTCTCAAAAATCTTTTTGATGATGTCGTCGCTTGTCACTTCTTCAGCTTCAGCCTCATAGCTGATGATTACTCGATGGCGCAAGACGTCCATCCCCACATCCTTAATGTCCTGTGGCGTGACAAAACTCCTGCCCTGCATGAATGCGAATGCTTTTGATGCGATGGCTAAATTTATCGTGGCCCTAGGTGAAGCGCCATAACGAATGAAGGCATCTAGCTCTTCCGCTCCATATTTGCCTGGTTTTCGGGTAGCCAGAACAACATCAACCAAATAACTTTTCAGTTTATCATCCAAATAGATTCTGTCTACCAAAGTTCGGGATTTGAAAATGATATCAGAGTCCACGACTTGGCTAACTTGGTGTTGAACTGAAAGATTTGCATTAGAATTTAATATCTCCAATTCTTCCTCACGATCCGGATAA
Source organism: uncultured Verrucomicrobiota bacterium (assembly GCA_902618175.1). Taxonomy (GTDB): domain Bacteria; phylum Verrucomicrobiota; class Verrucomicrobiia; order Opitutales; family Seribacteraceae; genus Seribacter. Next base: position 73,968 of record CACMZN010000002.1, read on the forward strand.
TCGAGCACTAATTTTAACATGAAGCGATCCATTTGGGCTTCTGGCAGAGGGTAAGTTCCCTCTTGGTCAATTGGATTTTCAGTTGCTAGGACGAGGAAGGGTACGGGAAGGGGAAATGTTTCATCACCTATGGTAACTTGTCTTTCCTGCATACCTTCCAACAAGGCACTCTGAACCTTTGCTGGGGCTCTGTTTATTTCATCAGCTAGAAGTAGATTGGTGAAGATCGGACCTTTTTTTGTAGAAAACACTCCTTTGTTCGGGCTGTATATTAGGGTGCCCAAAACATCGGCGGGTAACAGATCAGGAGTGAATTGTATTCTTTTGAAATCGGCCCGCAGGCATTGCGAAAGGGTTTTGACTGCAAGGGTTTTTGCCAAACCGGGAACACCCTCGAGCAAAATATGACCATTCGCCAACAAGCCTACTATTAATCGATCAACCAAGTATCTCTGTCCGATGATTACTCTACTTATTTCCTGACGTAGCAAATTGATCCAGGAGGCTTCGTTCTTTATCCTTTCCTGTTCTTCAGGAGGAGGGGGAATGTTCTTGTTCGTGTCTTTTGTCATAGAATGCAATTTGAAGAGCGTACCCAAACCTTGGTTTTGTCCAAGCGTATTTGAAACTACGTAAAATCACTGATTTTCCGCTTGCCGATGAGGACAGATTGAAGATTGTTCTCATATCCCCACCACTAATCCAGAAATTCAATCCTATGATCAAACTTAGCAAGGAATCAAGAATTACATTCACATGTCTCATGCTTATTCCGTTTATTTGGATTACGCTAAGCGAATTGGGATTGCTTGAAAAGCTCAAGACAAAGTCTCTTGATTGGCGCATGATTTTCAGGGGAGAGATTCCTCAATCAATTCATAGTGATTCCAAATCGATGATCACAGTCGAAGGCAACAAAACTGTTCCTGTTGTGCCCAGGCTAACCTACGTTAACTTTGATGCTGCAACGCTCGCCATGGATGGTGTTGGAGAAAGACCATGGGATCGTGCTTTTTTTCGAGATACTGCTTTGGCTCTTTTAGAAAGAGGAGACGCACGAGTGCTGGGTTTTGACTTTGGATTTACTCCCAAGAGCATGTCTAAGATGGTTCCTGAAGAAAATTCATTCAGGAGTGATGCTGCCATCGGTGAATTAATTGAAAAATATCCCGACCGAGTGGTTTTGGGTTGCTTGTATTCAGGGGTTCCAACTCCTTTCGTCAAACCAACCCGGGAGAGTGCGTTCCCTCCGCTTTTCAAGGACGGCTTTTCTATGGAAGCCTCCCTCAAGTCGGAAAAATTCCATTATCCTGAATCTCCCACATATCCCTTGCTAACTTACAAAAATGATAAATATTTAGGACGAAAGGGATCCTTCACGGTCCCTCCTTTCAGAGCAGTGGATGCCGTTCCTAGATGGGTGCCTCTATGGTTCCCATCGCGTGGAAAGGCTCACGCTTACAATCTTTTGGGAGGTAAGCAGAGCAAGCTAAAGTTTGAATTACCACGAGATAATGAAATTCAACTCTCCAATCTCCGCAAAGTAGTAACTGCAATATCGGAAAAAATGGAGGGAATCGAGAAGCTGATGTCGACAAAAAATGATGAACTTAAGTCGATTGAAAAGAAGAAATCGGATTTGAGTGAAAAAATCGCAAAGTTGGAAATTCGTCAAACGAAAGTCGAAGAGATGGATCAGGCAATAAAAAACTTTTCAAGCACATTATCGGACAATCCAAGTCTTTCTGCTATTGTACAGCCACAAATTGACCAACGCATAAAAGAAAGAAATGAGATATTATCCATTTATTTGGCCCCTGATATAGATTCAGAAATTGGTTCTGAAGAAAGAACCAGAATAGCAAATGAAATTGCCGAACTTCAACAAGTGATGGGAAATTTTGAACTGACTTTATCCCAGAATCCCTCTCTGTCTGCAGTTATCAAACCTCAAATTGAAGCCAGATCCAAGGAGATGCAACTGTTGGTTTCCAAACTTACCAAGTTCTCTGAGGCAATGCCTAAAAGTCTTTCTGCAGAACAATTGAAAGTCTCGAGATCAAACCTTTCCCTTTCACTGAGCACTGTCAGAACGAAGTATGATCAACTGCAAAGTCTTTTGGCGGAAAAAAACTTGGAACTTTCAGAAATACATTCGAGACTTAGTGAAAGCAAACTTGAATTCCAAGAAGTCTCTCGTAGGAAACTAAGGCTGGAAGGCAATTCGGAAACTGAAATCATAGAGGGGAATAATACCTTGAGATTAATCTATGCGCGTGAACCGGGCGACGCTTCACTTGGTAATTTGGTGGACAGTTTGCCCAACGAAGTCCCGCTTTATCGAAATCGTCGTGTCTTTACATTAGGTGTGGAGTCTCTTCTGGCATATTATGGTGTTGATGAGAATGCCGTTCAGATTACTGATGACGGAAATCAGTTCGCCATTATGGACAGAGATGGAGCCAAAATTATTGATTGTTCATTAACTGAAAAGCAATTTTTAGAGGTTAATTGGTTTTCCAAGTGGACTGAAGAATTGAAGGAAAAAAACCTGATGATGGCTGCCAAAAGGGCATACGCCGAAGAGAATTACGATATGTACCTAGAAAATATACCTTCTATATTCATAACCTTTCTCAATCGGGTTGAGGGTCTTACGGTCTCGAAGAACTCCGATCTGATTGAGAAAATGCAAAATCTTGGTTTGGAGGAAGAACTCATTGATTACAGCAAAAGACTTCTGGCAGCCCCTGAAAAAAAAGATGAAATACCCAGTTTTGATCAGCTTTCGCAAGTTGTTCAAGGAATAGCATACTATTTCATGCCGCCTACTCTCGAATCAAAATTCAATCCTATGTGTGGAATGAGGGATGTCCTGCAAAACGCGAAATTCCAAGATCAGGTAAGGAATACAATCGTATCCTTGGAAGACAAGTTGGCGAGCCTTAAGGGACCAAAGTATTTGGGAATGATCGAGAGTGCTTTGGACAAAAATCCTGAAAACGATGATTTAAAAGAGAAGAAAAAAGCGATTCAGGAAGCAATAGTAACCAACAGTAGAAATTTAGTTGATCAGAAAGAGGAACTTTCACGAATAAATGCTTTTTTTGCCTGCTTCAAAGATTCGATTGTTTTGCTGGGACCGGAGGAAAAAACCTTTCAGGATCTTGCACCAACCCCTTTTGATAGCGCTTCTGTTCCCAAAGTTGGCGTTCATGGTAATTTAATCAAGACTCTTACGACTGGGGAATTTTTAACAAGATTACCTAAAGATGTTGATCATGCGGCAACTGTCGTAATTTGCATAATCATGGCTCTTTTGGCAGTTTATCAGGGTAATAAAGCGAGTCTGGTACAAGCCGGTGGTCTGGTTCTGCTCGCAGGATACGTACTTTTTTGCTTTATCACATTTTCCAAAACTCATGTGGTGTGGCCCGTAACGACACCCTTGTGCTCCGGTTTGAGCACTTCATTCATCGGGTTGGCCGCCATGGTGGTTATCGAGCAAAAGGCAAAAGGTCGGTTGAAGGGTATGTTTGGTAGCTACGTTTCCTCGGAATTGGTCGATCAAATGGTTAATTCCGGCGAGGAACCAAGTTTGGGAGGTGAAGAGACCCAAATTACGGCTTTCTTCAGTGATGTTCAGGCTTTTTCAAGTTTTTCCGAACTACTTACACCAACTGGCCTGGTGGAGCTTATGAATGATTACCTTTCGGCAATGACAGAAATCCTTCAAGAAGAAAAAGGTACTTTGGACAAGTACATCGGTGATGCAATCGTGGCGATGTATGGAGCGCCTATTCCCATGAATGATCATGCCTATCAGTCGGTGAAAACCGCAATTCGGATGCAAAAAAAGCAGATTGAGCTTCGAGAGAAATGGAAATCCGAGGGAGATAAGTGGCCAGATATCGTTGCAAAGATGCAAACTCGAATTGGTTGCAATACTGGGACGGCCACGGTTGGAAATATGGGAGCCAAGGATCGATTCAATTACACCATGATGGGAGATATGGTCAACTTGGCTGCGCGTTGCGAAAGCGGAGCCAAAGCATATGGAGCATACATAATGGTTACCGAAGAGACTAAATTGGAGTCTCAATATACGCAAGATGACATTGCCTTTAGGTATTTGGATAAAATCGTTGTAAAAGGAAGGAAGCAACCTGTGGCCATGTTTGAACCCACAGGTTTCATGAAGGAACTTAACCAGGAAACACAGGACTGCTTGGACTGCTTCAGTCAGGGCATCAATAAATACCTAGCTCAAGACTGGGAGGGAGCTTTGAAAATGTTTGAAAAAGCAAAAGCGATGGAGCCTAACAAGCCTGGTGTGACTCCCGGGGTCAAGGACAACCCTTCAATGATTTTGATTGATCGGGTGAAAACGATGCGTGAAAATCCTCCTGGTGATGATTGGGATGGGGTTTATGTGATGACTTCCAAGTAATTCCTATTTCCATTTAATGTTGCAACCTAAGCTGGGTATTTGTTCTGGAGGTGGTGGCTTACCCTTCAACATAAGTTCAATGGCGTTTGTCAGATCTTTTCCTGATACCTTAGACTGGTTGCTAGGTCTGGATTCGTCGTACTGACCCCGGTAAAAGAGTTCTTTATTTTCATCGAATAGAAAAAAGTCAGGTGTACATGCTGCTCGATAGGATTTCGCGGTTTCTTGGCTTTCATCGTATAGATAAGGAAACTTAAAGTCTAATTCTCTTGCGAGATCCGACATCTTTTCCGGTGAATCGGCAGGGTATTTATTGGCGTCGTTGGAAGAGATTGCAAAGACTGAAAGGTTTTTGCCAAGTAACTCGTTAAAAAGAATGGGAAGGTGACTTTTCAAGTGAATAACGTAGGGACAGTGATTGCAAATAAAAGCCATGAGGTAGCCACTTCTTTTCGTTTTATCTGAAAAAGAAACCCACTCCTTTGTACGAGTATCCAAAAGTTCAAAGTAGGGCGCTTTGGTTCCAAGTGGAAGCATGCTTGATTTTGTAGCAACCATAGTAGTGAGCAGAAATTTTCCTTTTAATTGAATTTTGCAAGTTTAATAGCTTTTTTCTCGAAATAAGCCTCTAAAATCTCTTTTGCCACAGGCGTAGCCGTTAACCCACCCTGTATATGGTCCTGGGGAATTACTCCTTCTATCAGTACCGCAATCGCAACTTCTGGTTTTTTCACTGGTGCAAAACCGATGAACCAGGCAAGGGATAATTTCATGTTGTGGTTACGCCATTGAGCAGTTCCAGTTTTTCCTGCAATCGGTATTCCTGGAATTTGACATCTTTTTGCGGTCCCTGAAATCGTTGCTTGATGCATGCCTGCGATAAGGGCATCATAGTCGTCGTCAGCAAGCCCTATAGGTTCAGATGGAGGGATGATGCGTTTTGTTTTGATCAAGGTTGGTTCGAATATCTTCTGTCTTTTTGCTAAGGCGGCTGCAAAGCATGCCATTTGCAAAGGACTTTGCCTGAGCCCTCCCTGTCCGATTGCAACATTGAAGGTATCTTCCAAGGCCCACTTTTCCCCCACTTTTTTTCTTTTCCATTCAGGATCAGGGACATTGGGCGAGTTTCGCAACTTAGGAAGCTCTATATTTGGAGTTTGAGCCATCCCGAACGACTTTGCCTCCAAAATAAGAGGATCTTGTCCGAGTCTTTCTGCCAATTGAAAAAAATAGACATTGCAGCTTTGTGCTTCGGCACTGATCAGATTCATTTCTCCGTGTTTTCCCGGATAACAATGGCAAATCATTCCTTTGTAGATTCCATCGCATACAATTGTCTCCTCGGGGCTCACCACTTTAGCTCGCAGTGCTGCAACCGCAGTTACCAATTTAAATGGGGAAGCAGGACAATATCCCGGATGCCAAGCCCTTGGCAACCAAGCTCCCATTCTTTCTATTTTGTCATACTCAGATTGAGTAATTCTTGGTGAAAATTTTTCAAGGTTGTAATTTGGCATGCTTGCAAGAGCCAAAATTTCGCCGCTCTCCAAATCCAGCAGAACTGCTGCCCCAGGTGGATTTGGGGGAGGAGCAATGACGTATTTCCTGGGAATCGTATCCTGGACTTCGAGTACTCCTTTGGAATAGAGAAGCCTTAAGAGACTCTCTGCATCTTTCGGAGTACCTCTAAAGCCAGCAACTGTGGAAGCTTCACTGGGACCAAGAGGAAACGGAGCATCTTGAAATGCTGAAAGAAGAAGTTCCGGGCTCAGTTCTCTTTCATTGGTTGTAATCAGTTCTTTCCGAGTTCTCTTTTGAATGGTGTTCTTCCAGTCAAGATCTGGCAAAACTCTATACGAGACGACTTTTCTTGAAATCCTTTCTAAGGAGGATTCCGCAATTTTTTGAATATCTAGATCGATTGAAGTTTGAATCGTCTGGCCTTTTTCAGATCTTTTTCTTTCGATGCGTTCAAAGCGAGAACCCATTGGATTGACGCGCCATATATCACCCCCATCTTTACCTCTTAGTTTGGAATCGAATTTTCTTTCTATCCCTGATTTGCCAGTACGACCTTTAATTTCAAAGGTTGCCAAATCTTCTCCCGAAAGACCTCTTGGATTCGATTCGTACCCGCTTCCAACATATCCTAAGACATGAGAGGCAAGGGACCCATGAGGATAGTGACGAATCGCTTCTGCTTGGATTTGAATGGGCGAATCAGCAGATAATCCTTCCACCAAAACTGCATATTCATGAGGAAGCAAATTGGTACTTAATTCCAAAGGCATGACAAGTCTTCTAAGCCAATGCTTTTTGAGTTCGCTCATTGAAATTTCATCATTTCTTTGCAGAAGCCTGTTCACTTTTTGCTGATAATTTGCGACTACCGCTAGCCGAGCCTCCCATTCGAGAGAAAATCCGCTTGTATTGAATTCCGCTCCGGTCCCTTCAGTAGGTAAGAGAAATTTCAACCAATTTCCATTTGCAGGCTTGGCATTTTGAAAAGGCAAAGGCAACCCCGAGTCATCAAGTAAAAAAGTAACTCGAAACAAACCTGCTGCATTTGCTTCAACTTCGTTCGTTGTATTCTCAAAGTTGATCAAATGGATGGCTTCCTGTTTTGGCAAGGTGAGCTGACATGACCAAAATCCATCTTTTTCTTCTTTCACATCCTGTCTTTGGCCATCGATGAAAACTCTGGGTCTCGACCGAGCTTGATTTTTTTGCAAGGCATATCCTGAAAGTGTGATCTCTCTATTGGCGATGAATTCTTCATGAAAACAGCGGTTAATCAATTGGTTGAGAGAAAGGAGAGGATAAAGGTTAAATTCTTTCCTCAGGTCAAAGGCTAGGTTACGAAGAACTTTTTTTTTCTCCCAAATTTCCTTTTTCAGATTCTCAAGATGCAATACGGCAGTGAAGTGTGCTTCATTTCCTATTAGAAGTCTTCCCTCTCGATCTAGGACGTCTCCACGAGAGCCTGGTCTGATGATCCTTCTTTGTCCCTGTTTTCTCTCTTTTTCGTGATAATCCTCAGCTTCAAAAACTTGTCTTTGAACAAGAAAAGACAGGAGAATGAAAAAAAGAATCCCGTAGAGACTTTTGAAGATCATGAGTCGATTCTTTTCCGATTTATGCTTTTCAAGTTTCATCAAGCAATCCTTTCTTTGCCATCATCGATTACCGTAGCTTTTTGTAAAATAATTTGAACGAAGTTATGAAACCATAAGCATAAGGGAACCAATACTAACATGGAAATTATCTGATCAGTCAAGAATCGCAACTTCAAGTAATTTGTTGCATCGTCAAATTTCATTGATAGGGGGAAATACCAGAGGGATGAAATCAGAATTTGTGCAATTAATTGAAATAAAAGGGGTCTTATTCGTTCGCCTTGTTTTCCCATTTGTACGAACATGGTTCCAATCAAATGGAAAACCACCAAAAGAAAAGGATGAAATCCAAAGTAGGTGTGAAACTGAAAATCGAGCAAAAATCCTGTACTGAAAAGGACAAGCATTGCTCTGGCTCCACGGAGATGCATGGAGACTGAAAAAAAGAAAAGCCCAGGGACAAATAAAAAGACGCCATATTTTCCGAGGGTTGAGTTTATCTGCGCGAGCAGTTGAATAACGAAAAAATTACTGAATAAAATAAGAAAAGCTGCAAGGTTTGACTTAAGCATCTTATTCAATGGGCAAAAGTACGGTTACTTCTTGAACCTTGGTTAGTTCATTATCCAGATAGACTAAGCCTGTTTTGAAAAGACCGTCCTCATCACCCTCCAATTCAATTACCCAACCAATGGGAATTCCCCTGGGGAATGACTTCCCCAAAGATGAACTCATGAGCTGAAGGGGGTTTTCTCTGCTCGCAATCATGTCTTGCGGAACATCGAACACGATTCCAAGCGGATCTCCGCCAGGGAGAATTCCATTTCCTTGAAAAGTTACAGGACGGTCATCACCTGAAAAATGTGCGACGATACGAAAGCTTGGATTGGTGATCAATTCAACCCCAGACGACCTCTGATTTTCTGTTGTGATTCTTCCTAACATACCCCCTTTGAATATTACCCCCATTCCCAATCCAAGTCCTTCAGCTAGTCCCTTTCTTAAAAAAATTTCCTGCCACCAAGCGGAAAGTGATCTTAGAGAAACTCTTGCAACTACAGGTACGAAAGTCCTTTCGGCATCGATTTTCAATTCTTTTTCCAAAGCTGATATTTCCGATTGCAAAAGCCGAAGTCTCTTCCCTTTTGCTTCCAAAGTCTCAAGCTCATTTAGCTGCAGAAGTCGACCATGGTTTCTTCTTTGCATCTGCTTGCCCTTTTCTATCAAGGTGCGTTTGGAGTCAGTCAAGTGTCCCCAGTAGTGACTTATGTCCTGCATTCTTGAGCCAACTTCCCAGATTGGAGCGTGAAATTCGCTAAAGTTTGATTTGGTCGCGATCTTCCATCCGCTTGGAACTACAAACCAAACAAGAGCAAAAAGACCTAGATGAAAAAAGGGACGGGATTTTTTTATGTTGGATAGATTCCCCAATTCCAAATTTACTGGGTTACCAACCTATCTACTTGCTCACGACTGAGCGTGCCAAGTAGATTAAGGAATTTGCCAGTTCCATTGGCAACGCAGCACAAGGGGTCATCTGCTTGGATAACAGTCAATCCAGTCGCATCACTGATTACCTGATCAAGTCCGCGGATCAAAGCACCGCCCCCTGCCAAAACTATTCCACGATCAATTAAATCAGCCGAATGTTCTGGCTGGCATCGATCTAATGCATTTTTTACCAAGTCCACAATTTGAGAAACTACTTCCTTTAGAGCCTCCTCTCGAATCTCTTGAGAAGTTATGTGAATCGTCTTGGGCAAACCAGCAGTCGCGTCTCTTCCACGCACGTCCATACTCAATTCGCCATTTTTTATCGGAGCTGCTGAACCAACCTTGAATTTGATCTCTTCCGAAGTTCTTTCACCTATCAAAAGTCCGTATGCTCTTTTCATGTAAGCAATGATCGACTCGTCAAGTTCATCGCCACCCACACGAATACTTCTTTGATAAGATACACCGGAAATCGAAATAATTGCTACCTCGGTAGTACCTCCTCCGATGTCGACAATCATATTTGCATATTCCTCGTCAATCGGCAGTCCAGCTCCAATGGAGGCTGCCATTGGCTCCCCCAGTAGCAAAACCTCCCGTGCTCCCGCTCTTATCGCAGAGTCTTTCACCGCTCTTTTCTCCACTGCAGTGATGCCGGAGGGAACAGCTATGACAACACGCGGAGGAACCAACTTTCGCTTTTCAACTTTTTGTATAAAATATCTCAACATTGCCTCTGAAATCTCAAAATCAGCTATCACACCATCTTTCATGGGACGAAGTGCTTCTATCGTTCCGGGAGTTCGGCCAAGCATTCTTTTGGCATCCGCACCAACTGCACAAACCTTCTTGCTGGTCTTGTATCTGGCAACGACACTAGGTTCGCGCAGAACAATGCCACGATCTCTGACGAAAACCAAGGTATTCGCAGTACCAAGGTCTATGCCTATGTCATTTGAAAGTAAGCCGAAGAGATTGCCGATCATTAAATTGTCCCTATGCAGTATAGTTTTGTCTTGGATTGATTGAACATGTCAAAGACAAATCATTCTCAACTGATAATTTACACGAGTCCGCTTTCGCATCAGCTTGAATTACTACCTCTCATCTTGTAAGGAGTTTGCCCGTTGACTTGCTGTTTTCATGAGGATAATTCCACTGAAAAGAAGAAGGATTGAATAAAATTGTCCCCTTGACATTCCTAATATGAGCGGTGCATCGGGTTCACGAAAGAATTCTCCAATGATTCTTGCAATCGAATAAACGACAAGAAATTCACCAGCAAGCCTGCCAGGAATTTTTTGTGCTATATCTGATTTCCAAAACCTGTATTGGACGAAAAAAAAAGTTAGCAGACCTTCTAGAACAGCGGCATACAACTGAGAAGGATGACGTGCGATACCAAGTGTAAAATCAGGTGCTTTGGGAAAAAGCACACCCCAAAAGACTTCTGTTGTCCGCCCCCATAATTCTCCATTGATGAAATTTGCTATTCTTCCGAAGAATAGTCCCGGACTGGCAATGCTTACAATAATATCTGCAACTGGAAAAAGATTCTGCTTTGATATTCTGACATACCAAATTGTGGCAAGTGCCACACCAATGAATCCTCCGTGACTTGCCATGCCACCTTCCCATACCCTTAGAAGAACAAGCGGGTCTTCGAGCATGGAGTCAAACTGATAAAAAAAGAGAAATCCGACTCTTCCACCAATCAATACACCAATGACTTGAAAAGTCATTAGATTCAAAGCTTGTTCTGGTTCGTAAGGACTTCGATTCTGAGCGTGATAGATCTTGAGCAAATAATATGCACACGCAAATCCAGCTAAATAGCTGAGACCATACCATCGAATTCCACCAGGACCCCAATCACCCCATGACTTCGGGAATTTCCACAAAAAAGGACTTAGATTGTGTTCCCAAAATGCTAAGGATTCTGTCATTTGGGATTCTTTTTGTTGGCGATTTTGGAATTCGATGGAGAACTTATTTGATCGGCATGTTTTCTTTTAGCCAATTCTCTCATGTCGACCGCAAGGTCGTCATGCTCGAAGATTTCCTGTCCAAGAATGCTTTCAATTATGTCTTCCATTGCTAAAACTCCGGCAACGGAGCCAAATTCGTCGACGACCACGCTCAATTGACTGTGTTTAACTAAGAGCAGACGCAAAGCTTTATCCGCAGATGCATTTTCCGGAAGAAAGACAGCATCTATTGACAATTCCTTCAGCTTTAGGTGAGAATTTCCTTCCACCATAGCATTATGCAGATCGCGTCGACGAACGATTCCTGAGACATGATCAATCACATTGGAGAAGATTGGAATGCGAGCAAATGGAACATTCGGATGTTTTGAAAAAACTTCCTCCACAGTTTTCGAGTCCTCAAATGCAAGCATAACGGTTCTGGGAGTCATGATTTCACTGACTTCGACATCATCCAATTTAAGCGCATTGGTAACCCAATCGCTTTCTTCGTTTGTGAGAGTACCGGCCTTTGCGCCTTTCTGAGCCAAAAGAATGATTTCTTCTTCATCACTATCTTCGCTTCGTTCTTTTTCTGGGACAACTGCTTTCACAGTGGCTTTGCATATTTTAGAAAAGGGCGACATTCCGATCCTAATCAAATATAGTGGCCTGACAAGCATTGGAAGCATTTCGGATCGATAGGAAACTGCGAGATTTTTTGGAAGTATCTCAGCAAAGAATAGGATTCCCAAAGTCATTCCGCAGGCAAAAATCAGTAAGTTGTTGCCTTCGCCGCCGAAAGACTTCTCTGCGAGTCCACCAACGAGGGTTGCACCTAAGGTATTTGCTATTGTATTCAGGCTAAGAATGGCGGAAGAAGTTTCTTCAATTTCATTCCTGAACTTTTCCAACATTAATCCTCTTTTAGGAGATGATTTCTTGAGGGATTCAATTTCCGCTGAGGTGACGCTCAGTATCATTGCTTCCAGAGTGGAACACAAAGCTGAGATGCCTATCGTCAGTATAATTGCAATTACTAGCTCACTAGTCATTGAGGTTTAATAATATGGTCAAGAAATGCTTCCTTATGCATTGTATGAAGAAGCAAATTGATTCTTGATAACCAAGGCAAGCAAGTAAGATTATGAATGATTTGAGAAAACTACCTCTCCATACGTATCATCTAGGTAACGCAGCTAGATTTACCAGCTTCGCTGGTTGGCAAATGCCAATTTCTTACGGCAGTTCATTGGATGAACATATGGCAACGCGAAAAGAATATAGTTTTTTTGACGTTTCCCATATGGGCGAAATCGAGGTATCCGGTGCTGAAGCGACTGATTTCTTGAATTTTGTCATCACTAACGACATTCGAAAATGTAAAGACGGACAGGCAATTTATTCTCCGTTATGCTACCGAAACGGTGGAACAGTCGACGATTTGATTGTTTATAAAGTATCACATCAAAACTACCTGCTGTGTGTGAATGCTTCAAACATTTCAAAAGATCTCGATTTTCTTGAGGAACATAAAGGGAGTTTCAACTGTGAAGTGATGGATCGTTCTTTCCATTTCAGCCAACTTGCCCTGCAAGGACCAAGGAGTTTCGAGTTAATGTCAAAATTTTTTGGAACAAGAATCGTCAACATCGATAAAATGCATTTTAAACAATTCAATCTTGGTGATATTCCAATACTCTTGGCAAGAACGGGGTATACCGGTGAAGATGGTTTTGAAATTTACGTTCCAGAAAAAAAAATCACCGATTTGGTTGCTTACTTTGAGAAAGCAAATGCTCCTGAAAAATTATCTTGGGCTGGGATTGCAGCAAGAGACAGCCTTCGATTGGAAGCGGGTTTTGCTCTTTATGGAAATGAGTTGTCAGAAGAAATTTCTCCTATTCAAGCTGGACTTTCTTGGACGGTGAGCTTTGACAAAGGAGAATTTTTAAGTAGAAGCGCTCTCTTCAAAGACAAAGGCAAAATCTCCAGGGGAAGGGTTTTGCATTTCGAAGTGCATTCAAGGCGTATCCCGCGAAGCGGCGCGAGGTTATACTTTTCTGGAAAGGAAGCTGGAAAAGTACTTTCTGGAGGGTTTTCGCCTATCGCTGACTGTCCTGTAGGGAGTGCATGGCTTAACGCTGAATTCTGTGGTTACTCAAACATGTCAAACTGGGAAGCAGATGTAAGGGGTAAAAAAGTACCAATTAAGATTTGTAAGCCAGTGTTGTGCAAAAGAAATTGAGCGTTTCCATTTACTCTAATTCAGGAAGCCTCTTCCTTAAACCCCTTAATTACGATATCGACGCCTCCAAAATTGGAAAAACTAAGGTTCTCAACCATGATGTTTTCGATTTTGCGCCGCAAGGAAGAGCGAATCTCCTTAACGTTACCATCTAGACTTACATCCAAGCTTACCCTCAATCTTAATTCCCCACTTTTAAGAAAAATGCGTGTAGAAGGTGTTTCAAACCCATGCATCGATGCACATGACTTTTTAACCAGTTCTTCCAGAGCCTGAGAAGTAATGTGAACACCGCCCTCTTCGTCGCTAAATACAGGAACCAAGTCACGCTTCAGTCTGCTTAGGATCCACAACAGGACAACAAGGGTAAAAAAAAGACCCCATCCATACCAATAATATGGAAGAACAGCTGCCTCTGAGAGAGAAAGAGAAAAATAAGTCTTTAGTTTTTCAAAGAACATTTTTGTTGAAACTATTTAGGAAGTAGCCGAGCTTGCCCATTGATCATCTTCACTATCTTTTTCACCCAGTTCCATTTTTATGTCATCAATGACCACATCGATGGTTTTGGCATGGTTACCTGTCATGGAAAGTATTTGGTCACGGATAGATTCTTGTATCGCTATTCCTACTTTAGCTAAGTCAACTCCGAATTCCAGGACGACTCTTACCTCTATGTCATACCCTCCGTTTGCAGACTCCGAAACTCTTACGCCCCGTTCAGATTCTTTTTTGGAGAAGAAGTCAGTCAAGCCTTCGACTACACCACCTCCCCCAACGTTTACAACTCCCCCAACGGATTGAGTTGCCAGTCGAACAATACCAGCGACTACGCTGTGGTTAATTCGAATGGTTCCTAGCTCGCTTGATTCTTCTGAAATTGTTGGGATATTTTCTTCGACTAGTTCATCTTTTTTCTTACTTGTCATGTTGGTTTTCTATTCCTGATTTTTTTTGTCAAACAGATCTTTAGGGGCCCGAGATAGAAATTCTTCTACATAAGAAGTGGTTGCTTCCCCTTGTCTAAAAGCGGGATCGAGTATTACAGCCTTAAGGAATTCAATATTTGTATCAATTCCTCTAATAATGTATTCGCTTAGAGCTCTGTACATCCTATCAAGTGCAATCTTTCTTGTTCTTCCATAAGAGATAAGTTTGCATATCATGCTGTCATAATGAGGAGACACGGTGTATCCGCCATAGACATGGGAGTCCACTCTTACTCCATGACCACCAGGTGCATAGTATAGTCCAATCCTACCTGGGGAGGGGATGAAGCCCATAGCTGGATTTTCTGCACAAATTCTACATTCAATCGCATGCTTCGCCATAACCACTTCTTTCTGAGCCATGCTCAAGCGATTTCCCGATGCAATTTGAATCTGTTCCTTGATCAAATCAATCCCAGTTGCTTCTTCAGTTACACCATGCTCAACTTGGATGCGAGTATTCATTTCTATGAAATAAAACTTACCTTTTTCATCAACGAGAAATTCAACTGTTCCAGCATTTATATACTCCGAAGCGATCGCGGCCTTAATCGCTGCTTTTCCCATTCTGTTTCTCAAGCTTTTATCTAGAAAGGGTGAAGGAGATTCTTCTATTACTTTCTGATGTCTTCTCTGCACCGAACAATCTCTTTCTCCCAAATGGATGACGCTACCGTGACGATCAGCAAGTATTTGAAATTCAATGTGGCGGGGATTTGCCAAATACTTCTCTATGTACAGGCTTCCATTTCCGAATGCTTTTGTGGCCTCTAGCCGAGCAGATTGAAATTCTTTTGCAAACGTCACGGCATTATGGGCAATCCTCATACCACGACCGCCTCCGCCAGCAACTGCTTTAATGATAACGGGAAAACCAATTTTTTGGGCAAACTTAGTCGCAATTATATCGTTCTCCAATGCGCCTTCGCTGCCCGGAATAATAGGAACACCTGCATTGGCAACCGTTTCGCGAGCTTTAGCTTTATCGCCCATTTGGCTTATTGTTTCAGATTTAGGTCCAATGAATGTAATATTACATGATTCACATTGTTCAGCGAATTCCGCGTTTTCTGATAGGAAACCATAACCAGGGTGGATTGCATCGACATCTGCCACCTCCGCGGCACTAAGAATTCGGTCAGCTCGAAGATAACTCTCGTTTCCCGCGGCTGGACCTATGCAAATTGCTTCGTCAGCCAATTGTACGTGAAGGGATTGCTCATCTGCTTCTGAATAAACCGCTAGAGTGCGAATGCCAAGTTCTCTGCAAGCTCTGACAATTCGAAGAGCAATTTCACCTCGATTGGCAATGAGAATCTTACGGATCATTAGCCGTCTTTGTTACGAATCTTAAATAAACCCTGTCCATATTCGACGCTGTTTCCATCCTCAACGGATATCTCAATTATTTCTCCAGAACATTCTGATTTTATCTCATTCATCACCTTCATTGCCTCAATGATGCAAATGACGTCTCCGGGTTTTACCAAGTCTCCAACTTGTACAAAAGAGGGTTCGTCGGGGGAAGGCTTGCGGTAGAAGGTACCAACCATTGGAGAAGTGAACACTTCCAAACCTTTTTCTTTTGGAGAGATCACAGCTTTGTTGGACTCCACAGATGGATTTGGAGAACTTGTATCTTTATGGATGATTGTTTGTCTAGGAATTTGATTGGAACCTGGTCTGGCAAGCCTTAACTTTAGATCCTGTATCTCAATTTCAAGCTCGGTTAGATCCGACCTATGCATCAAAGAAATAATCCCTTTTAAATCACTTAAGTCCAAGGCTAATATCCTCCTTATTTTGTTAGATTTGAAGTTGTATAAAATTTATTTTCGGAAGTAATGCACCAATTTAATCACTCTCATTTTCGTATCATGGTATCAATGCGGAAGGATTTACAAGCAAATCCCACTTTGGGTTATCC
Source organism: uncultured Verrucomicrobiota bacterium (assembly GCA_902618175.1). Taxonomy (GTDB): domain Bacteria; phylum Verrucomicrobiota; class Verrucomicrobiia; order Opitutales; family Seribacteraceae; genus Seribacter. The sequence continues at coordinate 90,159 of CACMZN010000002.1, forward strand.
ATATTGCCAGAAATTCTTATCTCCGCCAACTTTGAAATTGGATCAGCAAATCCTAAGATTTCCCTTATGATTGGTATCGGAAGGTTTCCAATCAGTTTCAACCTCGAAAGGAAATCTATCTTTCCGCTTACGATGTTTAAACTACCTCTCGACTCAAGCAAAGAAAGAGGGCCAGAAAGGATCATTCGATCAAAAAACAAATTCTCATGTTGAATTCGGAATGGTGTCTCTAATTTGTCGAATGAAAAAGCTCGGCTAGGAACTGGTAATCCCAGTCTAGAAAGTTCTTTGGAAATATTACCAAGTAGATTTATTTGCCCCATCCCTTCTTCTCGTAGAGTCATAAAACCAACTCCTTCAAATTGTAGGTAATCCTCGATTGGACCTCTTGCATCAAAAGTTAAATTTAACGACCCTTTTGGAACAGCAGATGGTTCACGTTCTTTTTTTTGTTCCGAACGATTTACAATTCTGGAGTCAGTCTGGTTCTGCAACATTTCAAAAAGGGCAAACCGATTTGCATTCTTAAGATTTACTTTGATATTTAAAAATCCCTGACTTTCCTTATTCGTTTTTTTAAATTCTAAGGAGGCTTTTCCTTCAGCAACCTGAATTTGTGGAAAATTACCAATCATAACATTTTCTTGATTTGAAATTTCACCATTGAGTTTGCTTGTGAGCAGACCAAAAAAAGAAGCATTTTTTTCTGACTTAAGCTTAATCACATATTTGTCCATGTATTTGTTTGGGTAATCGGAATCTTTTTTGGCAATATTACCTCTTGCCTTGACGTCTAGAACTGTTGCATTGGCATTCGTTAGAATTTCCTCGACTCCTTTTCCGAATACCTTTCTCCCAGCATTTAAAGGAAACTCGCCATTAATCTTAAATGAGAGCAATTCTGGTGAGTTCATATGGCGTCTTGGAAAGGTAAGCATTCCTTGAAGTTCACCTTCAGAATGTTTTAAGTAGTTACAATTGATTACCGTTTTCTTCTCTCCTATTCGAAGATCGACATCAGACTTATTGACAGGAAGATTTCGATATTTTATATTGTTAGATATTATTTTACCTACAGTGGATGAGTTTCCTTTTGGACCACCCCATTCACCCTTAATTGAAAAATCCCCGAAGGATGGTTTGAGTCCAAATTCGAAATCAGACCAGGTCGAACTCCACCACTCATCAAACCAGTTGTTGATGTCTGTGGGTACAAGAGTGCCCTTTATCAAAAAACGATAAAGAGGTTGTTTCCATTTTTGCCAATAACTTCCGGTTGCTTCGCTTGAACCTACCCTTGCATGAAAATTTCTTACTTCTAGAGAATAATCATCTTTAATTTCACCCTTCAGGGTAAAATTACCCTCTTTAGATTCCAAAATCGAAAGATCATAAGCACGTGCTTGGAACATTGTAGGAAATTCATGACTTGTGGGAGACAAATTTTCCTTAAGATTTAGTGAAATTTGATGACCTGAAAAGATTTTTAGGTTAGATAAATTACGTTTTTTTGATAAGTTAATCTCCTCAGGTTTGAGTATAGCTTTGCCTGAAATGGCTTTTTGATCGGTAGCATCAGTGAGTTGTAAAAGTACTTCAGATTCACTTTCTTGAAAAGTTAAGAAACTAAGCGACTTTTCTTTTTTTTCATTTCGATCAATTTTGATCTGAGGAAGATAACCATTGATTACACCATCAAGAAAAGTTCGACCAATGAAAATGGATAAATATTCTTTCCTGATCTTATTTTCTTTCATGTCAATTATATTGTTTCCTGAAAACATTACATTTGAGAAAGTAAATTTAGTTTTATCTAAATCTGTCTTTATTTTACTCGCACTTGCAAGAGTTGAAAATCTAATTTTTTCTGGTTCTATGTTCTCAAGCAATAGTGTAACTTGAGCTCCGGATATTAATTTTTGTTTGTTTTGTGGAGCATTTCCACCACGCTGGCAAAGATAAATCCCACCTTTTTCTTTAAAACTGATATGAACATCAAGAACTGTATTTCCAAGCAAGGAAACTCTGTCAATATTGGAGCCAAGCAAAATGTTAAATTGGTCCATTGAATCGAAGATATTGGGCGAGAGGACTGTATTTTTTTTATCAAATCTGAAATGCTTGTAAGTGCCTCTTGTGTTAATGAACACTTCATTAAATTTCACTAGAAAACTATATAAAAAAGAATCATCATTGAAATTCATAACTCTAAACGATTTTAATTCAATTTGACTATTATCCTCATTGTTTAAAAGATAAGTCAGATTTTCAAACTTTAATGATTTGATCGGGTACTGGTGAGCGCTCGATAAGGAAGTTAGGCCGACTACTAATTCAAGCTTTTTTATTTTGGCAAATTTAACATTATCTTTATACAAAAAAACTTCCTCAGCTACAATTTTGTTAGGCAGTTGGATAGAAGTGTTTTTAAAGATGAGCGTAAGATCTTGATTCAAATTACGAAATAACAAGTCTACCGCTTTTTGAGGGATTGGTATACTAATGTTTATAACAATTATGAATATTATTTGAATCATCAAAGTAATCCATAACAACTTATCCGTTTCATTTCTTAATATTTTAAAAAACCTTAAGAGTGTTCTTGAACTCACCTTATTCGAGGATTTACAAGTCCTGATCAGAAGGTTTGAACTTTTTGATTACCTCTGAAAGTTCATCGATAATGTTTATTGGAAGCTTGAATGTAAGTCCAAAGTCTTCGCTACCGCCAAACCAAGACGTAGCACCTTTTCTTTCACTGATGAAAAATCTGTTTTTTATATCTCCTGTGTCATCAACAAAAGAAATTGAATATTTCCAGGGAACCCAATCTCCTTCAACCCAAGCACCTTCTTTATTGAAACCTTCATGAATGAACTCTTCTGCATTGAAATTCGATAGTGCTTGAAAGGAGGTATCACCTTCTTCAAGCGACACTACTTTTTCTTGGCTGTTCGCATTTTCTTTCAAAATGATTTTACTAGGTTTCGAGTCTGGACTCACCAAGTTTTTACGGCGATAATGAAGTCTGTCAGTTATGAGAATATCTGGCCAGTTAGCCTCAACCAGGCATATCAGAGATTGGTCGGAAATGTAAGTTTTCCACAATGATGACTGCTCGCCAGTTTCACAAATTAAAACAGATTGTTTTGAATTGTCACGATTAGTAATCGAAATCTCAAAACTGGGTTCATCAAATCCAAATTTTTGAATTTCTTTCAAGTCTGGATTGAAGGAAACAAATTTATTGACCTCTATTTGATTGAGCGACCGTAAGAAGTCTTTTATGGAGCTTATATCAATTTCAAAAGATCCGCCTTGATTAGATTTGGTTTCCAATATGTTCCATAACTTGCTTGAGTCTGAGGAGAACTTAATTTCCTTTTCCTTTCCTTTGATCTTCATTGCTTTAATGTTATCTACACTTAAGTTGAAAATAGTTCTCTCACGGAGTTTGGTACTCCATTGGTATAAATTATCCATAAAGCTTTGTTCTATTAAAAAAGGAGTGTTTCCTGAATTTGATGAAACAAGAATTTGAGTGGAATCTTCATCAATGCGTGGTGAAAAATAAAATTCATACTTTTTGCCCATACCATTGATGTTGAGTTGGATTTGACTTTTGGATTTAGTATCCAAGGCTAAAGTATTCGAAGGAAATGCACTTATTTTTTCTGAAACAAGTTTGTTTAGTAAAAACAAAACTTTTTCATTATTTGCTTTTGCATTAAAAGGAAATTTGAAAAACCAGTCGTCAAGTTCACGAACGATCTTTGTTTGATTACTTGTAGTTTCATCATTTTGGAAAACGACTGAAGCCTCATCGATTGCGTAAAGAGGAAGGTTGATGAAGTTGGGCAGAGACCAATCTTGTGGATCTGGAGATAAAAGGTCCTTTAAATCTTTTGAAACTCGCCAAATTGATTTATCAATGACATCGGAGATGTGAATCATTACATATATTGATTCATTATCACGAGTGTCTTTTCCAATTGTAACTTGGAGGTTTATTCCATTCCCGTGCAGACTCAAATAAGTAGAATTATCATCAAAGCCATAATCACTCATTATTTCACCGCGCTCTGTTAATTTTGTAAAATTGAACAGAAATTCAGGATTTAGATGGGAAAGCTTCGAAATGAAACTTGAATATACAAGTTTTTCAACTGGCCAAGTAATTGGAATTTTAATTATCCACTCTTGGTTTTCTCGAACCATTGTGAGGTTTTTTTCCTTAGAAGGATTCAAGATTTGGATCTTATCCAAAGTGGAAACAAGCTTATTTATTTCGTCATTCAGGCTGACAGTAGAGTCTTTTTCTTCAATCAGGCTAAAATATATAATTATAACAAGGACTAAATTCGCTACAACAAGAAGAGTTTTTGGTCGTTTCATCAGCTAGAGTTCTTTTCTCAACCATCCTACGAATATGCCAATAAGGGCAATTGCACCAGGTACGATGCCAAGTGAGTATAGCATTTTATCAAATTCCTCACTAGTCATAGATATATTGTAAGAGATTATTTCCTTTGGGGGGATGTCAAGCATCTCCTCCGAATCCTTTAGCCAATGAATTAGGTTTTGAGAAAGCGATTTGTTTCCGCCGTTGTTTTTTAGGTATTGATTGGTTAATATGGATGAACTTCCTAATACAGCCAATCTTCCCATTCGGGTATTTAGTTTGTTTTGTTTGTTCTTTTGAACAGCTTGTGCAACAGATATTATGGGAACAGGTCCCTCCAAATCTAACAGTGTGTTTCTAACAGGGGGGAATTCTCTTTTTGGCCATCCCGACAGTGCCCAAGATGATTTGGAAGAATAAATTAATTCGGATGATTTGATTTCCTTTGCGATATTCCTTTCAATCTCAACGGGTCGGCATTTTTCGGTAAGTATTGAAAATTGTTGATCTCTTAAATTTTTGATCACTGGGTGCGGATTTTCTTTTGGATAAGTCCACAATGAGTAGGAACTTGAAAAGACATCGAAATAGTTTCTGTTCGGATCATATACAAGCATGTCATGACACCTGATTCCCCATTCCTTCAACAAAGGTCGAAAACCGAAGGCAGGTCTGTCCACCAATGACACTCCTTCCGTTGGATCTATAGCAATCAACAAGCTGCCATTTTTGTTATTGATGAAATTCCTAAGCATTGCAATTTCCTTGTCTTGAAAAGTAGCTTTTGGACCAGCAATAATCATGATTTGTGCATCTTCCGGCATGCTTTCCAACACACTTAAATCAAGTGACGAAACATCAACGTTTCTATCTTCCAGCATGCTTCTGAAAACAGAATAACCTTTTTCCACATCAACGTCAGCAGGACTTTTTTCACCGTGTCCTCTGGAAAAGTAGGCTACTTTTCTATTTGTTTTTTTTCCTGCAAGCTCAATTATGTCTCTCATAATTTTCTCTTCACCTCTAAATGTGGTGGGTTTCAAAACGCCATTTCCAGCTTCGATCCAGTTTTCGTAAAAGCCAGATTCCCATATGGACTGACGAGCCTGTGAATCCTTCGAACGAAATGCTTTAGATTGATCATATGGATTAGTACCTTCAAAATCCTGATATCTGAAGATTGTTTTTTTTCTACCGTCGGGAGTTGCAATGATGATAAGGTTAGGTTCAGAGATCTTATATTTTTCCAAAAGTTCTTGTGGTGCGTTTGGGGAGTCAACATTTACTCTGTAGATTCTGACTGGTTGAGCAGTTTCAGCATTTTCGAAACTATCGAGCAAAAGTTTTAGATCATGAACTAGTTTTTGCACGACCTTAGGGAGTTTGTTTTGATCTCTTAAAGTTATGATAATGTCTATGGGCATTATCATTTTGTCTAACCTGGCGAGGCTTTCCTTGGAGAGCGAAAATTTGGAATCAGGTGTGAGATCAAGTTGATATTCAACCTTCGAACTAAGAAAATTCAGACCCAATACCAAGGAAGACAAAAGAGAAATCATGATCCAGTGATCAAACCTGCGATTTCTTTTGGCATGCTTGAAGTCCATTAGACCCTGAGGCGTTCCACTTGTATGGTTGATAGAATCAAGAAAAAAAGAAGAACAATCACTTGGTTTAGAATCGTCCCGATGTCAATAACTCCAACTGCAAAATGTTGTAATTTGTCCAAGCCGTCATCAAGAGAGCCCATACATGCTCTTAAAAATTGAATTGGACTGTCAATGTTTTGCAAAGATTCTGCCTCACCAAATGAGAATGCCATTATTGAAATGTAAAGCGTAAGCAGAGTGAAGGTAAGCATTCCAGCGACCATCTGATTTTTGGTAGTAGAGCTCGCAAAAATTCCTATTGCCGTGAAGCTTGCTCCAAAAACGAATAAAAATGAAGCACCCCCAATCCAATGTTCAAAACGAGCAAACCCCAAGGATTTTGCCTGCTCGGGAAAAAAAAGCGAAAGAATTATTGGGAAGCAAAAGGCACCTGAAGCTATGAGTATGAAAAAAAGGTAACTTGCACTCCACTTTCCCAATACTAACGCCCACGAGTTGACAGGAGCTGACATTAGAGTCTCAAGAGTTCCCAAGCGTCTCTCTTCAGCGAATGACCTCATCGTAAGGAAAGGTATCAGAGCAGGTGCCCCAAAGATCAACCCAAGAACAAGAGAAGAAAGAGGGGGTAAAATCCAATTTGTACTTGAAAAGCTCTCGATGAAAAAACGAAATCCAACTCCAATAAGAGAAAGAAAATAAAAGCTTGCTACATAAGTGGCAGGAGAAATGAATAGGCTAAACATTTCGGAGCGTAAAATAACCCAATAACCCTGCATCACGATTGAATGTTTGGGGTCTTTCTACCGGAAACTAAATTTGTGCGTCGATTTCTGCGGCTCAGAAGATCCTGTTCTTCCCAGTTTTTTTTAGTAGCCCGTAGAAAAATTGTTTCCAAATCAGGGCGAGCAATTTGAAATTCAGATAAACTGAGAGAGTTTTCCGAAAGCAAGACCTTTAGAATTTTTTCAGCCAAAGACTCCCCTTTTTCTGTCGAGAATATGAATCTCCTTTTACCGGAAATTTCAACCGGATCGTCTTGCAACAGTTCGCATGTGGAATCCACTTGTCTGACAATTCTCTGCAAGTCAATCCGGTTCCCACAAGTTACAACTTCAAAAATCGTTTTGTTTACAAATTTTTTTTGCAATTCCTGCAATGTTCCTTCAGCAACGATTTGTCCGTGGCTTAGAATGATCATGCGATCACAGCATGCTTCAACTTCAGAAAGAATATGACTCGAAAGCAAGAAAGAGACTTCTCCTCGCAAGCGCTCCATCATTTTTCTAGTAATTGCGGATTGCCTGGGATCCAGTCCAATGGTCGGTTCATCCAATATGACTAATCTTGGCTCGGCAAGTAAAGAGTCTGCTATTCCAACTCGTTGTCGAAATCCCTTTGATAAGTTACCGATTTTTCTCTCTGAAACTGATCTTTCAAGATCACAAATATCCAAGACTATTCTGATTCGCTCACGCTTTCGACTTCCCTCAAGGCCTTTCAAATGAGCTCTGAACTTTAGATATTCGATAACCCTTAGATCCTCCGGTAATGGATTGTTCTCTGCAAGATAACCAATGTGATTTCTTACTTCGCCTTCTTCTTCAGCTAGATCGACACCACATACCTTGGCTTCACCAGAATCAGCCGGAATAAGACCAGAAAGGATTCTAAGAGTGGTGCTCTTACCTGCTCCATTTGGCCCGAGAAAACCTACGATTTCACCTCTTCCAACAGAAAAGCTTATCCCCTTAAGAGCTTGTATCAATCCGTATCTCTTTCTGAGATTTATAACTTCAATTATAGGTAGCGGTTTAGTTTCAACAGTCATGAATTGAAAATTTCAAAATGCTTTCTTTGGTAAGCTAACGCAAGACCTTCCAAGGTAAGATTCGGAGTAAAAAGAGCAGAAATCAGATTGAAATTTTCGGATGCACCTCCGACAAGGAGAACTTTTGGTTTAATCTGATGTTTGCCTACAAACCACTCCATCAAGTTATCAAGAATTCCTCGGGTCATATGATCATGACCCAACCGAACTCCTAACCGCATTGCAGCTTCGGTTGACTTTCCAAACGGTTGATCAAAAGATTGGTTTATCGATACTTTAAGTTGTGGTAAAAGAGCAGTTTTCCAGTGTAAGAAATCAAGATACCCCTGCGGACCTGGAGCAATTACTCCTCCTTCATAACCTCCCCACGAGGTTATGACGTCAAAAGTTGTGGCTGTTCCTATGTCAACTACAATGGAATTCGGAGAATGAAGATGAAATGCGGCATACGCATTAGCAAGCCTATCAGAGCCGATTTCTTCTGGATTGGGATAAGATATGGGTAAATCTTCAAACAAGTCCCAGGTGAAGGTATTTAAGTCTAAACTGTTTTCCCTAGCAAAACTGATAACTTTTTTTTCAACCTCCGGAACAACACTACAATATACGATAGGTAATTTTTCATTACCAACTTTAGAAAAAAGAATTTTTGGATTTCTTAAAAATTCTTTGGTTCCCCTGGAAATGACTTTCTTAAGAACGCCATGATCAAACTTTCCGAGTTTCGCTGAAGAATTGCCAATGTCCAAACATAGCAGAAATTTACTTTGCTCACTCATTTCTTGATACTGATTTCTCCAGCTGTTATTTTTTTCATCCTGCCATTTCTGAGTTTCAATCTTAGACTGCCATCACAATCTATTCCATCTGCCTTACCTGTAAACTTATTGCCTTGGGCTGAAAATTCTACTTTTTTCCCTTTGAGAAAATCAAAAGATGCCCATTTATTTTGAAGTTCATCCTCAAATTTTCCACTCATGGAATCGTTGTAGGTAAGAATTATCGTTTTTATGATTTTGGACGCTACTTCATTTAATCGAACCTTTTCACCGCATAGATTTACCAACGAAGTTGAATGGGATTTTATGCCTGAGGGGTAGCTTTCACAATTACCATTGATATTAAGTCCGAGTCCAAAAATGAGAGTTTTGACCTGTTCGAAGTCGATAGATGCCTCTGTTAGCATGCCACCCATTTTTTTCCCCTTCCAAACCAAATCATTTGGCCACTTTAGGTATATGTCGTCGATACCGGTTTGATCTCGCAGAAAGTTGCATAGTCTTACTCCTTGGAAGAGAGTAAAAGTTCGTAACTTTTCAAGATCCGCTTCAGGACGGAAAGCAATTGACAGGTATAAATTACCTTCTTTCGGGCTATGCCATTCTTTTCCAAGTCTTCCTCGTCCATTTCTTTGCATGTTGGCAAGTATCGCAAAGGGAGTTTTCTCACCGTTGGCCAGCAATCTCTCAGCCTCACTGTTGGTGCTGTCTGTCTTGTCCAAAACAATCACTTTGAAATCATCCTTGTAGTCGCTGAGCAAAGCTTTGATTAGGGACAGATTGAAATAATCTGGTTCCTTAGCAATACGGTAGCCTCTATTTTGAGTAGCTTCTATGACTAAACCCTGCTTCCTGAGTTTATTAATTCTTGACCATACGCCAACCCTGGACATGTTGAGTTTTTCAGCAAGCAAGCTTCCAGAAACATAGTAGGGGGAAGCGGAAAGCAGCATCTTGAGAACAAAACTACTTGGATTTTTCTTCAACAGGTAATCAGAATGGATTCCCTTTGGTTTAATGTTTTTTCTTCTCCCTTTTGGATACTCAGCCATAGAAAAAAATTTAATACCAATCCAATCCAATGTCCAACCAGCGAGAAGCATGAATTGGTGCTCCACTCGAGATAAAATGGGGCTTTGCTCGAGCGTATTTCTCAATGGTTGATTCATTTATTCCACCACTCGCTTCAAGTATACATTTGTTTTGGTTAATTTGTACTGCTTCATGAACCCTTTCTGGCTCAAAGTTATCCAATAAAATCGCATCTATACCTGATTTCATTGCCGCCTTTAATTGTTCAAGGTCATCGATTTCGACTTCAATAAGCTCGTCAGGCTGATTTTCTCGAATTTTTTTTAGGAAATCTTCCAACTGTATGGGTGAACGAATTCCTTTCGAGGCCAAGTGGTTGTCCTTAATGAGAATTTGACGGTCTAGTCTAAGACGATGGTTTTTTCCTCCTCCGCATGCGGTTGCGTACTTTTCAAGCTGTCTCAGTCCGGGTGTGGTTTTTCTGGTATCCAGAAAATGCACGCCATATGGTGATGCGAGCCTGACAAATCTTTTTGTTTTAGATGCAATGCCCGAAAGTCTCTGAATAATATTAAGCATCGTTCTCTCGATCAGTAATATCTGATTTTCAAAACCTTGTATTCTCGCAAATTCAGTTCCTGAACGGATTTCATCTCCATCTGATGCATTAGTTTCAAACTCTAATTTTTTTAATCCGAAGGACTCAAATAAAAGTGGGACCAAAGCTAATCCGCAGACGATGATGTTTTCTCTAGCAACGAGTTTCGCTTTTCCCTTTGAATTGATTTGGCAAACCTTAGTCGTTAAGTCTCCATTCAAGGGTGATCCCAAGTTGTTTCTTCCCACTTCTTCTTCCAAGAAAAAAGAAAATTGTTTTGACAAAGCGCTCTTATCTATATCGTCCAGTTCTAGACGGCGCATAAACTTTTCGAGCATCCTTGGAGAGGAATTCACGACAAATGACTCAGAACCTGACTTTTATAGTGATCGATAAAGCTAAGGGTGGAAGGTAGATTCCCAATGACTTGTCCTGGACTTGGACCAACTCCAATGAAAAGAAGTTGGGGAAGATTTACATTTTCAAAACCTTCCGGATAAGCAACTTCAATCAAACTGCAAATCATTCGTGATAGATAATTCTTTGCTTCCAATGGAAAATCTTCGTACGAACGGATTTTTTGGAGATCTTCGGTCCAGACTGGAAAACTTTCATAAAAAGGAACCATCATTTTACGAGAAATTTCATCTCTTGGGACGGTCTTGGAAAAACTTCCATCGGGGGATTCATACGCTGTGCATATCTTTAGGTGCGACATCGATGAATCCGTTGCTGTAAGAGCGTCCAATTTGTTGATTACAAGATGATCGAAACCTCCATAACGCAATGCGTTTCCTTTTTCAACTGAGTCAAACCAACCAACCATTCGTTGTCTTCCCGTAGAAGTGCCAAATTCGAGTTTCGACAATTTCTTACCCCATGGATCGTGAATTTGGTCAAGTTTGGTTATGAAATGGTGAGTTCCAACTTTTGTGTCATAGGCTTTGCAACAGCCAACTTGAGAAATTTTGGAAAGAGGAATGCCTGCCGAATTAAAAAGCTCCGTGCCGGTCGTGTGAGAAGCAGTTACGTTAGGGGTGAAACCATGCCTTTTATCAAGCCAATAGGCTTGTCCAAATTCTGCAACCACGACTTTTTTTTTGTGGACGCTGGTTAGCATGAGTTCGCGAACGTCATAAATGCAGTCAACAAGTTTCATTCCCGCTTCCCAATAGGTATTTTCCAGGAGTTCAAAATCGAGTGAAAAGGGTTCAGCCGAAGCAAAGGGCATGAAATTGAATTCGTCTGGTGAAAAAAAGCCTTCATCCAAAGCTGATTTGTTTGCTTTGTGTTCGGAATTTGAGAGGGTCTCGAAGAACCCGCGCCAATCTGATTCACTTACTTTACAGACATAACGGATGGTGTCCATGGCACGTTGCATTCTTGACTTTAACATAGACCGGTAGACAGACCTCTCTTCTTGAAATACTTGATAGAAGATTTGCCATTGGCTTGTCTCATCGCAATAGGCAGGGCTAATTCCGCGGCCGGTAGTGCCTCGGTTTTCCAACCCAAGAACCTTTTCCCTGTAGTTTTCCCAAGCCAAGTCAAGCAGACGATGACAAAGATCGCTCACTTGGCACCTCTGATCAATTCTCAACCGTTTCATTACAGTAATTCCACGTGATTCCAGTGGCTTCGCTTCCCAAATGAATTTTCTTGGGTCAGCAACCACACCTGAACCAATAAGCAGACATTCTACCCTTGAATTTCCAACTCCTGATGGAAGCAAATTTAGCTTTAAGCCTGCAGCGGTATGGCCTGCATTTGCACCCCCATTAACCTTTAGCACTCCGAAGGGCGGTTTACCCCATTCCTTTTCCAAGAGATCCAATAATTCATGCACCACTCTGCCTTTTCCCTCATCTCCCATGCTGATTCCGAGCACGGAAGTAATAGTAGGCATTTCTTCGATTTTATCTCTCATTTGCAAATCCTTGGAATTATTTCCATTTTAGGATCTAGAGAACTCGTTTCTCTTAATTTCGATGACATCGTGCGTTGCAGACTCTTTCTGTCCTGCCTGCGTTACTCGAATAAATCTTGCTCTTTGCTTGTGTTTAACTAAATCTTTCGCACCCAAATAGCCCAGCCCTGCTCTTATTCCTCCAACCAAAAGTTCTATTGTTTCTTTTACTGTG
>CACMZN010000003.1 GCA_902618175.1 uncultured Verrucomicrobiota bacterium
CGAGCGGGCTTGAGTCATGCTGACGGTGGTGATGGGTGCGTTTGCGTCAGTAACCCCTTCCCCCGACCAGCCGGTGAAAACGTACCCCTCGTCCGGGATTGCGGTAATGGAAGCGAAGTTCCCATGAGCGAAATTCCCAGCCCCTGAAACCCCACCGCCATTTTCCGCAGACAGACTTAAGGGATAGGCGTTCAAAGAAAAAGTTGCGGAGACCGAGCGGGCTTCGGTCATGCTCACAGTGGTGATTGGTGCGTTTGCATCAGTAACCCCTTCCCCCGACCAGCCGGTGAAAACGTAACCCTCGTCTGGGATTGCGGTAATGGAAGCAAGGGAACCGTGAGCGAAATTCCCAGCCCCTGAAACCCCTCCGCCATTTTCCGCAGACAGACTTAAGGGATAGGAGTTGATGGAGAAAGCGGCGGAAACGGAGCGGTCTTGTGTCATTCTGACCAAAGAGGAGGAATTATTGGCGTCGGTCACTCCTTCCCCTGACCATCCTGCAAAGGAATAACCGGTGTCTGGTATTGCGTAAATGGAAGCAAGTACCCCATGTTTGAAATCTCCCCCGTTCGAAGAAGTCCCACCAATCCCTGACGTTACTGTAAGGTCGTAGGAAGTGAGTTCTAAATTGGCAGTCAAATTAAGGTCTGAATCAACAACTAAGACAAGGGGATTGTCTGATCCAATTGTTCCATTTGACCAATGATCGAAGACGTATCCCAGTTCATTATTGGGAAAGATGGACAACGTAGCTGTAGCACCCTGATTGTAGATTCCAGCTCCGATTGCATATCCTGATCCGTCAGGGGAAATCATAATTCGTACCGAGTAACTAGGCCAAGCACCATCTCGTCGAGAGTTGCGCTGAAATTGGGGCCAATCCGAATCGGCGGAGCTTGTGCCAACATTAAGGGAATAAAGTTTTGAATCATAGGATCCGAAATAGAGGTTACCATCTTTATCCAAGACCAAGGATGAATCGACGATGGAGCCGATTTCAAAAGGACAAGAGGTGTCGTTGGAGTCCCAAGCTTTGGTACCATCGGATTCGAAGGCAAAGATATGATTTTCGCCCCCGCCAGTGTAGGCGACGACATACACTCTACCATTTGCATCTATTACTGGAGAACTGTAAAAGACGTCCCCGACCAGGTTGTACCAATTCGGAGACCCGCTATTGCTCATTGTAAGAGTGTCAAAGGAGTACAGGTAACCATCTCTGGAAACGAAAAAGACTTCATAATCGAGTCCGAGAACGGGAGATACGTCGACCCGGTCGTTTGTCAGATATTTCCAATTCAAAGAGGCATTGCCTCCAAGATCGGACAAGGAATAGCAGTATCCGTTGCCACTTCCAAAATATATATTCCCAGAGAGATCCAAGGCAGGCGAAGAAACAATGGAATTGTTTGTATCGACGATTTCGTCTACGGAGTAAATCCATTTGCTTGAACCGTCTGGATTGACGGCATGAAGAGTTCCATTTTCATCACCAAAATATAGAGTTCCGTTCTGGCTGATTGCAGCGGAGGATGAAATGGGTTGTCCTGCAAAATATTCCCATGCTTTGGAACCGTTTGGCTCAATTGCGTAGAAAAAGTAATCGTGTGAGCCTACGTAGATTCTACCGTCTTGTCCGATGGCAGGACTTGCCGTAATACTGCTGCTGGTGTTGAAGTCCCATAATAGAGATCCATCGTTTGAATCAATTGCATATAGTTTGTTGTCCCATGATCCGACGTAGACTTTTCCGTCTTTTCCTACCGATGGAGACGAATCGACCCAGTCTCCAGTTTCAAACGTCCATTTGGAAGTGCCATCCGAATTGAAGGCATGTAGTTTCTTATCACTAGAACCAACGTATATGCTGCCATCCGGTCCGATCGCAGGGGAAGAAAAAATGACTCCACCGGTTGATGCATTCCATTCCAAGGTTGCATGAGGAAAAGAGTTTGCAGAGAAGGTTGCCGTCAAAGTCGTGTCTTGTGTCATATGTACAGAGTTGGAGAGAGAATTCGGATTCGAAGTAGTGGCACCAGTCCATCCGCTGAAGGAATACCCAATACTCGGATTCGCGGTAATTTGAACCATGGTTCCATGAGAGTGCATGCCACCCCCGGTAACGGTACCTCCCCCAACCACGTTCAAGCTCAAAAGATAGGACTTGAGGGTAAAGGAAGCGGTAAGATTTCGATCGTCCGTCATGGTCACTGTTGTGGATGAGATATTGGAATCGGTCACTCCTGAACCCAACCAGCCCGAGAAGTCATATCCTGGGTTTGGAATTGCTGTAATGGGGGATTCTTCTCCGTAGGTGAAATTTCCTTCTCCAGCTACGGATCCACCGGTTTCGGAAGAAATGGATAGTTGAAAAGTATTCTTCGGAGAGGGAACGGCAGCGGCGGAAGACCAACCATTTCCTCCTTGAAGCAGAGTAGAGAGATTGGATTCTATTTCTGAGTAAGCAGGGCTACCTGCAAGATTAACAGCCTCGTTTGGATCCGTCTCATAATCATACAATTCATACATTTCGGGTGAACTAAAGAGTTTGACATCTCTATCCGTATATACCTTCTGCGCATTGCTGTTCGAGGATTCTGTTCTCCACCATTCGGTATATCTATAGCGGCGGGTCCTGATGGAATAACCCATGCCATTTCCAGAATTATTGATCTGAACCGTGTCTCCCATGGAGAGATTTCGCCAAATATTTCTTTGATACTGGCTGAAAACACCCTTTTTCCAAGATTGAGTGGGGTCTTCAATGAAAGGAAGAAGGCTTGTACCTTCAAGAAATAAACCATTAGGCTGCTTGGGATAAGGGAGAGAGCAGAGGTCCAGCAAGGTTGGAAAAACATCGATCAATCCAACGGGTGTATCGAAATTTCCCGTCCTTGGCATTCCTGGAACCCTTATGATTAATGGTGTTCTGGTCGCATTTTCAAAATTCGAATGCTTTGCCCAGAAAGCTCCGTGATCGGCAAGATGAAAACCATGATCGCCAAATAGAACTACAATCGTGCTGTCCGCTAATTCCAGTCTTTCAAGTTCATCGATGATTTTGCCTACCTGTTGATCTACGTAGGATACACAGGCCATGTAGGCATGGATCAGTCGACGGGCCTGCGAGGCGGTGGGAGGGTCATCAACTCCACTGTAAGAGCTTTGTTCTCCTCCATAGGGGGCAGCGAAAGCGTTCGTCCCAGTGGGCATGACCTTAGTCCCGTTGTAACCCGTCAGATCGATGTCGTTATCAGCATCATATAAGTCCCAATAAGTCTTGGGAGCTGTGAAGGGCAAATGAGGCTTGTAGAAACCGACTCCGAGAAAGAATGGCTTGGCGTTGTTGACGTAATCGTCCTTGTATTGAGAAAGTTTTGCATTTGCCAAATTAGCGATGACACCTGCTGAATAGTCAGAATCTCCGACTGGGGTTACTCCATCTCTGAGGAATTCACCTTTGTCTGTTGCCGGAAGCGGAGAATCCTTTTCGTCTTCCATGATTGCGTGGCTGGTCTCATGGTATTTGTACAAGGAGTTTCCTTCTTCCCAGTCATCAAATGATTTTTCAACATCTTGCATTGCCCAAGAAGATCCGTGAAAAATTTTTCCGATTCCATGGCTATTGTATCCATTTTCCTTAAAATGCTGAGGAATGGTCACTACGTCAGGCAAGATGTCTCTAAAATGAGCTCTTAGATCCCAAACCTTCGTGCTGTCAGGCCGCAGGCCTGTAAGATAGGACGCTCTTGACGCCGTGCAGATCGCTTGTTGACAATGAGCATTGGTGAAGTTCATGGAACTGGAGCTTAACAAATCCAATTTGGGAGTCTTAATCGTTGGATTTCCGAAAGATCCAATCATTGGCTTCAAGTCATCCACATTGATGAACAAGACATTGTAGTTGGAAACAGGTAATTGACGGCTTCTTTCGATCATTACGCTTGAAATCTCGGACCATTGAGAATCACCATATAAATTTCTCGCCTTGATTCTGTAGTACCAGGTTTCTCCACGATCAACCTGCTGGTCAGTTGCGATCACTGAGTTTGCAGGCAAGGTGGATAAGGTGGTCCACCCGGAATCCCCAGTAGAACTTTTCTCAATAATGAAATTTGTTTCGTCAGCGGAGTTGTCGTCCCATTGAAAATTCACTTGTTCAGTGCTTCTTGCAGATGCGATGAAATTGCTTGGGGTGGCAGGAGGAGGTGGACGATTGAAATACTCTCGTATGATCTCTTTCAGGTTGTCATCTAAAGTATGATCGGAATTTCCCTGAATATGAACGACTTGTTCATTCAAATAAGAAAATTTGTAAATCCCTTCTTGTATGAATTGACCTGAATCATTGGGGATTTGCACTCCGGAAAATCCTTGGCTTTTTGCCATGGCGAAAGCAGAAAGCTGAGAATCCATGAAGTTGGTACGAAATTTGATTCCCCCAGAATAGGGAATTGTTTCGTCGTTTGAGTTTGTAATGGCAAGAATTCTTCGTCCGGTTGTGGGATTTTTCTGAGAATCATAGCCTTTGTCTTCGCCAAAAGAATCACCTGTGTTTTGTTCGTTGCTGGGAAAGTAAAAAGTACCATCGCGGTAATTACCGCTATGCATTTGGGAAAAGAGAGGACAGAAAATATCGATTCCCGGATCATCGATTTCTATGAAAGCTCGATTGGTCAATCCGGAGCCGTTGGAAGTTCCGACTATCCGTATTCGATTAGAATCAACGTTATCGTAGGTTTTCAACTTGGTCGTAAGATCCTTCAGAAAGGATATGTCGGGCAGATCTGATGATTCATCAACAACATTCCATGAATTCTGATACCCGGTCGGACCAACTAAAATGTGATTGTCGAGTATGTTGCGAAAAGTGGAAATGGCATTTCCGCCGTTATCACCATTTCCATGAAGAACAATTGCTACGGGCATTGGCGAAGTTATTCCGGATGGGACTTCAATGGAGATGGGATAGGTGTATCCCTCTGGTACTGAATTCGAGCTTTTGGTTATGCTGATCACCGATGAATTGTTCAGGTTATTGATGACCTCGACGACCTCCGTTGCAATGATTTCCAGGTCATCAATTCTCAACTGTGATGGAGTTGGGGTTGGATCAAGATCGGGCAAAGACCATCTTAGAGTGACTGAACCAACTTCTTCAATTTCCGATAAGGAAGACAAATCCATAGACCACTCGTTATTGAAACTGGTATTGTTGGGAAGAGTAAGGTTTGCGTTTGGAACAGGTTGGTATCCATTTCCCGCATCGTATTCGAAGGCAGAGAAAGCAGTCACTAGGTTACCCCCAGTCATTGTGCTGTTGTTTCTGAATTTAAACCTGACCGAAAAATCTTTAAGTCTCGTCGAGTCGAATCTGATCTGGAAGGAGTTCCCCGTCGAGCCCGATTGACCATTCCAAGTTGCTGCCCTGCCAGGTTGCCAAGTCGTGCCGTCGAATGCAATGAATGGATTACCACGATTCCCCCAATTTCCGAATGCTGAGCCATGTCCACTGAAGACTGGATTGCCTGAAGGAAGATTGTGCGAACTTACTTCTATGGTGTAGTTGAAGTCATCTCCTGCAGGTGCAGTTTGAAAAGACCAGTACGCTCCGCTCGAAAAGAGGTCGGAGGATGTGTTGCACAAAAGAAAAAGGCAAAAAATCCATAAGATTTTTTGTAAGCTGGCAAAATAATTAGGAGCCGTGGAGCAAAGGAAAAACCTGATAATTCAATCTACTCCATTTTTGTCGAAAAATACAACAAATATCTTTGGATTCACTGATGGATTGGAGAACTTTCTGGGAGTGCAAGGTAGAATTTGAAACAGGGAAAATTCATGAAATTAAAACTACAGCCATCACCTTGTTTATCCATGACCAGCAAAAACTTACCATAGGCATAAGTTTTGAAGCTCACCTGGGAAGAGCACTGAATTTCAAGGAGAAAACGGTACCTATCTCGGTGCTTTCCTCCATTTGTAAGGTTGCATTAAAGCTTTCCGCCAACTGGTGCGACAAAGCAAGTCCCAAACCCGTACCTTGAGACTTGTGACTTGCTGTGGGAGAAAAAAGTTCTTTCCTCCTTTCATCCGAAATTCCACCTGATTGATCCGTGACGGAAATTTTTAAGGATTCCTCTTCTCTGCTGATTGATAATTGAACTTTGGTTTTGGTTGAAGCTTCAAAGGAATTTTCCATAAGGTTTCTCAATATGGGAAGGATGAGGTTTGCTCTAAGGTTATCAATTCTAACTTCCAGTTCGGGGTTAGGCATAATCCTTACAATCCTCTTTGGATGTAAATCGGAGATATTTCCCTGAGCGATTTCGAAAATTTCTTGAATGCTCAAGTCATAAAACTCTTTTTTTCTTCGAATCTCCTGTAGTGTGCCCAGTGCTTCTGAAACCAAACTTTGAATCTGAATGGCCGAGGAATTCATTAATTTTTTAGATGAATCATCGATATTACCGTCTTTCGAAGTGATTTCCCTAAGGTTCGTTAGAGGACTTTTAAGAGCATGCATTAAATGACCTGTAAGTGCACCGAGACCTACAGATTTGTAAGCCCTTGCAAGTCTCAGGTTTGTTTCTTGCAGACTGGCGGTCTTTTCCAATAGGTTCTTTTCTGTAAGGGAAAGCCTGTAGAGAAATAAAAAAAAGATAAAAAAGGATAAAACTGACCCGGCTGCAAAGGTCCAAAGTCCTTGAGCAATCATTTCTTTTTCGATGATGGTCATTTCATTGATGATCATGGTTGGATCCACCAATAACTCGATAATTCCAAAATCTTCTCTCCCTTGAATTGCAAACAGAACCGAGAAATTTGTTTTGTTCTCAATAACGAAACTCAGCAAGTCTTCCTTTTCTCTGAGTTTGATGACTCTCTTTGCTGGGGCGAATAGACTACTTGAATTGGTGGGCAAATCGATGGCTGAACCATTCTGTTCGAAAAAGAAGACACTTTTCACTTTTGGGATTTCCAAAGATCTCAGAGCCACTTGTTTCTTCAGATCAATCGAATCATGAACAAGTTCTTCCATTCCCAACTCAATGAAGTTCAAATCTTCCTCTAGGAAATACTCTTCCACCTCCTTTAAAATAAGAATGACCTTTGACTTCATGGCATTTGCCTCTCTCAACATTGCAAGTTGGTGAAGTTTGAGCGAAGACGAGAATTGAAGAAATGAGGTCAACACAGCAATTATTCCAATTACGACGGCAAATGCCATCCATCCCTTTTTCCTCGTTTTGCTCAATTTATGAAGTAAGTTTTAAAATCTAGGGATGCCAGCGAGCTCCCAGAGAAAAGAAATTCGAGAAATATTCAAAGCTCTGTTCATTGGAGATGTCTTCCTCTCTATTCCACTTTAGATACACGCTCCAATCTTCTGTCAGGAGATGGGCAAGTTCAATGCCATTTGCAAAACTCATTTTCTCAAATCGATCGCCCTGATCGCTTGATCTTCTGGGATAGAGAGCATTGCTCAAGCTCAAATCCAATCCTAGATTCCAATCCTGCCAACTGAGCAAAGTTGAAGTTCTGAGAATGTATTTATCATAGTTGTAGTAACCACCTCCATTATCAGTCAATTCTTCGTATTTTAATTCAAGCTTGATTTCCTCCAAGGGCTTGGAGTCCCAATTTCCTTCCATGGCAACTGTTATTCCGTATTTTGAAGTATCAAGTATTTTATCTACTTGGCTGATTCCTTGGTCGTTTCTGAGAGTGCGATGTTTGTAGTTTTTCAAACTTCCATAAAGGCCGCCGTAAAAAGAAATCGACTTATGATCCCGCCATTCCAACTTAAAGCTTGCTCTGTTTTCTTGGTTATTTTCCGCTTCTTTTTGATATACCTCTTTCCCCATGGATGCCTGCATAAGTAACGATATTTGGTTGGTCAATTCCTTGGAAAAATGAGGTATGAATTCAGATTTATTCGATCTGATGTGCAAAGAATATGGCAAACCCAGATCAGATAAGTCGAAAACTTGGTCAAAATAAGTGTGTCTAAGTCGGATCCCCAAATCCATTCCCAATTGTACGGAATTATAAGTGTGTTCGGCTTGTGCAAGTAGAATCCCAGACAAGTGATGTTCTGGCAAATTCGTAAAGCGTTTCCCTTCTCCGAATAAGTAGAAGTAAGTCATCGAATTCGGCTTGCCCTGACTAAGAAGGAAGAATTCGCTTTCGAGCTCCCAATAGGTCGAATCCTCTCTTATTTGAGATCCATACTTGGGGTTATCCGAATACCCAAGACCGATTTTTCCTGAATATGAAGGTATCCATAGAGGAAGCTTTTCCTCCTCAATGAACTGATACCAGTTTGACTCCTCGCCAAAGAGAAGTTTTCTGATTTCATCATCGGAAATCTCAGATTCTTCTGTTGTCGGATTTAAAATTGAATTTTTTTCTTGAGCCTCCCCGCCTTGTCTTTCTTCAAATGTTTTTAAGCCAAGAAGATGAGAACTGGAAAACATAACCGAAGCAAAAGCAAAAATCTTAAGTTTGGAATTGAGTTGGGTACCCGGGAATAATGAATAGCTGAACTGGATATCCATATTTTATTTTATTTTATTTCTCAACTTTCCAATTTGCACTCAACTACTTCTTTAACTACGACAAAAGAGAGACGGAATTATCCGCCTCTCCTTTTTTTCGTTGTTAAACCGGAGGTTTAGAATGATGGAGATTATAACAAGAGAATCTCCGTGAGAAAATTTTCTACCTGTCCGAAGTACGTGTGGCTTCAGTTTCGACCATGGCTTGAGCTCGAATTTCCTCCTTTAATTCCTTGGCTTGTAATTTAACCTCTTCGTGCTTGATTTTATTTGCCTCCTTGAATTCGGCAATCATCAATTCCCTGTCCTCCTCGGTCGCATCTTTCAAGTTCTCATGAAGTTGTTTCCGAGCATTGTGCAATTCATCCTTTTTCTCCTTTAACGCATCGGCTTTTGCCTTAAGTTCAGCTGATAACTCCGGCCGCATTGGTTTGGGAGGACGGGCATCCCTAATTGACGAGAAAATTTCCCTCTGAGCCTCTTTTATGGCATCAATTCTTTCCTTATTTTGTTCTTGGAAAGAACGGATCGCTTCGCGTCTCTCTTCCTTTGATGCGTTTTCACCCAATTGAGCTTTCATTGTGGCCTTCATTTCTTCTGCCAAAGCATCCTGAAGACCTTTTATCTGGTCAAGTGACGCTTTCACGCTTTCATCGAGTTCTGGCTTCATAGGGCGAACCGGGGGTCGGAATCCATTTGGTTTTCCGTCCTTCATGAAATTACCGGGCGTTGGTTTCGGACCTTTTTTTTCCATTCCTGGAACCATTCCTGGAACCATTCCTGTCCTAAGAGGATCAGGCAGTATTTCACCAAGTCTTTCCCTTCCTTCTTCTGGTGTGATCTCCCCACTTTGAATTCGTTCGATAATTTCAGCTTCTGCCGCATTAGGTAATGGGGGTCTTGTTTGACTTGGTAAACTCTCACTACTTTCGAAATCGATTCCAGCAGGAGGTCTTGGTGGGCGAGGTTGCCCAAAAGAAGATAAGCCGGAAAGACTTGCAGTGATTAAAAGTATACTTGTTTTTTTCATGATTTTGATTTGGTAAATGATTTACAAAGATCGAGTAACATTAAATGTGCCACTTTCAAATTCTTTAACTAAGTCCTTCAATGATAGAAAGTAAGGTAATTTCATAATTGTTTTTTTTAACTAGAAGAAACAAGGGAGTGAGAAATATTCCCAAATTCCTTGCACCATTCTGGTGAATATTTACCAAAGAAAAAATAAGTGTTTTTCTGGTTTTCGTGTTTAGGAAGAAAACATTTTCAAAGATCATCTGATCTTAGGGCACCAGTCTCCACGATCGATCTCGCCTCTTTTTTGATTGATTTATTTTTTGTCTTGATCAGCTCGTATTTACTTTTTGTCTCTGAACGATACTGGCGATGTAGTTCCCTTCTAATTTCTTGTGGAACACCTAAGATTGAAGAAGAGAGACTATTTTTGGATTCGACGAGCTCTTGATTCAATGAAGTCAATTCATCCCTAATCGAACTCATATTATCAGTCACCTCAAACCTAGATGGTCGATCCGTTTGGTAAGACTCCAATTTTTGATGAGCGTCCATTCGAAGTTGGTTGATTTGTTCCAGACGCGAATGATTAGAAGTTTTGAAATTTTCTATGGTGACGCGAATGCTCTCGTAACTCGGATCGTTTCCGAGGGATTGAATTTGTATTTGCAGATCATTTCTCAAGGATCGCTCTTGGGAGCGAACTTCTTCGATCTGGTCCATGAGTGAGGAAGGAATAACTGGTCTTTCAGCCCTGTAGGACTCTGACAAATCGCCCCGCTTTACCAAAAGCTTTCTTATTTCCAACAATGGAATGATTGCATCTTCATAGGAAATTGAACCGTTTTCGACAGCGTTCAATATGTCTCTTTCAGCAGCAACAGGATCGAGTTTTTGATTGGCACTTAGAATAGACTCTGCGTTTTGTTCCTGTGGTTCGGTTTTGCTGTTCAACCAATAATCCAGAGAGTAGGAATTGATGATAGGCTGGAAGGAGGGGGGAGCGGAATCAGGATTGTCAAGTGGAGCATTTGGTGGAAGTTCGAGAGGTTGAGCACTTAAGATGGAGATGGGGAATGGAAGAGCAAAGAAAATACGATTACATCGAAACAGTGAGTGGAAGACTTCGATAAAGTCTTGAAGGAATTTGATTAAATTCATTTTCAAACACTACCTTAATAACACATGATTTGCAACCTGTCCCTTGATACTTTTTTGGAGCCTATACCGGACGTAATCCCTAGGTACTCCGAGAATCCGGGCAGCCTCGGATACATTTCCATTTGTTTGATCGACTGCCTGCCGGATCAGGCGCAGAATTTCCTTTTCCAAATCAAATCCGGACGATGGAAAAGAGAAGGAAGTATTGAGCCAATCGTCCGCAACTGCATCGCCCGGATCTTTTTTGTTTTGAAAGTTCAATCTTGATATTTCCAGTTCTTTCCCACTTCGGCTCATGACAAGTGCACGTTCAAGTTCGTGAATGAGTTCACGTGAGTTGCCTGGCCAAAGATGGGTAAGCAGATAATCCTCACTTGATTTTGAGAGTTGGGGCACGGGTAACTTGTATTTCTTGCAAAGTCCGTTAAGAAAATGCTTAGCCAGACAAAGTATGTCTCTTCCCCTGTCATGTAGAGGAGGTATATTGATTCGCAGGAGATCCAGACGGTGAAACAAATCTTCGCGAAAAGTACTTTCGCATACCATTTTGCGGAGACTTTGGTTTGCTGCCACAATAATCCTCGCGTCCACTAAGATTTCTTTGGTTCCTCCTAACCTTCGAATGCTTCCTTTTTCAATTGCGAGTAAGATCTTGGCTTGCGCGGGCAAAGACAAACTTGCGACTTCATCAAGAAAAAGTGTTCCTCCATGGGCTGCCTCAAAAAGTCCGATTCGAGCACTTTTAGCATCAGTAAATGCACCTTTTTCATGTCCGAAAAGTTCCGACTCAATCAAATTGTCAGGAATTGCAGAACAATTTACTTCAACAAATGATTGTTCCGATCTTGCTCCGTTTGCATGAACCCATCGCGCATAGGTGGATTTACCTGATCCAGTTGGTCCTTCGATCAGTAGAGGAGGGAGATGGGCGGAAAGTCTACGATCCGCTTCGAGGATTTTTTCAAGCTCCTTCAAGTCTTGGTCGAGAGATCCTCCAAAAAACAGGCTTTCCGATTTTTTCTTTCTCTCTTCCATGTCGTGTTGGCGGATGCGAGTTTTTTTTCTGCGATTACTGGATTGAGAAAAAATGAGAGGCAACTCTTCCAGATCGAAGGGTTTGCTAAGATAATCCACTGCTCCCAAACGCATCGCTTCCACAGCGGGACGAATACCGCTTTCACCAGTCATTAGAATCGTCAAAACATTTTCCGGAATGAACTGATCACCAAGCAATTCCAGGCTAACTCCATCGGGCAGATTGAGGTCGAGTAGTGCAGCATCAAAAGAAAAGCTGTTCAAGGCGTTTTTGGCTTCTTGGATCGTTGAGCAATGCACGACTTCTCCTCCTTTATCCTCAATGCATGCTGAAATTCTTTTCGCAAGCAAGAGATCATCCTCCAAGAGGAGTACTTCCTGTTTATGAAAAAAATCCATTAGACCTATTTTTGCATGAATTCCTAAAATTCATTGCTTACACACCTCGGGAAAAAGAAAAAACTTTGCAAATCCTTTTTCAGAGGACATGGTTTGGGTATTGAATCTTCTTAAGTTGATTAGTTTCTTTTGCTTGTTCGTTTCTTTGGTTCAAGCGAAGGTCTCGTCCCTTGCGGACCGCCCAGATTGGAGCGAGTTGAACGAGTTTCAAAAAAAATGGACAAAGGAGCAATTTGAATCAACTCTAAGAAATCTCTATTGCCCCAGAGAATCCTGGTGGAAACCCTGGATTGACCTAGATGAAAACCATGTGCGGATCAAGAAAGCAAATGAAAAGGACGCCTGGTACAAACTCAATTTTGCCGACTCAGATACTGAAGTCCCTAACGAAGTTTCTTTTCCAACCTCTCTTAAGAAAATGAAAATTGCCTTGGACCCTGGACATCTTGGTGGAGCATTTTCGGAGATGGAGGGGCGACATTTTTCAATTGGTAATGACAAACCGGTCAAAGAAGGGGACTTGACACTGGAAGTTGCATTGAAAACGAAAGTTTTACTTGAAGCAGAGGGGGCAGAGGTATTTGTCACCCGAAATGTAGGAGAACCGGTCACTGAGAAACGGGAATGGGATTTTATGGTCGAGGCTGAGTCTTGGATAAGCCAAAGATCCCTGAATCCTCCTTTTACCTCTTCAGCCGAGAGAGAAAAAATGATTAGGAAAAGAAGAGAAATGCTGTTTTACCGAGTCAGTGAAATTTATGCCCGCAGTACTTTGTTGCAGGAACGCTTTCAACCTGATCTCACGATTTGCATTCACTTAAATGCGGCTCCATGGAGAGACCCTGATAATCCTCAACTGGTTGAACGGAATGATTACCATGTTCTAGTAAATGGTTGCTATATGGGGGGGGAATTGGCGTACGAAAACCAAAGATTCGAAATGCTCAAAAGACTTCTTAATGGTTGGGGGAAGTTCGAACAGAAATCAGCAGAATCAATGGCCTTGGCTTTTTCTGAAGTTACGAAACTACCAGCGTTTGTCTACAAGGGGCCAAACGCATTGAAAATCGGAAAGGTGGATGGAGTATGGGCAAGAAATCTTCTTGCCAATAGGATTTATCCCGGACCGGTAATTTTTTTGGAGCCATATGTGGCGAACTCAGTGGAGGTGTATCATAGACTAAGGCCAGAATATGACAAAGAAACCAATAAAAGTATAAACAGACTTCTGCCTCCGCTTACTGATGAATACGCACAAGCTATCCTTCTAGGAATCAAATCGATGTTTCAAGAATTGCAACCATCCACTATTTCCTCAGGCAATCTTCCACCATAGTCTTCAATGCTGCCGAATTGGAATCCACCGCATCCTTGGGACCTGTCATCTTGATGAAGATCGCCCCTTCCTTACCTTGTACAATTGCAGCCAACATTGCGAAACCCGGTTTGGGTGTTTTGGGACCAAAAGGAGTACCACTTAGGAAGGTTCCATAAGCTTGAGCATATGTAACTTCTGTTTCTCCAATGATTAAGGTCTTTACGGATTCTCCCTCTGCTTGTTCGAACTGTTTCATCCAACGGTCCACGTTTGCTTTGACTCCGCCAGCTCCACCTGGACCAAAATGGTAGAAAACTACCTCCGCCATTTTTTCCTCACCAGGAGCATCAAATTGAGCAACCCTCATGTTGGAGCTTGGTTTTGAAGATTGCCATGTATCAGGCGCCGTGAAGGAATAGCCCGTTATTTCGACTTCCTTTCCCATGGAGGAAGTGTAAAACAAAAGAAAGAGGAGTAATGCGTGCGTAAGGTTTTTCTTCATTATTCGTAATAAATGCAAAGTCCAGACAACCGGCAAGCTAAGGTTTTCTAAAAATCATGAAATGCTGCTGAGGAAGAATATTCAAAGTCTTCTCCCAAACAAATCCAACTGCTTGCATTTCAAGTTTTGCTTGTTTTTGGGTCATTTTGTGAAGTGGTTTGATCCTCACTGATGGATCTTCTTTTCTGTACTCGATTAAAATCAATCGTCCGTTCCTTTTCAGCGACTTTGAGATCGAGAGCATCATTTCATAAGGATGAGAAAATTCATGATAAGCGTCTACAAGCAGGGCGGCGTCGGTAGATTCGGGTTTGAGTTTGGTGTCTGTCACAGTGCTTTGCACGGGGCAAACGTTCGAGGTTCCATTTTGTCTTATTTTGGCCCGAACAATGGCCAGCATCTGAGAAGATATATCTACTGCGAAAACTCGTCCCTTGGGAACCAAAGGAGCCATCCTGAATGAAAAATAGCCTGACCCTGCACCAATGTCTGCAACTTGGTCCTGAGGTTTCAATTCCATATTCTTGATCAGCAGGTCAGTTCGTTCTTCCTGTTCACGCTTCGGACGCTCCAGCCAGGAGGCACCCAGGTGCCCCATTACTTTGGAGATCTCTCGACCCATGTAAATTTTTCCGATTCCATCTCTTGAGGCTTCAGTCCAATTGTAGACGGTTTCTTCCCGACCTAAAATGTACCAAATAGGTGCGAACAGCAACTCAAGTATGAGAAGGTTTCTAATCGCATTTGTGCCCACGACGAAATCACACTCCAATGGTGCGAACTCTTTTGCAAATCAATATTGAACGTATTCGAACTTACGGTTAAGAATGAATGTCTGCTGATGAAAGTGATAAGAGCCAAAAGTGCAGGATTTTGTTGGGGGGTCGAGCGTGCTGTTCAGGTTGCCCGTGAAGAGGCAAAAGGGGGAATGAAGACAGTCTACACTGATGGACCCTTGATTCACAACAAGCAGATGATGCAGGCCTTAAGCCAAGAGGACATTCGAGAAGTGGGGGATTATCAAAGTAAAAAGGATTTGAATTTGGAAGACAAGGTTGATGGTAGGGAGTCAGTTGTCGTTGTTCGAGCACATGGTATTTCACCCCAAAGAAGGGAATATCTCAAAAGTCTTGGTTTGCCTTTCAAAGATGGAACATGTCCGGATGTTGGAATTATTGCGGGAAAAGTCAAAATGCATGCTGAAAAAGGATATGACATTGTAATTTTTGGTGATCCCGAACATCCGGAGGTCATTGGATTGCTTGGCTATGCCAAAGGGCAGGGGCATGTGATTTCATCTCAAGAAGAAATTCCTCACCTTCCCAAGCTTGGGAAGAAAGTTGCTATGGTTTCACAGTCTACGATGTTCACTCATGAATTTCGCAATCTTTCAAACGAAATGGCAAGGATTTGTCCCGAATTAGTCGTCTTTGATACGATTTGCGGAGCTACCAAGGAACGTCAGTCAGATTTGATCCATTTGGTCGAACAGGGTGCAGATGCAATTGTAGTCATTGGCGGAAAACATTCCGCTAACACCCGAAAACTTGCTAAACTTGCCTCTTCCCATGGTCGACCAACCTTTCATGTGGAAACCGCTGAAGATCTAAGGGATCATGAATTCACCTCTTTTGATGTTGTTGGTGTGACTGCTGGAGCTTCCACTCCGGAATTCATCATTCGGAGCGTTTGCGATAAACTGGAAACCTTCAATTCCGGGGAGAATTCATGAACCCTGAACTTCCGAACGTATTGGCTGAACGCTATGCTTCTCCAGCCATGAAATCTCTCTGGTCAGCAAGTGGTAAAATTATATTGGAACGAGAATTCTGGATTGCCGTGATGCGAGCTCAAAAAGAACTTGGCCTTAAAATCGAGAAATCTGCCATTCAGCGATCGGAAGAAGTTCGGAATCGTGTCAATTTGGACGCTATTAGGAAAAGAGAGGTTGTCACCAAGCACGACGTGAAAGCTCGTTTGGAAGAATTCGCGGAGCTTGCAGGTCATCAACATGCTCATAAAGGCATGACCAGTAGAGACTTGACTGAAAACGTCGAGCAATTGCAAATACACCGTTCACTGGGGATCATTCTCGAAAAGGGAATCGCCGCCTTGATCGGCTTGGCAAAAAAAACTACCGAATATAAGAATATTCCAATAACTGCAAGATCTCACAACGTGCCTGCCCAACTCACTACCTTGGGAAAACGAATGGCTAATTGGGGAGAGGAATTGGAGCGTGGCTTGGAGGCAATGAATCGGATGTGCGCCACATATCCCTACCGGGGGATCAAAGGTGCAGTGGGTACCCGACTTGATCAAGTGACTCTTTTGGGCAATCCACAAAAAGCGGATAGTTTAGACAAGAAGATCATGGAGCATTTGGGTGCTCCGGCAAATTGGGAAAATGTTGGGCAGATTTATCCTAGAAGTTTGGATTTTGAAGTGGTTTCTCTTTTGGTCAGATTGTCTTCGGCACCTTCTAGTTTTGCGAAAACGGTCAGAATAATGGCCGGACATGAGCTTATGGGTGAAGGATTTGCCGAAGGTCAGACCGGTTCTTCCGCCATGCCGCATAAAATGAACAGCCGAAGTTGCGAAAGAATCAACGGTTTTCAAGCGATACTCAATGGACATTTGACTATGGTTTCACAATTATCGGGAGATCAGTGGAATGAAGGTGATGTTTCTTGCTCCGTGGTGAGAAGGGTTGCTCTTCCTGATGCTTTCTTCGCTTTGGATGGTCTCCTGGATACCTTCATCACGGTGTTGAACCAAATGGAGGCTTTTCCAGCCGTAATCGAATCCGAGAAACAACGTTATTTGCCTTTTCTTCTCACTACAACACTTTTGATGGAATCAATAAAAAGGGGAGCTGGAAGAGAGGATGCACACGAAGCAATAAAGAAGCATGCTCTGTCTGCCGTTGAAGATTTGCGGAAAGGCAGGATCAGCGAAAACGACTTGGTCTTGAGATTGTCGAGAGACAAAAAGGTAGGTCTGGACATGAGGACGATTCAGTCGATTATCAAGAAGGGCGAAAGGGCATTGGGTTCGTCAAATGAACAGGTGGAATATTTTCTTCTTAGAGCACGATCATGGGGAGAAAGATATCCAGAAGCGAAAAATTATTCACCACCTGCAATTCTTTGATCCAACAAGCAACCTCTGAAACAGAGAAGTGAGTGATTTTTGCGATTGCCAATATCCTTCAACCAATGTGCATTAAAAGGTTTCATATATCTATTTTAAGACATGACAGAGGAACTAATAGGAAATTGTTTGGTAGCCCAGTCAGGTGGTCCAACAGCCGTAATTAACGCAAGCGTAGCCGGAGTTGTTTCGGAGGCGCTGAATCATGTCTGTATTGAAGAGGTTTACGGTGGGATGAATGGAGTGCTTGGCATTTTGAGAGAGGAATTGATCGATCTGGCAGAAGAATCCCAGCAAAACATAAGAGGTCTTCGCTACACCCCTGCTTCCGCTCTCGGAACCTGCCGGTTCAAATTGAGGCGAGAACAGGATTATGAACGCATTCTACAAGTTTTCGAAGCCCACAACATTCGCTTCTTCTTTTACTGTGGAGGGAATGATTCGCAGGATACGGCAGACAAGATTTCCAAACTTGCGCAAAGCAAAGGTTATGCATTGAGGGTTATCGGCGTTCCGAAGACAATTGACAATGATCTGGTAACCACCGATCACTGCCCGGGCTACGGCAGCGTGGTAAAGTATATTTGTTCTGTGGTTCGTGAAACGGCCCTAGACCATGAAGCTATGGGACAGCACGACCTGGTTTCCATTGTTGAAGTGATGGGCAGAAATGCAGGATGGATTGCGGCTGGCTCCACGCTTGCCAAAGCGAAAGACAATCCAAATGATGCACCTCATTTGATTTACTTGCCTGAACGACCTTTTTCCAAAGATAAATTCGTCGATGACGTTCAACGAGTTCTCAAGAAAAATCGTTACTGTTTGGTTGTGGTTGGAGAAGGACTTACTGACAAGGATGGAAATTACATAGCCAATAGTGCAAGTGGACAAGATGCTTTTGGACACCAACAATTAGGAGGCATTGGGGATTTTCTCGCCAATCTAGTGGAGGAAAATCTTGCCGTAAAAGCACGATCTTCAAAGTTGGGAACAGGACAAAGAGCAGCAGCACACTGCTCTTCTCAAACCGACAACGACGAGGCATTCATGGCTGGAAAATCCGCTGTCAAGGCGGCAGTGGAAGGAGAAACCGACAAGATGGTAATACTGGTCCGCGCCGAGGGTGATGCTTATGCCTGTGAAACTAGTTTAGCTCCTCTGTCTGAGATTGCCAACGGAGTAAAGGATATTCCTGAAGATTGGATAGCCGAAGACGGTGTAAGCATGACTGCAAAATTCATCAAATATTGTCAACCTTTGATCCAAGGTGAAGTTAATGTTCCATTTGAAAATGGGGTTCCGTCTTACGTACGACTGTCTAGAAGAAGAATCAGAAAAGTTTTGGATCCTCACGAATTCGAATAACTTTTTTCATTTTTAATCGAAAAGATAAAACCAGCAGGCCATTATCCATTGATCACTCCTTTGCGGGTCGCGATATTTGGATCTTCATCGCATCTCATGCATCTGCAAGAGTTCCTTTTTAACACTCAATCAAAATCTCCGGGAGACCCACGCAATCCCGGTATCTGCCTTCTTAAGTGCTCTTAGCAAAGGAAAAGACTGTATCCAAATAGTTTCAAGGCACGACTTCGTTTTCGACCATTTGTTCAAATGTCTGCCTTTTTCTTATGATTGCAAGTGTGCCGTCTTTCTTTTTGATTATTTCAGCAGCTTCAGGGAAAGAGTTGTAGTTTTTGGCGGACATTGAGGAACAATAAGCTCCTACGCTCTCGATCACACAGAAATCGTCTACCTCCCCACGAAGTAGATTTCTCGGTG
The DNA here is from genome assembly GCA_902618175.1 of uncultured Verrucomicrobiota bacterium. Classification (GTDB taxonomy): domain Bacteria; phylum Verrucomicrobiota; class Verrucomicrobiia; order Opitutales; family Seribacteraceae; genus Seribacter. Next base: position 18,923 of record CACMZN010000003.1, read on the forward strand.
CCAAGGTCTCAGGGTCACCAGGTGCAGGAGTAAGCAAATCTCCTGATTCACAGCAGTGTCCGACTACCACTTGATTTTCTACGGACCGAAATCTCTCCTGAGTAGGATTCGTCACTATTACAATTGGATGTTGTGCTCCATAAAGACTTGGGCGTAAAATTTCAGTCATCCCCCCATCGACTTTTAAAAAACGATATCCTTCCGATCCAGTCGAAGTCACGTCCTGAACGGAAGTTACCAGACTGCAGGCGTGAGCGAGCAAAAAAGTCCCAGGTTCGATTTCGAGAGAAAGTTTTCTACCGGTCTCCTCGGCAAACTTTTGAAACAGTTCCTTAACCGGATTACCTATCTCTTTCAAATCAGTTGCCTCTTCGTTGTCCATGCGTGCGACTTTATAACCACCACCCAAGTTTAAAGTTTGAACTGAAGGAAAAGCTCTCACCAAATCCAGACTCATTGATGCCACCTTTTTCCAAACTTCCGGATCTGATCCCGAACCGATATGGGTGTGAATGCGTTCCACCTTCAAACCATATTCGATGCATAATTTTTTAGCATTTTCCAAATCATCCTTCCAAATCCCGAAACTGCTGGAAGGACCCCCCACATTTGTACGGTTCGTTCCTCCGGAACCCACCCCGGGATTAAAACGCAAACCAATTGGTTCATTGATTCGCCATTTGGCAAATTTATGGATTTGATGGATGGAACAAAGGTTGATCTTCACTCCATCCTGCAACCAATAACGAAAATCATCCGACAATTCTTGGGAACTCAAGGAAATCAGTTCGGTACCAAATCCAGATCGAATTGCTCTTTCCACTTCAAAGACCGAACTTGCGTCAACACCTAAACCTTCATCGTTGAATATTCGAAGAATCGCACCGGTGGGTGCGGATTTCATTGCATATCTTGCAAAAAGCCCAAATGCATTGGGAAAATCCTGAACCTGCTTGGCATTGGCCCGAAGGATTGCCTCATCATAAACAAAGCTCGGAGTTCCAAACTCAATGCGTATTTGTTCCAGTTCCTCGTAAGTTAAAAAATTCAGAGAATCCATGAATTGAGATGTAAACCATACAAATCATAACACAAGAGGCAAGCTTTCGAAGAGATGGGATTGCGTCGTTTATTTTGCAAAGACAAGAAACTCAAGGCGATAGCCACTCTCACTCGTTGTCTTACGAGAGATTTCACGATTGAAAAAGCTTTCCCAAGCGGGGAAATGCACATCGCCCGAGAAAGTTTCGTAAATCTTAGTAAGATATAAGTAGTGTGCAATCGGAAGAGCTTCTTCATAAATCTTCTGCCCCCCGCATATCCAAGCCGTCTTTCTCTCTTCTTCTGCGATTTTTAAGGCAAGACTTAAGGAGGTGGTTTTGCGAGCGCCGGGAAAGACGATTTTCTTGTTTCTGGACAAAACCAAAACCTCGTGCGAGTCTACATGTGGTTTGAACTCTTCATAGCAGTTTCTTCCCATTATAAGTATACCACCTTTAGTGGTGGAGAGAAAATACTCCCAGTCCGCATTGATTCGCCAAGGCAATTTGCCGTCTCGTCCAATTACTCGATTGAGACCACAAGCTACGATGATGTTGATTTGATTTGTCCGCAAATTTTAAATTAGCTTGGATTGTTTGGTTTTAGTCGATTTATCTTTGATTTTGCTTATGCAATAGGTTTGCGGGACAAATGCAAACCAACATCAATCAGTTCGGAGAAACATTATCTTTGCCCGACTTTTGGCAGAGAAAGGCCTTGAATCTTCTAAGAGAAGAAATCGATGTCGTTCTGCATGCGCCGACAGGGGCGGGTAAGACCTTTGTTTTTGAAAAGTTGATCGAGTCTGGATGGAAGGGAAAAGCGACTTACACAGTCCCCACCAGAGCATTGGCGAATGACAAATTTCGAGATTGGCGAGAGCGAGGATGGGATGTCGGCTTGGTTACGGGGGATCTTCGTTACCAACCAAATGCTCCGATAATCGTTGCAACGATGGAAACACAACGCGGCAACATATCAAAGGGAATGGTTCCTGACATGTTGGTGATTGATGAATATCAACTGCTGGCAGACGAAAAGAGAGGTGCTGGTTATGAAGTAACTCTTGCGATGACTCCAAACAAAGTGAGGCTCTTATTGATGAGTGGGAGTGTAGGCAATCCTCATGAGGTGGCTGATTGGTTGAAGAGCCATGGACGTAAAGTTTCTTTAGTTTCGGAATCGAACAGACCAGTTCCCTTAGACGAAGTTTTTTTTGAGGCTCTCTTGAAAAATCGGTTCCGAGGCCCTAAAGTTCGAGGACAATGGCCCAAACTGGTGGCAAATGCGTTGCGGCTTGGCTTGGGACCCATTTTGATTTTTGCTCCTCGAAGAAAGGCGGCAGAGGATCTTGCTCTTCAGTTGGCTTCTGAACTCCCTGAGGTCGAATCTTTGGATTTAACCACTGAACAAAGAAAAATAGCAGGAAAAGAGCTAGGAGGCATCTTGAGGAAAAGAGTGGCTTATCATCATAGTGGATTGGACTATTTGAAAAGAGCTGGTTTGGTTGAACCCCTTGCAAAGGCAGGGCAGTTGCAAGTAGTGGTTGCAACCACAGGCTTAGGGGCGGGAATAAATTTCTCCATGCGGTCGGTCTTGGTGACTGATCGAGAATATCGAGTTGAAAATAATTTATCTATGCTTCGGCCAGACGAGCTTTTGCAAATGTTTGGGCGAGCAGGAAGGCGAGGTTTTGACGAAAGAGGTTTTGTGATCGTGGGTCCAAAGCAGACTCGTTTATCTGATGCCAGACCTGCGAAGTTAAAGCGATCGGAGTCTTTGGATTGGCCGGCTATGCTGAGTGTAATGATTGAGGCACGAAAAAAGGGCAAAGACCATCTGAAGGCAGCTAAGTGGCTGGCTCGCAGACTGTTTACAAATGAGAAAGTGAATCTTGGTTTTCAGCAATTCTTGGGAAGACTGGTTGCTCCGCATGAAGATGAATTTGTACGGGAAACCGAACATCTTTGTGATTCTGATCGGGACAAGGTCATCGAAATGAGGAATTCGATCGGACTGTGGGAAAGAAGGGGGGGGCAGTCAAAAGCTCGTTTGGGGGAAGCGCTGGTTTTGGAAAAGGGCGAATGGGTAAGAGCATTGTCTTTGCCTGATACCCTAAGCAAAGTAAAAGTAGGAAATCCTTGCAGATTTGGAAAAAGAAAAGAAGCGATTTATGGAAGAGAGATCCCTCTTGCCCTTACGGATTTGGAAAACCCTGAAGGGGAGGTGAGATTAATCAAATCATTCAGAAAAAAATTGATGCTAGCGGCAACCGGAAAATCTCCTAAAGAAAGGAAAAAGTTTTCTAAGAAAATTTGGAAACGGAAAGGTTTGGAAAGTGAATTCAAAGAGTTTTTTCCTCTTGTTTCTCAAGGTGGTAGGTTGGAGCAATTTGTTTGCCGAGGGAAGATTTTAAGTGCTCGGTTGCGATATGAAGAAGCTACGATTCTTGCTTGGCGTGACGCTCGAGGCCGTCTTTTGCTTAATCCACCAATGAGAAGAGTGAAACGCGTTTATGATTCTCCATTCAAGGAAAATTCGAGAGATGATCGTAAAGACTTGAGTCGCCTAAGTCCTTCGGAAGCATGGTTGGAACTTGGTCTGATCGATTCTAAAGCCGTGCCCACAAAAAGAGGTGAAATTTTCTCTATTTTTTCGAGAGGTGAGGGTTTGGCCATTGCGGTTGCCTTGGAGGATTCAACTTATCCCATTCGTGAATTGATTTACGATCTTTCGAATCTTAGAGCAGGACATCGCTTCAGGTCATTCGCAATCACTGAATCTAGATTGGCTTTGGTATGTCGAGACGCATTCGGTTTGAAGGATTGTCCAGGTTATTTGAAGGAAGGGATGCCTGTTGATTATGGTGAGGGTGCAGTAGAAGTACTCAGAAACTACAAAAATTTGCTTTCCTCAGAAGTTTTTGATTCAGATTTCAGTATTGGCGATCTCGAAAGAATTCGAATCGAATGGAGGAGCTTGCTTGCTCTTATCTCGCATGCCCCTGAATTGGAGAATTCCCGCTGGTTGGAATTACAGAGAGAGGCGACTCGTATAATCGGAAAACATAGAAATGAGGATCAACTTCCGGAAATTCCGGATTTGCCTATTCGACAAAAAAGAAGATTTGAGTCGAAACAGGGAGAAGAAGCATTGTAAGGCAAATGAGTGATCTCGCTGCCTTACTTAAGCCTTGATTTCAGGTAGCAGGTAATCGGGTCGTTGTCTGGGTTTCAAAAGGCTTAAAGCCATAAACTTATGCAGTTTTTAATGTATTGGATTGACCCTAACGAACCTAATACTGAATTCCTTCATCACCCAATCAAGTTTTCAAATCCTCAACATTTGAAATGGAAGCCCATGAATCCTGGTTTTTCTTAAGTTTTGCTTGGTTTTCAATCAACTGGAATTTTGCTCCTTCGACGATGTGAGGTGGAGCATTGGCAAGAAAAGGTTTATTGGAAAGTTTTGATTGAATGGTTCCGATTATTTTTTTCAATCCGTCTATCTCCTTTTCAAGCCTAGCTTTTTCAGCCTCCCGATCAATTTCTGTGGAAAGATCGAGGTAAAAAGAACCCATTCGAGTTACCAATGCCGCTTTCCCGTCGGGTGTTTCTTTAAGTCGCGTCAAACCAGATGCTCCTACTGTGGTCGTGATCGAAGTTTCGTTTTGCAAAATTGTCTCTGCGTTCTCATCGTCAGTAAAAAACGAAAAAGCGATCTGTTTATTCTTGGATAGATTCCTTTCTGCTTTGAGCCCTCGAAGTTGGGTGACCAGTTCACGAATTTTTTCCATTTCCTGCATTGCTTTTCGATCAACAACGACTCCGCCTGCCTCAATCGCTTGGATAAAACTCTCTCCACTTTCCGGTTTTGTGAATTGTATGGAATCTCCAGCCGAGAAGCCCAGCTTTGACCAAAGCTCTTCGGTAATGAACGGAATGAATGGATGAAGAAGCAGGAGAATTTGCCTCAGGCATAGGTCTTGTATTGCCAAGCAGCTATCCTTGCTAAAATCCTCTTTTATTCTGCTTTTGGAGACCTCCACGTACCAATCACAGAAATCCGACCAGAAAAGTCGATAAATCGACTGGAGGACGGAATTAAATTCGAATTCTGAATAAATTCTTTCAACTTCATCCATCGTTTCCGCGACTCTCAATAAGATGGCTTGGTCATTTACGTCCAAGAATTCTGATTGAATTCGTCGGCAAATCATTTCGATTCGTGAGTTGTTTTCAATGGGTCCCGAATTTCGTCTGAATCTCGAGACGTTCCAAAGTTTGTTGCAAAAGTTTCTACCTTGCTCGATTCTCTCTTCAGAGAAACGTATATCTTGTCCTTTCGGAGCAATGCTCATTATCCCATGTCGTAATCCATCGGCTCCATATTTTGCTATCAAATCCAACGGGTCGGGTGAATTTCCCAGCGATTTGGACATTTTTCTTCCTTTTGAATCTCGGATTATACCCGTAAAACAGACCTTTCTGAAGGGAATTTTTTCAGCGAGTTCGTTTTTGGGAATCCGTTCTTTCCGCTTGTAGCTTGGGCCTCGGAATTCGAGCCCAGCCATAATCATCCGAGCTACCCAGAAAAAAATAATGTCTGGACCGGTAACCAAAGTGGAAGTCGGATAAAAATAATCAAGGCCCTTATCCTCCATTTCTTCTTCATCAGGCCATCCTAAGGTCGCCAAGGGCCATAGCCAGGAAGAAGCCCAGGTATCGAGAACATCTTCGTCCTGTTCCCAGTTCTCCGGATCTGCGGGTCCCCTGACCGAAACATGCAAGTTTGATGGATCCGATCTGTTTTCACCCCTTCGATACCATACGGGAATGCGATGCCCCCACCAGAGTTGCCTGCTTATACACCAATCTTGAATGTTGTCTAACCAATGCAAATAGGTTTTCTCCCATCTTTTGGGAAAGAACTGTATCAATCCTTCCTTAACTACTTGTTTGGCTTCTTCCACTCGAGGATATTTGAGAAACCATTGCTCGGAAAGTCTCGGTTCAACTGGAACGTCTGCTCTCTCAGAGAATCCAACATTGTTTTCATACTCTTCTTTTTCGATCAAAATCCCTTTTTCCTGCAATTGGTTTGCTATGAGTTTGCGTGCTGAAAATCTCTCAAGGCCCATAAAATCATAGCCCGCTTTTTGATTGAGAGTGCCGTCAGGATTGAGAATTTCAACAAGCGGAAGATCATGACGCTGAGCGATTTCGAAATCCAATTTGTCGTGGGCTGGAGTGATTTTAAGTATTCCCGTCCCAAAGTCCTTTTGAACCGCCTTATCAGCAACAATTGGAATAGCCATTGGATTGATTGGCCTCATTGCGTGTAAACCTTTTAGATTCCTCCATCTTGGATCTTCCGGATGAATCGCGAGTGCCACATCGCCGACTATGGTTTCCGGACGAGTGGTTGAAACCTCAAGATAGGAACCCGGAGTTTCGACTATCTCGTAGCGAATCTTGTAGAGGATGCTTTTTTGGGGTTTCATGACGACCTCTTCATCGGAGAGTGCAGTAAGACTGGACGGACACCAGTTGACCATACGCTGACCTCTGTAAAGATATCCTTTTTTGTAGAGCTTCACGAACGCATGAATTACCGAATCGGAATAATTCTGATCCAAAGTATGTGCGTTTCTCCCCCAATCGCAGGAGCATCCAAGTTTTTTTAACTGGCGTAGAATGATTCCTCCGTGTTTGTCCCGCCAGAGAGCAGCGTGTTCGAGAAAATTCTCACGACCGAGTTCTTTCCTGGTACGACCCTCTTTTCTGAGGGATTCTTCAACTTTTGTCTGAGTTGCTATACCTGCATGGTCAGTGCCCGGTAGCCAAAGGACGGATTTTCCCTTCTGTCTTTCTCGCCGAGCTAAAATGTCTTGAATGGTATTGTTCAAAACATGACCCATGGTAAGAACACCCGTTACATTTGGAGGAGGTATGACAATTGAATAGGGCATTTTGCACTTATCAATCTTTGCAGCAAAGCAACCCTTTTCCAACGATTTTTGGTAAAGGCGATCTTCCACGTCATAGGGAGAATATGTTTTGTCCATAATAGTATTTCCTAGGGCAGTGTCGCGACAGCTTTCAGATTGACTGCAGATAAGATTTCATTTTCTACGAAACCTACGCGATTTGCGAGCAAAAGAGCGAGTGAGTCCTTTTTGAAACAATGGAACCCCCCTTTTTTTGAAAACAGGCGTCATTAGAATTCCAAATCCAAAACCACCCAAATGGGCTGCAATGGCTACGCCTCCGGCTCCTTTCATTGATTCAGGGAGAGCAAGAAATTGTTCGATTACCCAAAAGCCAAGCAATAGGAATGCGGGGAGATTTATTGTGCCTACGAATATGAAAAACCAGTAGAAAACCCTAATGTTTGCTCTTGGGTAGACCAAAAGATATGAACCTATCACTCCAGATACGGCTCCTGAAGCACCTACCATTGGAATGTTTGAAGATGGAGAGGAAACGCCTTGTGTGAGTGCTGCAGTCGTTCCACAACAGAGAAAAAAAAGCAGATACCTTGACCTACCCATTGCATCCTCCACATTATCTCCAAAGAGATATAAGAAAAGCATGTTGCCCAAGAGGTGAAGAACTCCTCCATGACTGAACATGGAAGTAAATATGGTTGTCCATTCCCAGATGGATTTTTCAAAGCTAAAGTTGGATACTTGTCCGAAGAAAGTATGGGGAATGAAACCAAAGGTTGAAAAATAAGCCTCTTGTTGCGAGGAATCACGTGCGAATTGATAGGCAAAAAACACCCAGACATTGAGTGCGATCAAAAACCAGTTAAACAATGGAAATTTCTTGGTGGGATTATCATCCCGATAAGGAAGTACAAACATATTTACTTCTCGTTAAGCATTTTTTAGGACTACTTCAATGCCATTGAAGAAAGATACCAATTTGGAAAAAAAAGAATAAGTCTGCACCGTGTCGCGAACTCAAAGAAGATTGGGGATTTTCAGAAGTGAATTGGGAATAACTCTTACTTTTGGAGAAGAGACTTTTTTCATAAGTGCAGGGGAACCTTTTTACAACATTGGCGTGAAGTCCCTTGAGAACGACGATTTCATTCCATTTTACGTTGAAATCGCCAGACGAAAAAACCTTGGGACAGAGTTTGTTGATTCACTTCGAAGACGGATCGAAGAGCATACCGAGAAAGAGTCCGAATAACTTACCGTTTAATTTTCTTGAGAATGGGATTTTTTGGGAAAAAAGTAGATTCAGGTTCTGTTGGGACATACCTTGCTCCTGGACCGATGGTTCTGGAATGAATTGCTAGGACCTCCAGTACTTGTTTCTTTGTCTCATAAGCAATTCTGAGTTTGAAGTTTTTGTCTTGAGGACCGAAGAAAACCAAAGTATCAACAGGCTTACCCTTCAGTGAACCACGTTCATATTCACCCAAAAGTGGTTCAGTCCAATAGCAGCTTAATTTAACATCATTGCCCTCGAGAAACTCTATTTGTACTTCCTTTTTATTACCTATTTGACCAACGAATTTTCCATCAAGACCACTTCCCCCACAATTCGTTACCAATAAAACAAAGAGAAAGACAGAGACCCTGCTAAACGTCGATGACGTCATCATCATTGCTTTTGAAGCTAGAGGTAGAGCGACTGAAATTTTGGGAGGTCTGAACGGATTTGGAAAAATTGACCTGAAATTTCTCAGCTAGGGACGTTCTTATGCGGGGAACCAGAAGAGCAAAACCAAACAGATCAGTCATGATTCCGGGTGTGAGTAGCAGAATGCCACCAATTACAATCATCGCACCTTCGATCATCTTGAGTGCTGGTGGTCTACCCGAGCGAAGTTCGGATTGTATTTTGCTGAGAGTCGACAGTCCTTGTTGCCGCGCCAAAGCTGCACCAAGAAAACCCGTGAGAATGATAAGGCCAAGAGTGGGCATTAGACCAATCCGAGCCCCAAGTTGAAGAAATAGATACAGTTCTGCGATGGGTATTGTAATGAAAAGAAATAAGAGGCGACCAAACATAATCTTAAATAATTACTTTAGGATACGAAAACCACCTCCAATTGCAAAGGATATCCTCTATTCGGCTTAAGAATCCATCCCCATAAGCTACATGCTCATTCGCCAAGACTCAAGAATCGAGTCGAAGAAATGCCATTTCTTGTTTTTTCCTCGCCATGCATCAATGGATTCAAGGTTTTTTAAATAATACCATTCCCCACTCTTCGGATCATATAAGAACGGCAAATTGTGGAAAAGCCATTTTTCCTTCAAGTTGGATATTTTGTATTCACTCCAACTTTTTGTTTGCTCGCTGAAAGTCAATAAGTTTGCATCTCTTAGGGAGATAAAGTTCCAGTTATCCTCCACAGGAGAATAAATCCACGGAAGATCATGAAAATGCCAACCGTAATCAAGGAAAATTCTCTTTGCCGTCGCTAACTCCAGAGCATTTTTCGCGTTGACGATTCCACCCGAAAGAATCTTGTTCTGCAACCCTTTGACCGGGGTGACAGACTCAAGCAATATTTCCCGCAACTCGCTGATCAGTAACTCCGGACGGTGAGACAACAGAAGAGCTGCCACTCCTGAAACCATTGGAGCAGCAAAAGAAGTGCCGCTTACAAAGGTATATTTTTCCATGTCTTCTTCAAAGGAGGAAACTCCGGAAATTTCAACGTCGTCCAGATAAATGCCGTCGGCATTTTGAAAATTGTCTGTGATGAGCCGAAATCGTAGGTTGATTCTTTTTCCTTCATACTTTGATAGATCGAATTGATAAAGAGATCCGCCCCACATGCTGCGACCGTAGATTCGGCCAATGGTTTCCCATCTTGTATCTCCTTCTTCTGCGACTTCTATTTTGAGGATATCATAGGATCGAAAAAAGAAAACCTGAGCTAAATCATGATAGATTTTAAAACTCAGAGTTGGTGATTTCAGTCCAGACAAATCAAGAAGTGGGCTCAAAAGCGAGGAGTCGCTGTTGAATTGGTAATCAAGAAATCCACCGGTCGAATCAAGACCGCTGTCGGTTACCCAGTTGTTGTTTTTGTCATCAACAAAGATTTCCCACGGTGTTCCGTTCTGGTTCGAACTGCCTTCGGTTTTCCATTTCCCCAAACCTTCCTCAAAGTTTTCGAAATAAGCTCTTTTTCTCGACAAATCAGGCACGAGTACGTTGGAGCCAGGCGCTGCCAGGTCAACGGATATCTTTCCAAAGTTTGAAAAGGGCGAGAGCTCATTATTTTGATCGGTTGAAGCTACGGACATGATCGAATTTCCTTCATAGGAAGCAGGATAAAAAGGAAAGTTGTCCAAATTTATTCCGCGTCCGTCAACGCCCCCGTTACCTGCAGCGCAGACCATAAGCACGTCATAGTCTTTTTCCAGGACATAGAGAGATTCCTGCAAAGGATAGGAAAAGGCTGATCCCTTGCCAAGACTTAGATTTATAATGCGTACGCCACCTCTTATCGAATAGCCAAGCGCCGAAAGGATTCGATCGTCTGTTGCGCCACCTCCATATTCGTTGAATACTCTCATCGGCAAAATCACTGCGTTTGGAGCGATTCCTGAAATTCCCATCTTATTTTCCGAGTGTGCCGCTATGATTCCCGCTACTTGAGTACCATGACCGTTAAGATCAGCTGGATCATTGTCGTTTTCAATAAAATCCCATCCGTACTTATCGTCCACATAGCCCATCCCGTCATCATCGATGCCAACCGAACCTTCGACTTCCGCCGGCATGTAGGCCAACTTGTCGATAAGTTCGGGATGATCAGCCGATATTCCCGTGTCGATGACTGAAACCACAATTCTTTTCTTTCTGGCGTCCAGTGATTGAATGGCGGATTCCCAAGCAATGTCCGCCCCATTGGTTCCACTTTGGTAGTTGACCATTAATCCGTGGTTTTTCAAATACCATTGTTGTGAAAGGAGGGGTTCATCCAAAGACTGTGACAAAAGAGAATGTTTTCGATTATAGTCGGCGAATTCAACCACTTCCTCTTTTCGCAGTGCGGGTACCACGTAAGACGCATTCCAATCTTCATCAATGGAATAAAGTTTGGCTTTCGTAAGCAAGAAGGAACGAATTTCAACTAGTCCGAACTTTTTTTCTATCCTGATTTTGTCTGTTTGGGATGATTGGTTGGTGAATCGGACAAAGCATTGCTTTTCTTCATAAGCGGCGACATGGAAAGCTGACCACAAACAAAAACCAATAAAAATCCATGGAAAAAATTGAGGTATGCGCTTTAAGATGAGGATGTCGTAAATTTAATCGCAAATTATTCTAAAATCAATAATGTGATAACTTTTAATTATGCATAAATTAGTACTTCTTCGTCATGGCGAAAGCCAATGGAACCTCGAAAACCGCTTTACAGGATGGCATGACGTCAATCTTACTGAGCAAGGTGAAAAGGAAGGGAGAGAAGCCGGTCGTCTGCTGAAGGCAGAAGGTTTTGCTTTCGATGAAGCCTACACCTCCGTATTGACTAGAGCGATTCGCACTTTGTGGCTTACTTTGGAGGAAATGGACCAGGTTTGGATCCCAGTTCATCGTGAATGGCGCCTGAACGAAAGGCATTACGGTGCATTGCAAGGTTTGAATAAAGCAGAGACCGCTGAGAAGCATGGTGACGAACAAGTTTTGATATGGCGTCGAAGTTACGACATTCCCCCGCCTGCAATGAGTACAAGCGACATTGCATACGCTGGTAAGGATCGAAGATATTCTGGTTTGAACGAGTCAGACATTCCATTGACGGAGTGCTTGAAAGATACCGTGGCTCGCTTTCTTCCCCTTTGGGAAAAGGTAATCGCACCTCGGATCAAGGCGGGAAAAAAAGTTTTGATCACAGCTCACGGAAATTCTCTGCGGGCTTTGATCAAATATCTCGACGGGGTCAGCGAAGAAGAAATAATCGGCATGAATGTCCCTACGGGCATGCCTTTGGTCTACGAATTAGATGAATGTCTGGTGCCACTAAATCGGCGCTACCTAGGAGATCCAAATAGAGTTGCCAAGGCTATGCAGGCAGTTGCGAATCAGGGAAAAGCAAGGTAAAAAGAGAGATTAGAGCATCTTTCGCTCGTAATGGATGGGAACTAATCAAACTTACACAATGGATACATCAAGCAAACATTCAAAATCGTTGAAGAAAACCTACGATCGTTCATTTGTTGTGACGCCCGAATACCGTGCTTCTCTTCCTGACGTTCAAAACTCAGGAGTTTCCGAATTGCAGGGTGCGAGGGTTCCTATTCTACAGGTCGGCATCTCCGGATTTAAATTGCCTTTGCGTCTCGTCGGACCAGATGGAGAGGACTTGGCTTTGGAGACTAAAGTAACGGGAACCGTCAGTCTGGACGCTGATAAGAAAGGTATCAACATGTCGCGCATCATTCGTCTTTTCTATGAATACCGTGAAGATACCTTTTGCTTGGAAATTCTTTCCCAGATTTTACGGCATTACAAATCCAAGCTAGGTTCGCAAGAAGCTCGGATAAAAGCAGATTTTTCATATCCTATGGTTCAACAGAGTTTGAGAAGCGGCCTTGAGGGTTATCAATACTATGATTGCAGTTTTGAAGGAATCATGGATCGGGCTGATCGAGTCAGAAAAATCATTCATTTCGATTTTGTTTATTCCTCTGCTTGTCCTTGTGCTTCGGAGCTTTCTGAACACGCACGCGAAAATCGAAACTTACTGGCCATTCCTCATTCTCAGCGTAGCAAGGCTCGCGTAAGCGTTGAAGTTCATCCGGAAAGAGAATTATCACTACTTGAATTACGCGACATGTGCGTCAATGCATTGAGTACGGAGACTCAGGTAATGGTCCGTCGGGAGGACGAACAAGCATTTGCGGAATTGAACGGAGCTAAGGTTAAATTTGTGGAAGACGCCGCTCGACTTCTATTTACGCAATTAAACGAGGATCATAGAATCATCGATTTTCGAGTTGTTTGTTCGCATTTTGAATCCCTGCATTCTCATGATGCTGTTGCTGTTTTGTGCCGCGGCATTGATGGAGGATTCAGAGCTGAGTACGAGGATTTTACAAACTTGAACTGATAGCTACGGGTCTTTCAAATCCATCGAATGCGTAAGTAGATTTGTTCGTGAGGGACGGGCATTTGACCTATCATGTGATTAGAAATCCTGATTTTCTGATTTCCCATGCGGAGGAACTCAAAGACTTGGCTGAGAGAGCTCGATGGTTTAATCCTTATTTTACCAAAGAGTGGCTTTGGACCTGGTGGAAACGTCAGTCAAAAGGTTCGAAATGCGTTTTCATACTCGCTAGAACAAAGGAAAAACGTTTGGAGGGCTTTTGGCCTTTTGTGGAGAAACCTGGTCTGCTTGGAACCAAAGGTCTTTGGCCTTTCGTATATGACGAAGCAAATTATTTTCATCCCTGTTCAACTTCTTTCGCGGTGGATTCACTGGTTGAAGGATTGGAATCGCTGCTGGATGAATTTCTTTTTTGTTGGTTGCCCCTGATACCTGATTTGTTTTGGAACGAATACCTTGAATCATTGATTGAGAAAAAAAAATTTCTTACCTTCAGTCGTTCTCCTCGAAAAACTACTTTAATTCATCCTCAACATGATCAATCCTTTGAAGATTTCTGGAATCAGAAAATGGGTTCCAAAAGCCGAAAGTCTTTTCGTTATGACCAAAGGAGTCTTGAAGCTAGAGGAGAAGTTTCATTTGATTCATTTCATAAATTTGAAGAAATTCGATCCAATTTGGCAACTGCTTGCATGGTGGAAGTCGAATCCCGTAAATCGATTGAGGGAGTAGGATTGTTTTCCATCAAAGGAAAAAGGGGGTTTTTCTTCGAATTACTTCCTGAGTTGGGAAAGCAAGACAGTGTCAGGTTGTCGATTCTTAAAGTGGGTGAAAAACCTATTGCGTGGCAACTCGATCTTCTTGGTAAGAATTGTCTCTGGATTCATCATTTGGCCTATGATCAGGAATGGAAAAAGTTTTCTCCCGGAAAACAGTTGCTTAATCATTCACTTGCCGACGCTTGGAAAGAAGGAAGAATCATTGATTTTCTACCCCTTAACTTCGAATACAAAGAAAAAATCTCCACCTCGGTTGAACCGGTTCGAGAATTTCACTGGTTTTGTAGAAGCCTTCGAGGACGCCTTGCCCGAAGACTGATAATGTGGAATATTCGTGCAAGGAGTAAAATTCGCAAAAGAAAAATTGCTCTCGAATCCAATTACAACTCTATCCTGGAAAGGAAAACTTCAAAATGAATATCCTTTGCCGTTTTTGGATTATCGGCTAAGATATAATTCATTTATGAATACTATATCAGCAAACCTTCAGGCAATGCGCGAGCAGTATGACCAACCTCCACTACGTCGGTCGGATTTGAAAGTTTGCCCATTCGAACAGTTTTCCAAATGGTTGGAAGATGCGGTTGATGCCAAAATCTATGACCCCAATGCCTGCAGTCTGTCAACGGTTGATTCTTATGGTCGGCCTTTCGCCAGAGCCGTTTTGCTTAAAGGATTGGAACAGTCGAATTTTGTTTTCTACACCAATTACAACAGTAGGAAAGCCGCTCACCTTCATGATAATCCGAATGCCTGTCTCCACTTTCCTTGGTTTGCTCTGCAAAGACAAGTGATGGTCAGTGGCGAGGTTGTCAAACTGGAGGAAAAAATGGCTGAGGAATACTTTAATTCTCGTCCGTCGCTTAGTAAGTTAGGAGCATGGGCATCTCATCAGAGCAAAGATTTGGATTCGCGAGAGACTCTCGAAAAAGCCTTTCTGGAAGCGCAGGAAAAATGGGGAGAAAATCCTCCGAAGCCACCACATTGGGGGGGATACTGCTTGTCTGCCGATATGATTGAATTTTGGCAGGGAGGACCCAACCGGTTGCATGATCGGTTTGTTTATCACCGAGTTGACAAGGTTGGAGACTGGCTCATTAAGAGACTCAATCCATGAATCCCGAGAAACCTGTCTCTCCTTCCGTTGACTTGGATGCATTACTTTCCATGAGAGGAAAACCCTTCGTTGACTGGCAGGAAGAACGTAAATATCTCAGAGACAAATGGGGCAAGCAGGGCGAGGAATTAACTCTGGAAAAAAAGATAAACTCCAAATTTACTTCGGTGACAAGCCGGGAGAAGGAGGAAGAGACATGAGTTGGGAAACCGCCGAACAATTTGACGACATACTTTATCAAAAATGGGGCGGGGTTGCTAAAGTAACTATAAACCGCCCTGAAAAAAGAAATGCCTTTCGCCCAAAGACGGTCAGTGAAATGTACCAAGCCTTTCTTGATGCCCGCGAGGACAGTTCGATTGGTGTAGTTCTACTTACGGGGGGCGGTCCGCATACCGACGGCAAGTATGCTTTTTGCTCGGGTGGTGACCAGAGCGTACGCGGAGACGCTGGGTATGTGGACGAACAGGGCGTTCCCCGCCTCAATGTTTTGGATTTGCAAAAACTGATTCGTAGCATGCCTAAGGTAGTGATCGCATTGGTTGCGGGTTATGCCATCGGAGGGGGGCATGTCTTGCATGTGGTTTGCGATCTGACCATCGCTGCAGAGAATGCTGTTTTTGGACAGACCGGGCCGAAGGTCGGTAGCTTCGACGGAGGTTTTGGTTCTAGTTACCTAGCCCGGATCGTTGGTCAGAAAAAGGCCCGTGAAATTTGGTACCTCTGTCGTCAGTACAACGCTGAGGATGCCTTGGATATGGGCCTGGTTAACAAGGTGGTTCCCGTGGAGCAACTGGAAGCGGAGGGTTTGCAGTGGGCCAGTGAGATTATGGAAAAAAGTCCGCTGGCGATCCGTTGTCTGAAGTCTGCATTCAATGCCGAACTTGATGGACAGTCAGGCATTCAGGAACTTGCGGGCAACGCCACCCTGTTGTATTATTTATCCGAGGAAGGCTCGGAGGGGAAGAAAGCTTTTCTCGAGAAGAGAAAGCCCGAATTCGGAAAGTATCCTTGGCTTCCCTGACCGGTTCCCGATTGACTACCTGCGGTCTTTGCAGAACTCAGCCCTATGGCCACGACAGTCCATCTGCACTTGTCCCAAGTGATACGCAACCTGTCCTGAAACGACGGTGGTTTCGACGGAGTGGGTGAAAGTCAAATGCGAGAAGGGTGACCATCCGCATTTACTGAATAGCTCCGTATCCTTGACCGCAGTCTTCCCTTCAGGATCCACCACGACTAAGTCCGCCCAATAGCCTTCGCGTAAATAGCCCCGGTCTTTCACCTGAAATAAACGGGCTGGCGCGTGGCAAGCCCGCTCCACAATCAATTCGGGAGAGAATTCGTTTTGTTGGCACATCTCCATCATCATAAGCAGGGTATGCTGGATTAAAGGTAACCCGGACGGGGCATTGAAATAAGTTCCCTGTTTTTCTTCCCAGGTGTGCGGGGCATGATCGGTTGCGAGAATCGAAATTCGACCATCCGTAACTGCTTGGCGGACCGCATCCCGATCGCTCACTTTTTTGATCGCAGGATTGCATTTGATCTGCGAGCCGAGGGTCACGTAACTACTTTCTTCGAACCATAGGTGATGGACGCAAGCCTCTGCAGTTATACGATCATGTCCGGATTCAAAAAGGTCGAGTTCTTCCTCAGTGGTAATATGAAGCACATGGAGCTTGGCATTCTCCCGGCAGGCGAGTTCCACGGCCATGGACGAGGATTTGAGGCAAGCTTCGCGCGAGCGGATATTTCCATGCTCAGAAAAAGGGACATTCTCTCCATATTTTCTCCGGGCCTGCTCTTCATTAGCCAGAATCATCGGAGTGTCTTCACAATGAGTCGCAATGATGGTCGGGGCGTTGCGGAAAATTCCTTCGAGTACGGATTCCTCATCAACCAGCATGTTTCCTGTGGACGAGCCCATAAACACCTTGATACCGGCAATCTTTTCGGGATTTGCCGACTTGACCGCTTCCAGGTTTTCATTACTTGCTCCAAGAAAAAACCCGTAATTTGCCAAAGAGTCACGCTGGGCGATTGCACACTTTTCTTCAATCCGCTCCATGTCTAGGGTAGGAGGGAAAACATTGGGCATTTCAAAATAGGTGGTCACCCCGCCGGCCACAGCTGCTTTGGATTCGGAATGAATGCAGGCTTTGTGGGTGAGTCCTGGCTCACGGAAATGTACCTGATCGTCGATCAGACCGGGTAGAATGAGTTTGCCTCCGGCATCCATCACCTCGGTTCCCGGAGGGGGTGAAATCGAAGAGTCGATGCGTTCGATCCTGCCGTCTTTAATCAGCAGATCCTGTTCCGAGATGGTTCCCTCGTTGACGAGCTTCCCACCCGTGAGGAGCAGGTTCGCCATGTCGGTTGAACTTCCTATTTCCATTGGCCGGTGCCAATGATTTGGTACTTGTAGGTACAGAGTTCCTCAAGTCCCATCGGACCACGAGCATGGAGACGATCGGTGGATATTCCGATTTCCGCACCCAATCCGAATTCGAAACCATCAGTGAAACGGGTGCTCGCATTCCAGTAGACCGAGGAGGCGTCTACTTGGTTGAGGAACTGTTCGGCCCGGGCACGTTCCGCGGTCAGGATGGACTCGCTGTGTCCGCTTCCGAACCGATTGACGAACTCGATGGCTTGTTCGATCGAATTCACCACCGCAATGGAGAGACGAAGATCAAGAAACTCCTCATGAAAATCGTCGTCCCCCGCTGGGCTCACCTCAAAGTCTTGGAGGATGGATCGGGTGCGTTCGTCTCCCAGCAGAGTACAACCTTTCTCCGTCAAGTCTTTAGCGCAGGAAGGGAGGAATTGTTCGGCAACGGATTGTTCAACGATCAGGTTCTCGATCGCATTGCACACTCCGGGTCTTCCGCATTTGGATGAAACCGTGATTTTCTGAGCCTTCTTCAAGTCTGCACTCGCATCAACGAAGAGGTTGCATACGCCCTTGTAGTGCTTGATCACTGGAATGCGGCTGTTTTCGGCAACTAAACGGATCAGACCTTCACCTCCGCGCGGGATGATGCAGTGGATGTATTCATCTAGGGTTAGCAAGTGATTGAGAGCTTCCCGTTCGACGGTGGGAATTAATTGCACCGCGTCTTCGGGTAGGGCAGAGGCGGTCAGCGCCTCGGAAATGATCGTGGCCAGGGCTTGGTTTGAGTGCAGTGCTTCCTTACCTCCGCGGAGAATCGAAGCGTTTCCCGATTTCAGGCAGAGTCCGGCACAATCGATGGTGACGTTGGGGCGGGATTCGTAAATGATCCCGATCACCCCGATGGGCACCCGGACCTTGAGAATTTCCAGACCGTTGGGGCGGTTCTTCTTTTCTATGACTGCACCCACCGGATCAGGAAGGTCGATCAATTGCCTCAAGCCCTGGGCCATTCCATCGATGCGTTCATGGGTAAGGCGCAACCGGTCCACCATGGAGTTGGATAAGCCGTTTTCCTCGGCCGCATTCAAATCCTTCTGGTTTTCCTCGAGAAGGATTTTACGGTTGGATTCCAGCCCGCAAGCAATCGCTTCCAATGCGTCGTTTTTTTCTTCAGATGAAGCACTGTTCATGGCAAGTGATGCCTGCCGGGCACGTTGAGCCAAAGATTCGATGAGAGTGGGTAAGTCAGAGACCATTCGCAAAGTATAGGGAATTACCCCATCGGGGTGAAGAGTATTCGATTCCGAATTCTTTCATTATACAAAAAAAGAGCCCCGCGGACGGGGCTTTTTGGAATTAAAATCTAACTGAAATTAGTCTTGGGTCTTTTTTTTCTTATCCCCGTCTTTCTTACCCTTGCCTTCAGGCTTTTTCCCTTCACCGGGCTTGGGTCGGGCAGCCATGGCAGCCCTACGCTCTTCTGGGTTAAGCTTCCCGTCTCCATCCTTGTCGAACTTCTCCATCATTTCCTGCCGGCGGGCTTCCATACCTTTACGGGCTTCCGCTCTTTCGTCTTCGTTGAGTTTTCCGTCACCATCCTTGTCGAACTTTTCCATGAGATGGGGAGGCAATTTACGTCCTCGCGATGCCATGACTTTGCGCAATTCTCCTTTTTCCTCTTCGCTGAGTTTGCCGTCTCCATCCTTATCAAATTTCTTGAGCATTTCCTCTCTCGAAGGCCGTCCTTCGGAGCCGCCTTTTTTGCCCTTCCTTTCAGGCTCGGCGGAAAGTCCGACGCAAAAAGAAAGGTAGAGGATGATTGTGGATATGATTTTCATTTAATCTTGGGTTATAGGGTTTTAAAAGTTGATTCCTGTACGCTTGAATGTGTCGTTTTGTGAAAGTTTCGCTTTGCTTTAGGACAAAACTCCCAGTTTGAGAAACTCCTTGGCATTTTCGAAGCAAATTCTTTTTGCAAGATCGCCGATCAGTTCGAAGTTATCCGGGACGAATCCCTGTTCCATCCATTCGCCGAGCAGGTTGCAGAGGATTCTGCGAAAGTATTCGTGTCTGGGGAAGGAAAGAAACGATCTCGAATCGGTCAGCATGCCAACGAACCGTGAGAGCAAACCGACATTGGCCAAAGTCTTCATTTGTTCGGCCATGCCATCTCTTTGATCCAGGTGCCACCAACCCGAACCGAATTGCATCTTTCCGGGGATCTCCCGCTGGAAGTTTCCGAGCATGGTGGCGATGGTGAAATTGTCTGCGGGATTGACATTGTAGACGATGGTCTTGGGCAGGGAATTTTCCTGATCAAGCTTGTCGAGAAACCTCGACATTCTTTCTGCTTGCGGACGATCTCCAATCGAGTCGGTTCCTGCATCCGTTCCGAATTCCTCGAGCAACCGGTTGGAATTGTTTCTCAGGGGTCCAAGGTGTACCTGCATGGTCCATCCCTTGGATGCGTACAGTCGGCAGAGATAGAGCATGATGAAGGCCCCGAAACGCTCCTCCTCTTCGGCCGACGCATCGGCTCCGTTCAGGGTCTGGTCAAATAATCTGCGGGCTTCCTCCTGGTTGGGGAAATCGCAATAAAAATGGGGGAGACTGTGATCCGAAAGCCTTGAGCCCAATTCATGGAAATGGTTCATTCGTTTGGCCATGGCTTCCAGGAAATCGTTCAAATGTTCGATTTCCTTACCGCTCTCCTGTTCCAGCCCCGTCAACCAGTCGAGGAATGGTCCGGACTTGGAGATCGCCCAGGACTTGTCGGGACGAAAGGTCGGATAGACCTGAGTATTTAGGTTTGTATCCTTCAGAATGGTGTGGTGGTCCTCGGTCGAGTCCGCGGGGTCGTCCGTCGTACATAGGGCCTTCACTTTGAATCGCCGAAGCATTCCCCGGGCGGAAAAGGAAGGATCTCCAAGTTGGGAGTTGACCTGTTCCCAAATCTCTTCGGCGGTGTCGGGACCGAGGAGTAAATCGATGCCGAAGCAACGCTTGAGTTCAAGGTGCGTCCAGTGATAGAGGGGGTTGCCCAATGCATGGGGGATGGTTTCCGCCCACGCCAGGTACTTGTCCTTGGGGTCGCCGTTTCCGGTGACCAGTTCCTCCGGTGTTCCGTTGGCCCGCATCGCCCGCCACTTGTAATGGTCCGCTTCCAGCCAAGCTTCGGCCAAGTTTTCGAACCTTCGGTCTTGGGCGATTTCGTGTGGGGACAAGTGGTTATGAAAATCGAAAATGGGTTCGTCCTGAGCGTATTCGTGATATAGGCGAATGGCCTGTTCATTTCCCAACAGAAAATTGTCGTGAATAAAACTCATTTAAAGATTAGTTGATTTTGATTCTTACCCTCTTGATCTTACCATCAAACGCGAATGATTCCATGTCCTGTCCAACCATGCCGCCCTCATCCCGTCCGACCTGCAAGCCATCAGCGGGCATCTCCTTGACCAAACCACTCACTTTTCCACTTCCGAGTTTACGATCTTCGGAGTATAGATTCACCATACCTTTGGAATCCAGCTTTGCGGAGACTCTTAATTCCTTGTTGCCAAGTTTTTCGCTGGCCACCACTTTTTCGACTTTCCCTCCCAATCGAATGGTGAATTGAGCATAGCCCTTATTCATAAACAAGTTCCATCCGTGAGCATCTCCACCCTGTGCAACGAGGATTCCATCGCCCTGCTTTTCAAGCTGCACTTCCACCTCGAATGTTTTCTTTGCAATCATCGGAGCCACCCCCATAGGCAGATTCGCATCGGGTTTTAGGTTGAAGACCTGCTTTTTGCTGAAGTTGTTCTTCTTCCGATTCCATGGCCAAGGTTTTGCCTTGGCCTCGATGGCCCAGGCTTCCCATCGGTCCGCCATTTCCTTGGTCCGCTCTGGGTGTCTTTCAGAAAGATCATTGAGCTCCGAACGGTCCGCATTCAAGTCATACAACTCCCAGGCTCCATTGGCTCCCTTGGCCACCAGTTTCCATTTTCCCATTCGAATCGCCCGGTTTCCTTCATGTTCCCAAAAGATTGGGTTTTCGCGGCCAAGTCGCTTGCCTGAAAATGCAGGTTTTAAAGATACCCCCTGCATCGGGACGATTTTTTGTCCATTCGCTTCCTTTGGGTACTCCGCGAGGCCTAAATCCACACATGTTGCCATCAGATCGATCAGGTGAGCGGGTTGATGCTCAAACTTACCACGAAGTTGGGGTGCGATTCCCTTGGGCCAATGAGCGACCAAAGGCGTACCGATTCCCCCCTCATGCACCCAATGCTTGTATTCCCGGAAGGGCGTGTTGCTGACGTTTGCCCAGGCCCGTCCGTACCCATGATAGGTGTCGGGGCCGCCCGGCATGACCCCGGTGCCTTGTTTGATGACCACTCCCTCACGAGTCCTCTTGGGGATCATGTCCATTTGTAAATCGGTTGCCTTCATCGGTTTGAGAACATCGGGATCCGAGTCTTTGTACTGAATGCCTTCTTTTCGTCCCATACCTTCGGCGCATCCGCCGTTATCGGCAATGAATAGAATCAGGGTATTGTCTATCATTTCTCTTTTTTCAAGGGCTTCTATCACCCGGCCAAGGCCCTGATCCAAACGGTCGACCATCGCGGCATACACCTCCATCAGACGGATTTCCCACTTCTTGTTCCTGACTTCGCTCCAAGGCTCCGCATCCCTTGGGGACAATTTCCATTTTGGATCGATCAACCCCATCTCCAGTTGCCTCTGATAGCGGCCTGCACGGATCACTTCCCAGCCCGCGTCGTAGCGACCCTTGTATTTTTCAATATCTTCGGGCAAGGCATGCATCGGCCAGTGGGGAGCAGTGTGTGCGATATACAGAAAGAAGGGATTGTTGCCTTTGTGTTCCGTAATGAAACGGGTCGCGTGGTCATTGATCGCATCGGTGTAGAAAAACTCCTCTGGCTTGTATTCAGGGTCGGCGTAGGGGGAAATCAAAGTATTCTGCCTAGTCAGGGAATTTGGGTCGAAGAAACTGCCCGCTCCGTGAATCGTCCCGTAGAAACGATCAAATCCCCGTTGCCTCGGCCAATTGTGTTGGGAGGAACCGGGATGAATCTTTGGGGTTACATGCCATTTTCCGGAAAGATAAGTCGAATACTTCGCCGGTTTCAGAACCTCGGCTATGGTTTGCACATCGCTTCCTAGATCTCCCATGTATCCGGGAAGTCCGGTGTCGTTCATCATGTGTCCGATTCCTGCCTGATGTGGGTAAGTGCCGGTCAGCAGACTTGCGCGGGTGGGGCAACACCGGCCGGTGTTGTAGAACTGAGTGAATCGTAACCCGTTTTCCGCCAACCTGTCGAGATTTGGAGTCTCGATCTCGCTTCCATAACATCCAATGTCCGACCATCCCATATCGTCTGCCATAACGATGATGATATTCGGTTTGCTTTGTCCCGATGAAAAATGGAATGAGTGGGCTAGTAAAAGAAATTGAAATAAGGGTCGGTACATTTCGATGCAAGAGATGTTTGGCATTTTTGCTTGCTCGAAGGGGTGGAAGTCAATACTTATCCCAACTTCCAAGGATGGGCGCGGTAGCCAAGTGGTAAGGCCGGGGACTGCAAATCCTCTATTCGCCGGTTCGATTCCGGCCCGCGCCTCCAATCTTTAAACAAATTACCTGAGTGGAATAAACAACATACATTTGCCTAATTGGTCAGGCAATTGTAGCTATTCTTAAAAAAAAGCACTGAAACTCAATCAGTGAACTCAGGTAAATGATCGATGTCCTCTTCGTCAATTTGAAAATAAGTCATGCCATTAGAACGAAATTTTTTTTTTACTGGATCACATTATCTCCAGGTTTGCAGTAATTTTGTTGGTCTGTGATCCTTGTAGTTTTGGGTGTCAGACGATAGAGACATGATATGTTCGATAAAACAGTCACTGACAATTATCACGACAAAATTGCCCTTCAAGTTAGGGAAGCAAGAAAAGACTTCGGCAAGGTGCCTGTTTTGAAAGGAATCAACCTTGAAATACAGGTAGGTGAAAGGGTCGCTCTTATGGGTCCGAGCGGAAGTGGCAAATCTACCTTGTTGAACTGTATTTGCGGAATCGAACCACTCGATTCAGGGGAAATCTCTTTGGGAGGAAACTCCCTAAGTAATTTATCTAATCACGAATTAGACAAACTGAGACGCGAAAAAATCGGTTATGTCTTTCAATCTTTTCATCTCCTTCCAACACTTAGTGCATTTGAGAACATTGAATTTTCGGCTCAGCTGGTCGGTATTAAAAAAAATCAACGGCTCGAGTTGGTAAGTCACTTGCTCGAACGAGTGGGTCTAAGCAATCGGGCAAGTCATTTTCCCGATGCTCTAAGTGGAGGAGAGCGACAGAGGGTTGCCTTGGCTCGAGCGCTAATTCACAAACCTCGGTTGATTCTTGCAGACGAACCAACTGGAAGTCTGGACACTGCCAATGGCAATCAAGTGCTTGAACTGTTGAAAAGTTTGTCCGAAGAACATGGGGTATCACTTCTCTTAGTTACTCATGATCATACTTCGACTCAAATTTGTGATCGTGTGATTACCATGAAGGATGGAAATTTGGAAATTTTTTGAATGAAACGGTTGCCAACGGTCTTCAAACTTCTCTGGCTTCTTTTTTCCATCACGACTTTTCGTCATTTTCGAGCTAAGGTAGGACATTATTTCTTACTGGTCGCGATTGTTGCTGTCGGAGTGGGAGCGTTCAATGGTATAAGACAGGCGAGTCGTGCAGCATCCGCCAATTTCGGTCTCTTCAATCAAGCGG
The DNA here is from genome assembly GCA_902618175.1 of uncultured Verrucomicrobiota bacterium. Taxonomy (GTDB): domain Bacteria; phylum Verrucomicrobiota; class Verrucomicrobiia; order Opitutales; family Seribacteraceae; genus Seribacter. The sequence goes on from CACMZN010000003.1 coordinate 43,140, forward strand.
TTTCCGGAAGAAGTGACTTTTTAATTGAGTCACCCTCTCAACGCATTCTTGAATCTAGCCTTCTGGACTTGCAAATCCTAAACGAAGATCCTGACTGGCATCTGGTTCCAGTAATCGAGGGGTCGATTACCACTCTTGGAGAAGATAAAAATCCTGAAAAGCAAATCCGTTTGATTGGTCTGGATTTGCTGGCTTTGGGAAACTTGCCGAATGTCCTTGAACAAAATCTCGAATTTGCTGAAAAAGACGACAAGTGGCACGAATGGCTTGGTAGTGAGCGAGATGTTTGGATCGGTCGGAAAGGAGCAGAAGCTCTGGGTGCCCAAGTGGGAGATGAGATTCCCATCCTTGCCAGTGGAAGAAGAATGAAAATGAAAATTCGCATGATTCTTGATGATCCAGATGGGAACTTACCCGAGGATTTAGCCTTAGGAGACATACCAACCATTCAAAATCTACTTAGTCGGAAAGGTGAAATCAACCGAGTCGAAGTTATCCTCGATCAAATCGAGAAAAGAGAAGATCTCGAATATTTGAAGAAAATTGAGAATCGCTTGGCTGCCGTTCTTCCAAAGGAATTAATTCTTGGACCTACGGAAAATCGAGCGGCTGAACGTGCGGCGATGACTGCCGCATTCCGTCTCAACCTTTCAATTCTTTCTCTGATTGCCATTCTTGTTGGAGCGTATTTGATTCTGCAAGCTTTGGATGCCGCAGTTGTTCGAAGAAGAGTTGAAATTGCTACCTTGCGGTCTTTGGGAATCGACCGATCAATCCTTTTTTTGGCTTATTTGCTTGAAGCTTTGCTTTTGGGTCTATTGGGATCGATCGCAGGGATCGGTGTTGGATATCTGCTTGCCTTTGCTTCCGTAGGTATGCTCGCTGATACGGTTAACGCACTTTACTTTTCCACCTCAATCGAAGCCTTGACCATAACTTCTCTTGATTTGGGAATCGGAATCGGATTGGGTCTGGTTTTTAGTTTTCTCGCGGGATGGCTTCCGGCTCGAGACGCTACTCAAACCCCTCCTGCTCAAATACTTGCCAGAGGGGACTGGTCGCCGGGCTTTTCTTTGTTGAAAAATCCTAAGATTGGTCTGTCTCTGATAGCAGTGGGCATTCTAAGTCTTCTTTTACCCCCCTTTGTGATGGAGGGTGGATCAAACATGCCACTTGGAGGATTCATTGCAGCAGGTTGTTGGATACTTGGTCTTGCTTTTCTTTCCGGTCATTTTCTCGTCCTGATTGCTGGTTGGATGCGTCCTTTATGCATTACTCCGTCTTCGCGTCTGGCATGCAGTCGACTGCAAGACGGGTCCAGTCGTCATCGCTTGGCAGTTGCCGGATTGGTCGTGGCAGTCGGGATGGTTACTGGAATGTTTCAGATGATCGATAGTTTTCGGGGAACTATTCAGGAATGGTTCGAAGTTCGTTTCCAAGCTGATCTTTACGTTTCCGAGCGTGGAGTCACCGGTGCTGGCAATCTGAACGGAATTGATCCCGAATTGATGGATGAATTACTCAGTGATTCAACGATTCGTTTTGCCGACGTCATGCATTTGTGCTACGCGAAACCCAAAACAGGTATTACAATTCTTGCCGGAGTGGACCTTGATGCTTGGAATGACCGCGTTCAGCAAATCTGGCTGAAACCACCGGGCTCGCTTAAATCACGAGAGGGAGTGGAGCCTGCCTTGATCAGCGAAGCATTCGCAAGACGATTCGATTTGCTGGAAGGAGGGGTGATGGAATTGGACTTGCCAAGTGGTCGAAAGTCGATTTCCCCTTATGGAATTTTTTCCGACTACGGGAACGAATTCGGTACTGCAGCGATTGATTCAGAAACTTGGAAATCCTGGACCGGATCTCGTCGTCCGGTAAACGCAAGTTTGTACTTAAAAGATGAATTCGAAGTCAATGCAGCGCGGGATCGCTTGCGTGTTGCTTTTCCAGGTTTGGATGTTCGTAACGGAAAAGAACTGAGGGAAGTGGCGCTTGGTATTTTTGAACAAACATTTAAGGCAACCGATGCACTCAGCCTCATTGGACTTGCCGTTGCCTTTGCAGGGTTACTTTTGGGTTTGCTTTCTATTTTTGATGAATCAAATCGTACTTGGCAAACTCTTCGCCATCTTGGATTTTCAACCCGACAATTCCTTTGGTCAGCGAGTTTTGAAGGAGCTGGCATCGGATTGACTGCTTGGGTAAGTGGCAGCATTGCCGGTCTTGCCATGGGATGGCTTTTGGTTCATGTAATAAATGTTCAATCTTTCGGTTGGACTTTGATATGGAACATACCCATTGGTGAGTTTTTACTTTTTGGAATTCTCCTGATTGGAGTGGGATTTTTTTCCGGTTTCATATCTGCAAACTACTGGAATTTTCGAAGAAAATGAAATTTATTCCTTTTATGTTTTTGCTCATACATCTTTTTTCCCATGGAGAATGGATCCAACCACCTCTTCGAACCTCTACCGGCTTTCGGGTTCCTTCACCAGATCATTATCCGAACTTTCCTCGCGATCATGGAGCTCATCGCGAATATGCTTTGGAATGGTGGTACTGGATTGGTCATCTGCGATCCGTTGAAGACAAGAGGGAGTTTGGTTTTCAAGCGACTGTTTTCAGAGTTGCTGGTGACCCTACTGATGCCAACAAACTTGAAACCAGCTTGTTTGGCAGTCGGCAACTACATCTTGCTCACTCTGCTCTGAGCGATTTGAACTCTGGAGAATACATTCATTGTGAACGAATTTTGCGTGAGGGTTGGCAGGCTAAGGTTTCAACAAAGACATTGTCGATGAAGGTGGGTGGCATCGAAGCCGGACTGCTTACGAAGAAGGAAGGCCATAAAATTTCGGTTCGCTATCCAAATGGAGCAGTTCTACGGCTTGCTCTTATTCCATCCAAGCCATTGGTTCGTTTTGGAGATCGTGGACTAAGCAGAAAAGGAAGCGAACCAGCCTCCGTCAGCTGGTATTGGACCTACACTCGTCTAGAGGCCAAGGGAACACTTTTTTATCGGGGTGTGGAAAGAAAAGTGGAAGGTCTGGCTTGGATGGATCACGAAATTTCATCCAGTCAATTGGGTAAGGGTCTGGTCGGATGGGATTGGACTTGTATGCACTTGAACGATGGGACTGAACTCAAAGCGTATCGTCTTCGAACGGAGGAGGGCAGTTGCGATCCATGGTCTGCAGTGTATTGGATTAACTCCGACGGATCGACAACATCCGTAAAGTCGGAGAATTTTAATTGGCTCACTGAAAAGTTTTGGAAAAGCCCCAAAACAAAACTCGAATATCCAACTTCAGTCAAAATTATCGTACGCCATCCCACTCGTGGAGTATGTACTTACCGGATTAGACCTCTTATTGAAAATCAGGAATTCCATGGAAATCGTGCAGATAATGCTTATTGGGAAGGGGCTTGCGAAGTACTGGATTCTACTAACAAAAGAATTGGTAAAGCATATCTTGAACTAGCTGGCTATGGAGGTGGGTTGGGAGCCAGACTCAACTAGATTCGCTTTTTCGCTGCAATAAGTTTTGGAACCCAATGCAATGGGCGAACCCGTTTTCAAAAACATCAAATTAGATATATTAAAAAACACTCGCAGTTATTGAAAAGCGCTTTTTTTTAATTTTACTAACATGAGAAAATTTTCGAATAACTGAAGTTTATTCCACTGCAGGTTATGAGACCAAATTAGGAATCAATTTGACCATACATAAAATATTGTTTATCAGATAGATAAGTTTCAAAGGTATGTTTATGTCTTTATTTGCGGACTGAAAATATTTCACACGAGAGTTCAATAATTTTCCGATATAGGCTATAGAATGAAATCCTGTGATAAAAATCTCATGAAATTTAAATTTTGACAAGCAATGCAAAAACAAGATGATTTGAACTGTTTGACATGCTACCCCATAATTTTGCAATACTTCGTACCTTGGCGAAAGGTCTTTCTCATTTAAGACGATTACCCTACCAATGAGTTTTCACCATGCAAATTCTCTTTCCTTCAATCCGTACTGCCCCGTTTTCGAAACAGAATGGGTACAAACTGAAAGAAACTAACCACAGAAATATATCACCGTGAAAATAAAATCCACCTATCTCCTAATCCTCACCCTAATGCTTTCCCCGCTCTTAGCGTTTGGGGACAATCACGACGCTGACGCATCGGCTGTTGCAGCAATGAGTTACGACGGTTCTCTGGACCCCAATGATTTCGTTGGCATCAGCTTCTGGCTTGCCACCGCGATCATGCTTACGGCAACCGTTTTCTTCTTCATTGAACGCGACCGAGTCAAAGGCAAGTGGAAAACTTCTCTCTCCGTTGCAGGGTTAGTTACGGGTATTGCTTTCTGGCACTACTTGTATATGCGTGACGTCTGGGTGAATACAGGCGAAAGCCCGACCGTATTCCGTTACATCGACTGGTTGATTACCGTACCTTTGCAGATTGTGGAATTTTACCTCATTTTGGCCGCAGTTACCATGGTGAAGGCCGATCTTTTTTGGAAATTGCTTATTGCATCTCTTGTTATGCTCATTGGAGGCTACATGGGTGAAGCAGGATACATGGAACCAAATCCCGCTTTTGTCATAGGCATGGCAGGATGGTTCTATATCATTTGGCAAATTTTCAAGGGTGATGCCGCGCAGATTAACGAAGCTAGCGGTAATCCTAACTCTCAGATGGCGTTTAAAACCATCCGCAACATCGTGACATTTGGATGGGCGATCTATCCTCTTGGCTATTTCTTGGGTTACATACAAGGCGACGGACCTATGAGTCCCGAAAACCTTGCCAATCTGAATATTATTTACAACCTCGCCGATTTAATTAACAAAGCGGCTTTTGGATTGGCAATTTGGGTTGCTGCTACTAATGACAGCGAAACCGAGCAGCCACAGTCTTAAGGCTTAACCACGGCAGGTTCTTGATGAACCAAGTTTCTTTGAGCCTGAGCCGTCTAAACAGGCGGCTCAGGCATCATTTTTCAAAGGATGCCGTTCTGTGCGAGTATCTGAAGGATTCCTATTTTTGGACTGGTCAGGGTATTCGTGGAAAAATCTGCCTATGGACAGGCAAATCCTTTCGAATTGAAGATGATATCGTTTTGGACGTAGCTTGCTTCACTGAGCTTCTTCACAATGCAAGCCTAATCCACGACGATATCATTGATGATGATACCGAACGAAGAGGTGGTGAGACCTTCTGGAAAAAACAAGGACGTGCCAAAGCTTTGCTGGTGGGGGATCTTCTCATTGCAAAAGCTTTTGAGGTCGCATCCAGCGTTGATTGTGATCCTAAGATCAAAACTAGCTGGGTTGGCATTTTAGCGAATACAGTTTCACATGCTGTTCGCGGCGCGACAACCGAACTAAGTTTTTTTGTTCCAGAAAATGAATGTATCCTTTCCGCATATTCCAAAATGGCCGCAGACAAAACTGGTGTCTTGTTTTCGCTTCCTATTCGATGCTTAGCATTAGTCGCATCCTTGGATGAAGAACAAACCGCATCCTTGGCTTCCATCTTTTCTGATCTTGCCGTTGCTTATCAAATACGCGACGATCAAGCTGATTTTCTTGGAGATAAATTGGGTCGATCCCATTCTTCCGATATCCTTAATGGCAGACCCAATATCTATCATTTGATGTCTACCTCAGAAACGATTGAAGAATCTTTATTTTCCTCCATCGAATCCCACCAGAAATTGTTGATTGATTCGGCTGTGCGTACCTCTTTATCCTTCCCCTACGAAATCCAAGATTTGGTAGAAAATCTCCTTTTGCCCTTCGTCCGCTTGAAACCCTATTCGCCCTCGCGTTTGGAAGTTCCTCTCGCGGGGTAACTTTTGAACCTTTTGCGAACCAGCCGTTGTTGAACCTTGTTCGACAGTAGTTCATCGGCAACTAAAAAAGCACTTGTTGTTGGTGCCGGCTTCGGGGGCCTTGCCATGGCTCTTCGGCTCCGCCGACTTGGATACGCAGTTAGTATTCTCGACAACAACCCTAAGGCTGGCGGACGAGCGCAGGTTTACGAAAAAGACGGTTATAAATTTGATGGGGGTCCGACAGTGATCACCGCTCCTTTTTTATTCGACGAGCTTTTTTCACTCTTCGGTAAGAAACGGTCCGATTACGTTGAATTCCTCCCGGTCGAGCCTTGGTACCGATTTGAATTCTCAGACGGTGAAAAACTCGATTATGGAGGTAAGCTTGAGGATACGATTGAAGAAATCAATCGTCTATCGCCTGGAGAGGGAAAAGGGTACGAGGATCTGGTTAATTTTTCCAAGAGAATCTTTCGGATTGGTTTTGAGAAATTAGCCGACCAGCCTTTTCATCAATTCGGCATTATGCTTCTGCAAGTTCCTGCTCTTCTTGCCTTAAGGAGTTACTTGTCGGTGTATTCATTGGTCAGCAGTTTCCTGAAGGACAACAGACTCCGTCGTGCATTCAGCATCCATCCTTTGTTGGTTGGAGGAAATCCTTTGAACACCACCTCCATATACTGTTTGATTCATTACTTGGAAAGAAAGTGGGGTGTTTGGTTCCCCAGGGGAGGAACTGGTGCATTGGTCGAAGCCTTGGTTCGATTGATTAAGGAAGAAGGAATCCAAATCGATCTCAACTCACAAGTCGAACAAGTGCTGGTTGAAAAGGGGGCGGCTCGCGGAATTCGGCTCGCAGATGGTTCGGAGAGAAAATACGATCTTTTGGTTTTCGACGCCGATCCTCCCAAGGTATACCGCGACTTGATCGATGAAAAGCACCGTAGTAAGTGGACCAATAACCGTATCAATCGTCTGTCTTATTCCATGGGCTTGTTCGTTTGGTATTTCGGAACTTCCAAGTCTTATCCGGAGGTTGAGCATCATACCATTCTAATGGGGGAGACTTTTAAGGAACTGCTTCGAGAAATCTATGACCAGAAGGTTCTTTCTGATGACCTCAGTCTTTATCTCCATCGTCCTGCCGCAACTGATCCTTCCATGGCTCCCGAGGGAGGGGATGCTTTTTACGTGCTTGCTCCAGTACCTAATCAGCAGGCCAATATAAAATGGAAACAGGAAGGAGAAAAAGTCCGGTCGCAAATTGAGAAGCAACTGGCAGATACCCTTCTTCCTGGACTCGGCGACTGCCTTGAGGTGTCATTCTTCGTCACTCCCGACGACTTTCGAACCCGGTTCAACACTCACTTGGGCAGTGGGTTTTCAATTGCCCCGATTTTTCGCCAATCCGCTTGGTTCCGATTTCACAACCGCTCCGAAGAGTTGAAAAACCTCTACTTTTGCGGAGCAGGTACCCATCCAGGGGCGGGAGTTCCCGGCGTGGTTTCTTCCGCACGAGTAGTGGAAAAACTCGTACCTCCATCAAGAGGGGGAAACGAGCAAGAATTTCAAAAACTTTTCCGTTCGAAAAGCAGGACTTTTTCCCTCGCTTCCTTTCTTCTTCCGAAAGATCAAGCGGATGCGATTGTTCGTCTCTATTTCGTTTGTCGGACACTTGACGATTGGGCGGACGAGGGACATGAAGAAGATTTAACCGGAGCTATGGAAAGTTGGACACAGCACAAGCCGCATCCTCTGCTCGATCACTATCGTTTTCTACAAGCCCGATGGGGACTCGATTCCCAGCCCATGACTGATTTGCTTACGGCAATGATCAAGGAGCAAAAAGGAGTCCTCATTCAAACCAAGGATGAACTTCTTGAGTATTGCCACGGGGTTGCAGGGACCATTGGACTGATGACCAGTCCAATTTTCGGGGTTACGGATCCTGCGGCCATGAAACATGCCGATGACTTGGGAATCGCGATGCAATTGACCAATATTTGCCGAGATGTTTTCGAGGATGCCCGAAACCAAAGGATTTACTTGCCTGCTGATTTGTTCGAATCTCCATTTTCGGCCGAAGATATCACTTCTTGCGAATGTTCCGTTCGTCAGAAAGAAATTTCCTTGGTCAAGAATCAACTTTTGCGTTTGGCAGATGAGCATTATGCGAGCGGTGAGTCGGGAATCAAATACCTTCCCTGGCGAATGCGGATCGTGATTCGTTGGGCCGGTCGAATGTATCGCGAAATTGGCGAAGTCATTCGCAAGGACCCGGATACCTACCACAAAAAACGAGCTGTGGTCAAAACACTGAAAAAACTTAAGATTCTCGCCCCTTGTCTAAGCCGTTCCTTTCTTTCCTAGAATACGGATGACTTATCTGGACTTTCTCTTTCGTTTTCTGGGAATTCCCCTTCTTTTATGTATTTTGGTTGCCTGGAAAAAGTCCAGACTTGGAAAATCTCAAGCTTATGGAATTTTACTTATGGGTGTAATCGCCCTTCTCTACACAACTCCTTGGGACAATTACCTGATCATGCGAGGAGTCTGGAGTTACCCCGACGGCGTGGTTCTTGGAACCTTCGGATATGTCCCATTCGAAGAGTATGGATTCATGCTTTTGCAAACTTTTCTGGCCGGAGCCTTGTGGTCGATGTATCCCCGAATTTCCGGTAAATATGCTCTTAGTTTTTCACCTCTTGGACTTCTTCCGGCAGTTGCAATTGGGATAGTCGGAGCATTTTGTCTGTTCGTTGACAGCGGAACCTACGCAGGTCTAATTCTCTTGTGGGCATTCCCACCCCTTGCCCTGCAGTGGGGATTGGGATGGAAATGCCTCCATAAATCAATGAAGACTTGGCTGATGCCTTGGGCCGGACTCACTATCTATTTGTGCCTTGCCGATTCCTATGCCATTTACAAGGGAATCTGGTCTCTCACGCCCTCAACTCGTTCTGGTTGGGATCTTGGAAACTTACCCGTGGAAGAAGCTCTCTTTTTTGCCGTCACTAATTTATTCGTTTTTCAAGGCCTTTGTTTATGGGATATTTGGAAAGGAACTTCGTCGTGAAGTGGATTGAATGGAATCCGGTTCCTTTCACTCTCAAATCCAAGGAATCACTCCCCTCTAAATATTCCTTTGGTCTTACGCAACTCAGCTTGACCCTGCTTCTGCCAATGGGGGTTTTGGGCTACCTCAGTCATGATTGGCCGGTCGCCTGGAAGCTTCTTCCGCTTTACCTAAGTCTTTTTATTTTCGGAATGCCCCATGGAGGTGCTGATCATCTGCTTATTTGGGGAATGATCAAGAACAGTTCATTTGGATTCCGCATCGGCACCCTGCTCGCATACCCGATACTATCGATGATTTATCTGGCAGTATGGAATCTTCAACCTCTTCCTTCCGCCCTCTTTTTCCTCGGTCTGACCGTTTTTCACTGGGGACAGGGGGACCATTACCTCAGTGTCAAACTGCACCAAGCAATCTACCTCGAACGATCCGGCTTACTCAAGTGGTTGCATGTTTTTTCACGTGGAAGCATCCCGATTCTTCTTCCTGGATACTTAGGCAACGAGACCTACCGCGAATTTGCCGAAGCCATCGTCCGCCAAGGCGGACAAGTTCAACACGAACTGGTGTGGATATCACAAAACCCCCACTTTTTTCTGTTTGTCCCCCTCGGTTTGACTGCACTTCAGTTATTGCTCTCGCTACTTAGGCTGGAGAAAGGGGAGGGCAAGGCACTTCGTTTCGACGCCCTTGAAGCAGGTATACTTTTTCTTTGGTTTCTCTTTGTTCCACCTCTCTGGGCGATTGGTTCCTACTTTGCTCTTTGGCACAGTCTCCGTCATGGTCTACGCATTCTATGGATTGATCAAGAAGGACGGATCCAACTTCAAAGCAGTCAGTTTCTGAAACTCAAGTTCCGCTGGCTTCAGCTTACCGGATTGATGACCCTACTCGCTCTAGTCGGACTGTGGTTCATCCTTGCTCTTCCGCTTAATTTTCGGGGCATCCAACTCGACTGGCTTGGAAAGGCCATGCTGGGAATTTCCATCCTCACTCTTCCTCATACTGTGGTGGTCTGTTTCATGGACAAGCTGCAATTGAACCGAGTAAAATCCTGCTGTTGAATGTTTTGAAATTCATTTGGGTTGGTCCTTTTTCGCATGCAAGTAGGCTCGCCATCCGGCAAACTCGGTGATGTCCATTTTCTCTTTGGCGCCAGCGGAATCACAAGAAAAACCATAAACTTGGGAACCGTCCTCAAGAACAACCTGTGAGATACCCAGCGGATATAGTATTGTCTTGAGTAGGAAACCAAAATTTTTCGAATCCATTCTCCACAATTCTCCGGGCAAAGGTCGAGTTTTTTCCGACACCCGGACCAATCCGGGACGCTCCGGCAAGGAGCCGCGTGCAGGCAACACGAACATCCGATACTCAGGTCCTGTCAAGACTTCCTCGACAAATTCCGCTCCCAGTTCAATCAACTGTTGATTCAGTGACAAGCCGGTCATATGGGCTCCGCAGACAAACAAATCCAAAGTGTTCTCAGGTGCATCGTAATGGAGTGATTGAGGTGTGAATCCTCTCTCTATGCCAGCGCCTGTTTTTGCAGAAAGATGAATTTTATCTGACCATTGAAGAACTTGTTGGTCATGAAAAGCAGGTCCGAAAAGAGTAATTCCAGCAGGCAACCCATCCCCTCTGAAGGAAGTGGGCAACGCGCAGCCGCAGAGGTCCAGCAAATTCATGAAATTAGTGTAATGTCCGAGGTTTGAATTCATTTGGATTGAATTGTGTTTGATTTCTTCCGTACGGTAAATCGTACCGGTAGTGGGCAGAGCGAGAAAATCAAAGTCTTTCCAGAATTCAACCAATTGATTTTGATAATCTGCCAATTCGTACTGGGCTTTGTAGGCATCCAACGCTTTTGGGTGCTTGCCTGCTTCAATGATCGTGCGAGTTTCGGGCAACAAGGAACCAGTTGATTTTTCAATTAGTGGCGAGGTTGCGAGATACCTCTCCGCAATCCACGGTCCGTCATAAAGAAGTTTGGCCACTTCATGGAATAGCCTTAGGTCGACAGGCTTGGTCTTCATTCCGGCAGTATTGAGAACCTGAATGCTTTCTTGATAAGCAGCCTGAGCTTGTTCATCGCCAAAAAATTCCCATTGATCAAGATTCATCAATGCGACCCTTGGAGATTTGGGTATCTCACCGGACCATTCAGTTTGAGTTTCCCTCGAAAACGGATCTTTAGGATCCCACCGATCAAGAATTTTCAATACTTTGGAAACATCCCGAATTTGAGACGCGAAGATTGATACGCAATCCAAACTCTTGCAGGCGGGAACGACCCCTCGGCAACTAATTTTTCCACGCGTTGGTTTGAAGCCGAGCAGGTTGTTGAACGAGGCGGGCACCCGGCCCGAGCCAGCGGTGTCGGTACCTAGGGCGAAGGAAACCAGTCCTTTCGCCACTGCCGTCGCCGATCCGGAACTTGAACCGCCAGGAATAAATTCAGGATTGAAAGCATTGCTCGGAATTCCATAGGGGCTACGCGTACCCACCAGTCCGGTGGCGAATTGATCCATGTTTGTTTTGCCCAGCAGAAGGGCACCAGCCTCCAGCAGCAGCTCGACTACTCTTGAATGAAAATCGGGTATGTAGGAAAAATCGGGACAACCGGCAGTGGTTGGACAACCGGCAACGTCTATGTTGTCCTTGACTGCAAACGGAATTCCATAAAGGGGAAGATCTTCGGGTGAGAATTTTTCCAATTCCTTCGCTCGCTTGCGAAGATCCTCTTGGGGAATCCGATGGATCCAGATTGCAGGATCCTCATCCTCGATTTGACTTGTGAGGATATCGACGACCCTCGAAGGCCTCAGTCCACCCGTCTGGTACTGATTTTTTAATGAACTTATGGATCGAACCTGTAATTCCATGAACTTAAAATCAGTCCTCGAGCAAGAGCAGGCATTCTCCTGGTCTCACAAGTTCTCCCTCTTGTTTGAGGATTGAATGTACTTTTCCAGGACCTGGTGATTCCAAAGCAATTTCCATTTTCATTGATTCAATAATTCCCAATCCCTGTCCATGTTCAACACGGTCTCCTTCGGACACTTCCCATTTCCAAAGATTTCCCGCCACCATGCTTTCAACCGAAGTTGTTCCCTCAGGAGGAACATCGGAATTTTCCTGCTTCGAATCTTTCGGTTTTATGATAATCGACCTGTCTTCCGACTTCCAGCGTTCGCGCTCTTCGCGAAAAGCCTGTTTTTGTTTTTTTTGAAAAATAGAAATTTCATTGGTATGATCGTCGAGAAATCGTTGGTACTTCTCAAGATCGAAGGTGGAATCCTCGGTTCTGAGTGAGAATCTGCCTAGCGGAAAATCCCTGCGGATTTCTTCCAGTTCGGAAGAAGAAACTTCGTAGAATCGAATTTGATCGAAGAATCGGAGCAGCCACGGCTGACCGTCGGAGAAGTCATCCGAACCGCCATAAGTGTTCCACATTTGCAAAGTTCGGCCAAACAATTGATACCCCCCAGGTCCTTCCATTCCATAAATGCAGAGATAAGCCCCCCCGATTCCCACTGCATTCTCAGGAGTCCAGGTTCTTGCCGGGTTGTACTTGGTGGTGACCAATCGATGTCGGGGATCCATTGGAGTTGCCACCGGAGCTCCTAAATAGACATCGCCTAATCCGAGTACGACGTAACGAGCCTCGAATATAATTTTTCGTACTTCTTCGATGCTGGATAATCCATTGATTCGGCGGATGAACTCGATGTTGTCCGGACACCAAGGGGCATCTGGGCGGACCGATTGCCTGTATTTTTCAGTAGCAAGGCGCGTTGTCGGGTCATCCCATGAAATGGGGAGTGATACGATCCGGGAAGCAACTGAGCGTTTACTCTCCAACTCCAGCCCTTCAATGGCTTCAGTGATCCAATCAAGCAATTGTTTTCGAGGAGCAACGAGCGGGTTAAAGTGAACTTGAAGGGATCTTATTCCCGGAGTCAAGTCGACCACTCCCGCAATCTTTTTTCGCTGGAGGACTTGATGAAGAAGGTGGATCTTAAAGCGAAGGCCCAAGTCAAGAATGGGTTCACCGAACTCCACAAGTAGATTGCTGTCGCCCGCTTGCCGAATCATCCATTTCTCAATCTTGTTTTTTCCAGTTGCAAGGATACAAGATTGCTGGGTCGGATAAATCATTGGAAAGGACGCAGTGTTCATTCCAATTCTTTCAAATTCCTCAATCCTTTTTTCCTGTTCTTGCATCAACTGTGTGGATTGTTCATGTGAAATTAAGGAAAACTGTAACAGGTCCCCCGGTTTGAGCTGACCAATTTTCCATAGGTCTGCCGCTACAACGGTGACGGGACAGACGAAGCCCCCAAGGCTTGGTCCATCGGGTCCTAGGATTACAGGCATGTCACCGGTAAAATCCACCGCTCCCACCGAATAGGCATTGTCGTGAATATTTGACGGATGAAGACCGGCTTCGCCACCATCCTTTCGGGCCCATTCAGGTTTGGGACCCTCCAGGCGGACACCAGTTCGGTCGGAGTTGTAATGCACTTTCCACTTCGATTCAAAAAAGGCTTCAAGGTAGTGTTCGGTAAAATAGTCTGGGGCTCCATGCGGACCATACAATACCCGGATTGACCATTCCTTGTAAATTTTCGGTATGATACCTGGATCGATCGAAGGATAGAGATCCGTGAAAGAATCGTCTCCAATCGGCAGGTGATCTCCAGTGACCAAAGCCCTTCCGCAATGTCCACCGAACTTTCCCAGGGTAAAAGTTGAACCACTTCCCAAGTACTCCGGAATTTTCAATCCGCCTGAGATCAGCAGGTAACATCTCATTCCATACGGATTGATCCGTCCCACTTCGAGAAAATCACCGATTTTAACTTTAATCGCCTGCCAAAATTCTACAGGTTGCTCATTTAATCTAGCTTCTCCAGAAGCCCCGCAGAGTGCCACGACGCATGCATGGTTGAATTTGATTTTTGGACCGTAGGCGGTGATTTCCAGTCCTTTGGCGTAGGGCTGGTTTCCTACGATTCGATTGCCCATACGGAAGGAAAGACTATCCATTGGGCCAGATGGGGGCACTCCAACATCCCAATATCCGAGCCTGCCGGGAAAATCCTGCACCGTGGTCTGAGTGCCTGAACGCAGAATTTCAAGAGTTCTTGAAGAAGTTGAAAATCCTTGCAGGCTCTTGGTGTGAAAAGGAGTTTTACCCGTCCATTCGTTCTCCACTACCTGCTCGAGGTATTCCAAATTGGTCTGGATTCCATGGATTTCCGTCTCCGACAGTGCACGGGCAAGTGAACGAATGGTTTGTTCGCGGTTCTTCCCATAAACCATGATTTTTGCAAGCAGGGGGTCGTAATAGGGGCTTACTTCGGTTCCATTCTGAACCCAGGTGTCGCAGCGGATCTTTTCAGGAAAGGCAACTCGGGTAATTAATCCAGTGCTTGGTTCGAAATTTTTGGCTGGATTTTCAGCATAAATTCTCGCTTCTGCAGAATGGCCCCTCGGACGACAGGGAGGATGTTCAAACATGCTCGCATCCCCGTAAGCCAGGCGAATCATCCATTCGACCAAGTCAATCCCGTTGATCAATTCAGTGATTCCATGCTCCACCTGCAGGCGGGTATTAACTTCAAGAAAATAGAACTTTTCCTGAATTTCGTCATAAATAAATTCAACCGTACCGGCGGAGCGGTAGCGAACACCTCTGGCGAGGGCAACCGCAGAGGCTTCCAGTTCTTCGAGAACATTTTTTTTAACACCCATAGGAGGAGTTTCCTCCAGCACTTTTTGGTTGCGCCGCTGGGCAGAGCAATCACGAACCCCCAAGGAAAATGCGCCCCCTTGACCATCTCCAAATATTTGCACTTCCAAGTGACGAGCTTCGATGAAGTACTTCTCCAGAAACAATCCGTCATTTCCAAAATTTGACTGTGCCATTCGCCTTACCTGTCGCATCGCACCTTTCAATTCGGATGAGGAGGAACATAGAGACATTCCAATTCCACCTCCACCCGCAGTGCTTTTCAACATCACTGGAAATCCGATTTTCTCCGCCTCTCGAATCGCTTCCTCCCAACTCTTTACCAACCCGGATCCCGGGGGGAGCGGAACCCCGGACTTTTCGGCGAGAGTACGCGCCCGGTGTTTTAATCCAAACTTCCGAATCTGATCGGGCCGCGGGCCAATGAAGACGAGGTTCTTGGACTCACAGCTCTCCGCAAAATTCGCATCTTCACTCAACAGTCCATATCCCGGATGAATGGCATCAACTCCGAGTCGTTGTGCGCAAGCAAGAATT
Organism: uncultured Verrucomicrobiota bacterium; assembly: GCA_902618175.1. Taxonomy (GTDB): domain Bacteria; phylum Verrucomicrobiota; class Verrucomicrobiia; order Opitutales; family Seribacteraceae; genus Seribacter. Next base: position 58,360 of record CACMZN010000003.1, read on the forward strand.
TTCGGGCCTACCAAATAACTTTGGCCGACTGGGGAGTTACCGATACATTCGGAGAAGTCGGCCATTTCCACATGGAGAGCTCCCCGGTCGGCTTCAGAAAAAACCGCGACCGTTTCCAATCCCATTTTCTTTGCCGTTCGAATGATTCGCACCGCGATTTCTCCGCGGTTTGCAACCAAGATGCGGGTGAAAGTCGCCATTGGTTACCAAATGAAAACCTGAACTGGAGTGGGGTTGTAGGCGTTGCAGGGGTTGTTGATTTGAGGACAATTTGAAATCAGGCAGAGCACATCCACTTCGGCCCGCATCTCAACATAACGACCGGGAGCGGAAATTCCATCCTCGAAAGTAAGTTTTCCCCCGGGTGTGACCGGTACGTTCATGAAGAAGTTGATGTTGCAGGGAAGGTCGCGTTTTCCCAAATTCGGACTCCAATCCTGCAAGCCCCTGAGAAAACTGTCCCGGCAGGCATGGAAATGTTCCTTGTCGAATGAATAGCGCATCGTGTTACTCTCTCGGGAGCAAGCTCCTCCCAGCGTATCATGGCGCCCGCAGGTATCTGCAGTGAGAGTGAGTAAGTGAGTTTTCCGATTCGAGAGCAACCGAGAACCTGTTGTGAGATAAAGGTTTTGCTGACTTTGAATGGTGTCACTTGCGCTGTAGCGGTCGGCCGGATCATTGCCATGATAGAACAAAGTATCCACCGCCTGGTTTCCCTCCAGGTCGAGAATTCGAAAAATCTGCCCTGCTTTCAATCTTCGCATCCAATGGTCCCCTGCAGCAATTACCTTCGTATACTCAGCTGCTTGGGGGTCTTGATTGCTTTCGGTAATTTTCATGAGTCAATTTAGAATCTTAGGTTGTTGTAATCCACAGTGTTTTGATAAGCCCGCTGGTTTTCCGGGCAACAAAGCAGGCACGGATCTTTGGAAGTGGGAACGGGTGTGTTCCGTACGCTTAGTTTTACCGGATGATTTTCATAATCAACCGAAGGATCCATAGGGTGACTGCAGGTATTTAGCACTACCAAAGTATCCATTTCCATCCTTAATTCAAGAGAGTCTCCAGGCTTGCTGTTTTCGGGAACAAACTTCAAATTTCCTTTGTTGTCAGCGGTTACTTTGCTGAACCAGTTCAAATTCGGAACGAGGTCGCGCTCTCCCAAATCCCACTTTCCCAGTTCAGTGAGGAAACAATCTCTTCCATTTCGATGCCAGTGGTTGCCAGCTTCCTGATAGTTCTTGGATCCGAATTTTTTCTCTACCCCTGATGCATCGGAAAATCCACATACTGTGTCGTGCCATCCGCAAGTGTCCATGGTAATCGAAGAAAATAACCGGCCCATGTCCGAATGAAGGCAGTAAGGAGATCGGAGAAAGAAAATTTGCTGTCCCTTTAAGGTATCAGGCATGTTGTAACGCTCCTGTTTTTCATAGGCGTTATAAAGCAACATCCCAACATTGGCGCCTCCCTCGAGGTCTTCAATCCGCAGAGTCTTTCCACGCCCGATCACTTTTGACCACATGCCTGCACCGGTCAATTGCACCGAATAAAATGCTTCATTTGAACTACCGGCGCTCATGATGTGAAAATTTCATCTATCACTATTCTCATTCCACCTCATCCCCGATTTCAGTCAAGCGAATCATCGGGACCGTTTCATTGGAGTTCGAGTCCGCCGGACGGATTAAATCTTCCAGTCTTTTTTTGGTGGCAAGAAATTCTGGTGATAAAAATTGCTCGGGACTTCTAGGTCGTGGAACTGGCACTTCGATCAATTCGTCGATCTCTCCAGGATTCGCTTTAAGAACAATGATTCGATCGGATAGGTAAACCGCTTCATCAAGGTCATGAGTGACAAAAAAAATGGTAACGTCTACGTTACGCCAGATTTTCAAAAGGTAGTCTTGCATTGATGCACGGGTTTGCGCGTCCAGAGCGCCGAATGGCTCATCAAGAAACAGGATTTCAGGACGGTTGGCGAGGGAACGTGCAATTGCTACCCTTTGTTTCATTCCTCCCGAGAGCTGGCTCGGATAGACCTCTGCGAACTTGGAAAGCCCAACGATCTCCAACCACTCCATCGCTTCCGATTCCGCTTTCATTTTACCCATGCCTTTCACCTCGAGTCCGAACATGACGTTTTTCTTTACCGACAACCAGGGAAACAGAGTGTAGTCTTGGAAGACCATGCCCCTTTCCGCGCTGGGTCCTTTCATGCTTTTTCCATCTAGCATGACTTGTCCTGAAGATGGAAAGTCCAAGCCGGCAAGAATTCGAATCAAAGTGGTTTTCCCACATCCTGATGGTCCGATCACAGTTATGAACTCACGCCGGTGAATTTGAAAATTCAATTCACGCAGTGCATTAACTTTTCCTTTGGGTGAATGGAATTCTTTACTCAATTGATGGACCTGCAGTTTGATCGGTCGGTTATGCAATTTTCGAAAACGGTCTGCAACGGCCGTCGATTGCTCGAGATAGGATGGAAGTTCAAAGGGAGAGCTCATGCCTTGGTTCGGTCTGCGTAAGAGCTGTGATTACTCATCCGTAGAATAAAACGGGTTATGGGACCCTTGGCTCCGGTTTGCGCCTCCTCAGTCCATGGAAAAAGTAGGTCTCTTAATCCATGAAAAAAACGATCTGTGAAGAATCCGGTAAATCCTATCAATATGATAACTGGAAAAACCCGATCGAAATTATAGCGAGTTCCTTGGGTATCGATGAATCCGGTAAGTCCGGTTTTTTCACCGATCAACTCTGCGATTACCAGCCATGTCCACGACCACCCCAGAAGAATGCGCAGGTCGTTGTAGAGATTGGGGAGAATGCCAGGAACAATTACACGCTTGAGGAGCTGTCTGCGATTCGCACCTAAGGTCTGTGCTGCCTCCAGCAAGGATTTTTCCAACAATCGGGTGGTGTTGGCAATTACTAGAACCAATTGGAAAAAAGTGCCAACGAATACCAACATGATCTTGGGAGCATCGGAAGTTCCCAAGAAAGCGACGAATAGAACACTGAAGGTAGGGGCGGGCATGTATCGGAAAAAATCAATGAATGGCTCATGAAGTTTCGAGAAAAAATCCAGCGAACCACAAAGAATGGCAAGCGGGATCCCAAGCAAGCAGGAATAGGTGAATCCCCAGAAGATGATTGTCAGGGAATGACGGTATCTTTCCCACATAGTGGGCATGTCGTTGTCCGGTTTGGTGGTAAAGTCACGCCAGCCTGCTTGAATAACTTCATGAGGTGCAGGTAAATAGACCGGGTTTGAAGAAACCCCCTGTGGAATTAACTTGAGCATGGCTTCCGTTGGGTATCGCTTGGAATCATAAGTGGGAGCGTAGGCGGACAATAATCTCCAATTACTGCGGATAACCTCAATATTTTCCTCGGTCAATTCCACCTCGGTTGACTTTAGGCTACCTTCAGCCAGCCCTTTCCAGACTCCATACAACTTTTCGTCATTTTGCTGTTCTTTGACTTCCAACCATCCGTTCGCCACAGCCAAAGGTGCAAGGTGTCTTAGTTTCTTAAGGTTGTCCCTCCTTGAACCTATAATTGGTTTGTTTTGCTCACGGGCTTCCATGATGGCTTGGTTTTCGACTCGGATCGCTTCAGAGAAAGTGGGAAAAAATTCCTTGCTTACACGATCACCTGCGGTGAATACGGTAGTAACTCCAGACCGGTCGGCCGAGACTTGAAGTTTGATGTCGGGATGCCAGATGAAGGGAGCGTAGCTAACAATCGTCCACAAGAACAAAGGTATAAGAAAAGACCCTGTAGTGAGGAGAGATTGCTTCCCGGGACTTAAATCCTTTCGAATGTGCAACCATCGATTTAATTTTTTTGGTTCCAATGAAGACATCAACTTGGAGTAGCGAAAACCAAGCAAGCCGGGCGATCAAGCCCCATCTGTAAATTTGCAGAGGCTGGTTCGAAATGAACTATTCCAACGACTCGGCGTAATTCAAGGTGAACGAAGGATCGAGATATTTGTCCGTGTCCAGAGGTTCTCCGTAAACTTCAAATTTGACGTTAAACTCATCCACGATCTCGGTGGATCCATATACCGAGTCAAGACCTTTACCTTCCTCCCAAAATCCCAAAGCTTCTTCGAGAGTTAGAATCTTTGTACCCTTGAAAAAAGGTTCGTATTCAGCTGGCTCTAGGGAGACACGAGCGGAAAGAATTTTTAAAGCGTCGTCTATATTGTTCTCGTCCATCAGATAATCCACGATCCGATACCACACCTTGACTACTTTTTCCCAGTCTTCTTTGTTTGCTTCCAAACTTTCTGAGGATACACAAAGCAAATCGTATATGATGCCAGGTGCATCAGCTGAAGTAAAGATTGGTTTGGAGCCTTCGACTGTCTTGAGTGCCTGACCGGAATTCGGCTGCCATGCAGCGATTGCGTCAACGTCACCCGATGCTAGGACTTGGGCTGTTTCATCCGTCGGAGTATTAACTATCGTGACGTCCTCCGCAGACATCCCGTTTTCTTCCAAAGCTTTAAGAAGAAGCAGATGGCACACGAATCCTTCTTCGACTCCTACCTTCATGCCTTCCAAACCCTTAACAGTATCAATTCCCGGCTTGGCAACCACCATATCATTGCCATTGGAATAATCATTTACAATTATTCCCACCGAGGGCTTGCCGGTCGCTCCTGTTACCAAAGCGTCTCCATTGGTCATACAAACTGCATCCACTTGTCCGGCGACATAAGCATCCATCGAGGCCACGTAGTCAAACCAAAGAAATTCCACATCCACGCCTTCTTCATCGAACCAATCTTTTTGAATGCCAATTTCCCATGCAACCCATCCTGGCCAGTCACTGTAGCCGATCTTCAAGGTTTTGGAGAAAAGTGAGGATGATCCAAGACAGAAGAAAAATATTAATGCGAAAAAAACAGGTGTTTTTGTTGTTGAAGACATGATGATGAACCTTAAGGGGTGAAGATTGGATTGATCTGAAGATCGTGGTTGTAGCCAAGAGGTCAAAAAGTTTGCATATCTCGTGCCAAGGAAACCCTTTTGGGAAAAAACGTTCAATTGTCGCCCTCACCAACCCATGATATCTCACCTAATATTATTTACTGATTAGCTTCTTGTATCTTGAAGAGTAGGCCGACAGAGAAATTATGATGTTCTGAATTCGATGACCAATTCTTGAGATTTCTGAATGCTTTCCGAAGGATGCATTTGCAAGTAGGCACAGTCTCCATTAACCTATGACATTATGTATCATCCTGGAGGATTTGGAGGTGGAAATGATGACCCCCCGTTACGCTCTCCCAAGCGCAGGGACCCTTCCGTTTGGAAACCCATATTTTTCATGGTTTCTTTTTTGTTTGGTTGGGTGTTTTGTTTTCTTGTAGGCATAAATCTTGGACTTGGTTGGTATGCATGGCCATTCGGATCCTTGATGCTTGCATCTGGGTTTATCGTCTATGTCTTTTTTCTTTACCGAGATCGAAAAATTTCCGGAAGAGAGAATTAAATCTGAAATCATTTCAATTTCCCAAATTCCTGAAAGTCGGATGCGAGTGAACCTTTCTTTTTTCAATCCAATTTTCTTTAAGTTAATTTTACTGCTTATTCTTTCGAATATATTGTTTTCTTCAGCTGATCTGTATTCAAGTTTGCGAGTTGAAAGTAAGGATGGCAAAGCCTTCGATGCAAATTTTGTCCGAATTTTGCCTGATGGTCAAACAGGGCCATCTTTAGAGGTCATTCGGATAATGGATGAAAAATCATTTGTCGTTCCCTTGTCGAATCTATCAAGTTCGACCTTGATACGCCTTCTAGTCCTCCAAGAAAAGAATCGGGTTTCCTCATCTGGTCAGGAGTTGGAAAATCCGCTCCAGAAAAAACTTCAATCCATTGACATTCCCGGAGTTCAATTCTTTCAGACTCCACTAGACAAAGTCATTATGAAATTGCAGCGTTTATCGCAAATACATGACAAAGATGAATATGGTGCGAAAACCAAAGGAGTTAGATTCGAATTCATAAGAAACGGATACCAAACGATTCCACGGATAACCATCCGTATTGGATCCATGAACCTGGAAGGTGCGATCCAGAAATTGGTTCATTCTGTCGGCTGGATTTACGAAGTAAAATCAAACGGAGTGATCATTAAGCAATCCAATCGTGATTGATTTGTCTAGGGGAGATAAATGTTCGCATCCGATAACTTGTACCCGGCGTCAATGGGAAGGGTCTTAAATTAATTTTAAACCTGAATGTGCATTGGGGTTATTCAAAATAAGGGAACAGAAGGTTGGAATTCAAAAGTTTTCAGGTTTTGTAGTTTTCTGATTCATTCGGAAAAAAAACATTACTTTTCGAAGCTTCTCATATGAGCTTCAATCATTTGCAAATGAATCCTTTCGGATTTGAAAAGTTTTCTGCGCGCGGCAAAAAATTGAACTTTTCCTGAATGAGATTGCGGAACGAATAGAAAATTTTGCTAGCACTTGTCCGGGATATCGTCATGATTTCAATATAGCCCATGTATCCTTTTTTCCCTTTCTTTAATCTTGCCTGTCTTTGCTCCGTCACCGCTATGGGTGTGGTTTCCCCACATACTCAAACTTCTCTTACCGGATATTCAGGATTTCACTCAAATCTTGGAATTCAGGAGATTGTAGAAGTAGGGTCTCCTTTCAGAGAAAAAGTTTTGTCCGATTCGATGGACTCATTCTCGATAATAGAAAAGGGCTCTTCAATAGGAGATTCTCAGGGTTACTCTACAAAAACCAAGCAAGATAAGAAGAGCAATGCCATTGAAATTTCGGGTTCAGCTGGTTTGCGCTCCTACATGACAAACAATGTGTTACGGTCTGCTTCTGAATTTCAGGAAAGCTCCGGAGTTCTGGAATCAAATTTGGGATTGGCATTGACCGGCAAACTGATTCAAGCGACGGATTATTTCACTTTGCTCCCAAGGTTGGACTTAATGACCCAGTGGGCAAATTACCAAGAGCAATCCGAATTGCTGGACTATCGCTTTGCTCTCGCCAAGTTCGGATTGGCCGTTGGCTTTCCGAGGGATTGGAGCGTTGGTTTGAGTTGGGACTATAATTCCCTCAGCAATATGGAGAGCGGGGAAGAAACTTTTCACGCTCATTCTCCTTCCGTTTCGCTGCAGAAGATCATTCCTACTTCCGAGTCTGCATTTGTGATGCTTGATTCAATGCTCAGGTATTCCTATAATAATCAGTCGGTCACACTTCCAGCATTGGGTATATATGCAGACAGTGGAAATACTCTGCAAAGCTCTTTTTCGGCAACCTACCTGCTGAGTTTTGACAACCAAGGGCGTTGGATATTGATGCCACGCATGGCCATCAATCGCACTTATTATGACAAGGAACCAAACTTAGGTCGAATCGATTACCTCTTTAGTGGAGGAATTTCGCTTATGTTTCAATGGACAGATTGGCTTGGAGCTCAAAGTTTCCTCAACTATGCTAAAATGTCATCGGAAAGTATTCCTGATTTTGAAGCATGGGACTTTGGTTTTGCCTTGAGTGGAAATTACCGATTTTGAAAACTTAGCTTGGTGGCGTCCAATCAAGGACAATGTTAAATTGGGCAGTTACTTCTCCGAGTTTTGAATCGGGAAGCGGATCAAAAGGGACAATCAAAGAATTTCGAAGATTCTTATTTTTAATCCTATTCAGTATGAAATCCTGTTTATTGCGTGCTTCGCCTTGAATGTAGCATTGTGTTGTCAATTTGTCTTTCCCTTTTGCGGAGACTGCCATGTGAATGTGAGGAGTACGACCCGAATAGAAAGAGGGTTTCAGGGTGCGGAAGAAATATTCGCCTCTGGTGTTAGTAAGAAATCTCCCATAGCCCTGAAAATTTGAATCCCATTTGTTGCGGGGTCCGCCTTTGGAATGAAGATAAATTCCATTGCTGTCGACTTGCCAAATTTCCACCAGAGTATTGCGAAGTGGATTGCCTTTAAGGTCAGTAACTTTGCCGCTTAAATATGCGATTGTACCGACGGCGGGAGTGAGGGAATCATTGATTATGATTAAGTCATTATCGGTATCTAGCGGCATTCTGTCCGGATAAAAGGGTCCCTCTGTTTGCTTGGGGGTTTGAGTCAATGCTTCCGCCATCAAACCGGGCACATAAAAAAACGGAGTGGAGCAAAGGGTGGAAGAAAGAAAGGAACGACGGGCTTGGCAACTCAGGTTCATGCAACCATCCTGTAATCCTTCAGGTTTCAAGAAAAGAATAAAATAATCTTAAATTCTAAAAAATACTTGAATTGAATTGTTCCGAGTCTTGACAAATATTTTGATCTTGTGGACGTTCTTCCGATATGGGTAATCCAATTAAAAGTTTGAATGAGGATGATATTTGGGTGGCAATTCAAGCACATGAGATAGGAAAATCAAATTCTGCCTTTGGGTTCAAAGATCGTTTGGCTTCTGAGAACAATTGGTCCACCAAGTTTGCTGAGGATGCGATTCAAGAGTACAAGCGATTTATGTTTCTTCTGTGTCGTTGCGGACATCCTGTTACTCCCTCTGTGGAAATTGATCAAGTCTGGCATCTTCACCTCTTGTACACGAAAGACTACTGGGAAATCTTTGCCGATAAACTATCCCTTACTCCTCATCATGGTCCCACCAGAGGAGGAAAAGCGGAAGCCAGCAAGTTTCATGAATGGTATGAGCTTACACTCTCTTCCTACAAAAGAATCTTCTGCGAAACTCCTCCGGAATCCTTTTGGCCGCCAAGTTCAGAGCGCTTCCGAGAAAATCAAAACTACAAGTTTATTGATATTAGCCAAATGTTGGTTGTTCCAAGAAAAAAAGCGGTATCGTTTTGTTTACTACTAGTATTAGCACTTCTGGTTGTTTTATTTTATAAGTAAAAAAAAACTAAAACTTAAAAACAGAAGATTAAAAGGTTTGTTTTAACTAAAACAACTAAATATATAATATATTCTATGGAAATATTATTGATACTAGTAGTGATTGGAATCATTGTTTGGATATGGCGAGGCGGAGGAAAAGGTGGAGGAAAAGGCGGAGGATATAGTGGCGGATGTAGTGGCGGATGTAGTGGCGGATTTTTCGGGGGATTTTTCGGAGGAGGAGGAGACGGAGACGGAGGCGATGGAGGTGGTGGTTGCGGAGGTGGAGGAGACTAATGAAACCTTGTCTTTTCATTAAAATTACAAGTTTCATTTATTTTTTATTTTTAGGTTTAGTTTCTTCCTGCTTGAATCAACCATCCTCTTCCAACCTTGCTGATTCAAGGGTTGAGAACCGAAATGAGAGGTCTTACTCAAGTATTTGGAGCATAGAGGGCGTGCCTCTCGTGAGCGTGCAGATGACATATCATGGAAAGAGTCCGAAATTGCCCTTCGATGGTCCATCCCCGCCTTATGATTGGAGGAAGCAGGACACTGATTTTTACGGGATTGAAATTACCAACTTAACCGATTTGCCAATTCGTATCGTGAGCAATCAGTTGGATTTTAAGTACGGAGAGTCATCGGGTCCCCATGGAAGAGATTACATTGAGCAGCGATATGGAACATCCTTGATTTTACCAAATGATAAGATTTTCCGAAAAAATTCATGGGTCTGGGGCAAAAGCAAAAATAATCAACTTACAAAGACTTTCTGGGCAGTAATTGAACGCTATAAAGATTCCCTTGATCCATTACTAACCGCACTCGTTGAAGAGAGCAGCGAAAAGGGATACGAGTTTCAATTTCAATTAATTCAAGAATTCATTCGTGATTAGTCTTCTCTCTTAGAATTCCTTTCCTCATCTTCCATTTTCTGGACCTGTGCAAACACATTGCTACCGACAATTCCAATAAATGCAGCGGTGAGTCCTACCCCAACAATCATCACGAACTCCGCAAAAAGTTTGCCTACCATTGTTTTGGGAATGGCGTCTCCGTAGCCCACTGACATTAAGGTTACAACCGTCCACCAAACAGAATCAAAAAGGGTGCCGAAAGAATCGGGTTGAACATTTCGCTCGATTTCCCTGATCCCGACGGCACTAAAAAGGACGAAGATGAAAACAATCAAAAACATTCCTGCCAAGTAGCGCCCGGAGCCAAGCAGTGCATGGACGAAAATTCTCATTGCATGGCTGTGTCGATAAAGTTTGAGCAAGCGAAGAATTCGCATTGAACGCACCAGTCCGAGCCAATTGGCGGGGGCTATGAATCCAATCCAGAAGGGAAGAACGGCAAGAAGATCAATAATGCCAAGCAAACTTTTTGGATATTTTTTTCCTTCTGCTTTCCAACGAATGAGAAACTCTAAAGTCAAAATTGACGCTGCCACTCTCTCGATCCATAGCCAGAACGGGTTCCCTTCAAGGCTATGTTCGGTCTGAGCAAATTCAACTTCGAGCACATATGCAATCACACTTACAACCACGACGAATGCAATGAATGCTTCAGCTAGGGGAGAGAAAGTATAAGGAGCCTTCAATTAGCTGGTAGTTGTATCTTTAGAAGAAAGTACTTACATCAATGATTTCATCGAATGCAAAGATGGAAGATAATCTCGCATCGAAACAAACTGGCAGGGGATCAATCAATAAGCATTTCCATCGCCGATTTCCCTTGTGGGATCATTGGCAAAACATGCTCGGTGTAAGGTATGATCACTTCAAGCAAGTAGGGCTCGTCTGCTTCCAGCATTTCTTTCATTGCTTCTCTCAAATCCGCCCGTTTGGATACTCTCCGAGCCTTGATTCCAAACCCCTCGCATATCCTTATGTAGTCAGGATAGATCGCATCGAGGTTGTCCGGACCACCAATGTTTTCGGGATCGCAGAGAATGGTGTGTCCGCGAACAGACTCGTAAAACCGGTCCTCCCACTGCACCACCATGCCCAAGTGTTGGTTGTTTAAGAGCAGGCATTTGGCATTGATTTTTTCGATCTTGGCCGTGGCAAGTTCCTGAATGTTCATGATGAAGGAACCGTCTCCATCGATGTCAATCACTTCCTTGTCTGGCCGAGCGACCTTCGCTCCAATAGCAGCGGGGAATCCGAACCCCATGGTTCCCAAACCCAAAGAAGACAGATAAGTCCGAGGTTCCTTGAAACGATAGTATTGAGCGGCCCACATTTGATGCTGACCAACTCCTGTGGTGATAATTGCTTCCCCCTCGGATTCTTCGTAAAGAACTTCCACCGCTTCTTGGGCGGTGATGTGTTCTCCTTTGGTATATTTGAAAGGATGATCTTTTTTCCACCCATGAATTGTATTCATCCACTCGGAAATGTCGGGTTGCTCGAATTTTGTTTCTTTGATGAGATGTGACATCCGCTTGAGGGCAAATTTAATATCGCTTCGGATTGGGAAGTGAGCATGGACATTCTTGTTGTGTTCGGATTTGTCGACGTCAAAGTGGATGACATATGCCTTGGGAGCGTACTTGCTGACAACTCCAGTGATTCGATCGTCAAAGCGGGCACCGGCGCAAAGGAGCAAATCACTTTCGCAAACTGCCCAGTTTCCGGCAACGGTTCCATGCATGCCGTACCAGTAGCACGATTGGGGATGATCCGGGTCAAATACACCAAGACCCATCAAAGTATGAGTTATGGGTAAACCAGTCAATTCGGCAAATGTTTTGAGTTCTTCATGTGCACCTGCGGAAATGATTCCTCCACCCGTGTAAAGCATGGGTTTCTTGGCTTTTGATAAAAGATTGAGAACCTCGATCAATTCCTCATCCGATGCTTGGGGAGAATCTAATTTATACCCTTCAAGGTCTTCCAATTCATCTGGGAAAAAGGGTTCGAATACCTTTTGCTGAACGTCCTTGGGGATATCAATGACCACGGGACCCGGGCGGCCGCTCTCGGCAAGATAAAACGCCTCCTTGACAACTTTTGGCAAATCTTCAGCGGTAAGCACGAGGTAACTGTGCTTGACGATAGGTAATGTCATACCGAAAAAATCAGTTTCTTGAAAAGCCGCCTTGCCAATGAATTGTTGATAAACTTGTCCAGTTATTGCAACCAGAGGAATGCTGTCCATGTAGGCATCGGCAATGCAAGTCACCAGATTGGTTGCACCTGGTCCGGAGGTAGCCATGCATACCCCTGCTTTCCCGGTGGCTCGGGCATAGCCATGAGCCATGAATCCGCCCCCTTGTTCCTGACGAGGAAGAATGGTCCGGATCTTCTTCGAACGAATGAGAGATTGATGCAACTCCATCGAAGCTCCCCCTGGGTATGCGAATACCGTATTGACTCCCTCCCGCTCAAGGGCTTCTACGAGTGCATCCGCTCCTTTCATATGGGGACCAAGCAGGCCTTTGGGTTTGTGGTCAGGTTGTTGAATGGGATAAGGGTTCATTGGATTAACCTAGATTTAGTGTTCGATCATGCTAAACATTTAATTCTTTTTCAAGTTGAATCGCATACTCGACTTAGAGTTCTGGTTTTCCTTTTCCCCTTTCGACCCGAAGTAGGCAAACTCTCTCGATTTCGTTGAAAGAGAATTGCATATGGCCTATCTGAGCTTAGCAAATCGGCAAGCGTTGAAACAGGGGAAACACTAAATCAATTTTTGTAATTCTTCCGCTCCAAGAGAAACCTGGTGTGCTTCTGATTCAGAGAAAACCTGTTCCAGCAACTTGCGCTTTGCCTGCTGCAGAAGAAGTACGTTTTCCTCTACGGTTCCGGAAGTGATAAGTTTGTATATGGTGACTTTTCTATCCTGACCAATCCGATGTGCCCGAGCACTGGCCTGTGCTTCAATCGCAGGGTTCCACCAAGGATCAAAGTGAACCACCACATCGGCTGCGGTTAGATTTAATCCAGTGCCACCTGCTTTGAGAGAGATGAGAAAAACAGGAACGGAATCATCTTGCTGAAAGCGATCGACTTGAGTCATTCGGTCCCTCGTTGCCCCGTCGATGTAGCAATAGCTGAGACTGGATGAATCCAATTCAGTTTTCAACAATTCAAGAACCTTGACAAACTGGGAAAAAACCAACATACGGTGTCCGCTTTCCAAGCAGGTGTAGAGGAGTTCTCGAAAAGCATTGAGCTTGGCGGATTGATCGGAGGGAAAATCTTCATGGATCAATCTTGGATCACAGCAGGTCTGTCGCAAGCGAAGCAGTTGCGTGAGTGTCTTCAGCCGCATCAATCCTTGGCTGGCCCCGGAACCGGCAAGTTCATCCAGTTCTTTCTGAGCGGATTGGCGAATATCTTCGTATCTACGTTTCTGTTCTTCGGTTAGGTCGAGGTATAGAATGTGTTCGATTTTTTCGGGAAGTTCGGGGGCGACTTCCTTTTTACTGCGGCGAAGAAGGTATGGAGCCGATTCTTTAAGAATTTTCTGTTCATGCCAAATGCGCTCTTCACCCCGGGATGAGGGAGGTAGTTTTGGACTTGCCCCAGGAAGAAGAAATTCAAAGAGGGAAAGCAAATCAGATATGCTGTTTTCAATGGGCGTCCCGGTGAGCAAAATCCTCCCCTCCGAAGAAAGAGATGACATGGCTTGAGCAATATTAGTCCTTCGATTTTTTAAGTGCTGAGCCTCATCTCCAATTACGCAGAGGAAGGAGATGGATTTAAAAAGTTCAAGATCTTTTGTCAGGGTGGCATAGGAGGTGACTAGTAAATCATGTCTACAGAGAATGTTTTTTTCTGTCGTGCGTTTTGATCCATGATGGACTTGAGTGGAAAATTCCGGACAAAATCGTTCGGCTTCTCTCTTCCAGTTTTGCAAAAGAGAGGCGGGACAAACCACCAGGGAGGGTGAAGTAAATCCCCTTTCCTTTCGCAGAACATGCAGAAAAGCAAGGGTTTGCAGAGTTTTCCCAAGTCCCATTTCATCGGCTAGAATACCTCCAAGTTTATTACGAAAAAGATGCAGCAACCAAGCCACTCCGGTAATTTGATATGGGCGAAGTGTCTTTTTTAGAGAAAGTCCCATCTTGGGAGAAGTTAATGTTGAAAGATTTCGCAAGGCGGTGCTGCGTCTTCTCCACTCCGCTGGAGGCTGAAAGCGCGGATCAGCTTCTTTAAGAAACTCTTCCATTGAAGGAGCTTGGAATTTTTCAATCTGATGAGTGGATCGAGTTAGTAGGGGAGCATCAGGATTGCCTGAAATGTGTCGTTGCAGTCGACTGGCTTGATTCTTGAGATCACGGGTAAGCAGATAGACTTTTTTTCCGTGACGGATATGGTTTTTGCCTGTGGCAAGAGCATGATCGAGTACGCTGGCTGGAACATCCCCCGCCTTGATGAATACTTCGACTTCCGTAGTTTCAGAAGATTCGGTGGCTTTGGTATGCAATGCCGCTTTTTGGACAACGGAAGTGAGCCTGCGGAAATTATCTGTGAATCCTACTCCGTAATCGAGTTCTAGTTCTTCCTGATGACTGGCCAAAAACTCAAGAACGGCAGATGAGTTGCGCAACCACCACCAATGTCTGTGCGATCGATCGCGAAGAAAATTCCATTCTCGGAGCAAACGCAAAATTTCCTTATAGCTGGGATGTTCCGAAGAGGGCAGGATGATGCGAAGATATTCCGTGGACCCTTCAACTTCTATTGGAGGACCTCGATACTTCTTTTCTTCTGCGATTGGTTCTATTGATTCTTCACTTGAAATCTCTCGAATTATCTTCGGTCGCTGAGGGCTTTCGGATTCTGAGAGACAAATGAATTCGCTGACTCCCAGCAGGTTTCCTTCTTTCCACTGGAATAGACGTTCTGGTTCGTTTGCTGGGAAAAAACAGGGTACTTCATGAAGAAGTTTAAGAAGTTCAGCGGCTTGGTTCAAATTAAGTTGAAGGAAAGAGGAGACCATTCCACCACACCATTGTGACAAGGCGAAAAGAGCGGTGCGTTCGGAATCAGGCAAATCCGCAAAGTCTTCTGGCAGACATTTTTCCGGGGGGATTCGCGAACCATCCGATTGCTCAAGTTCGATTTTTGTGGGTATGGCGTTGCGCTGTATGCAACCCGACATGATCGGAGGTAGGAGAATGCGGAGTCTCACTCTGAGGAAATCGAAAATGAAATATTTTTCAACTCATGGTTCAAGTCTTTCCCAACAGGCGCTCCACCCATCGCGAAATCGGGTTTTCCGCCACCTTTGCCACCAAGTTTTTCTGCAAGTTTTCCAAGATATTTTCCAGCTTCATGTCCGGCATTCACCGCTTCTCTCGTGCAGATGCAGACCATGCAGAATTTTTCGTTTGCTTCGCTGGCGAGAAGGACAACCGATGGAGCAGCTCGCTTGCTTAGATGGATGGCAAGGCAACGAAGATCATTTGGACTTAAGTTGGGAACCACAGCCTTAATCAGTCGAAGATCGTCTTTCAGTTGGGCCTGTTCAATCAATTGATCAGCCAGTTCGGACTGTCCTTGTTGTTCCAGAGATCGAAGTCTTTTCTCCACTTCCTTTGCTTGGATCTGCATCTTAGTAATTCGATTGACCAAATCTTGAGGCTTGCAAGCGAAGCGATGGCAAAGACTCTGAACTTGTGAAACTTTTCTGGTTGTCCACTGGTAGGCGGATAACCCGGCTACTGCCTCCATTCTTCTGGTGCCAGCAGAAATCGCAGATTCTGCGATGATTCGAATCGAACCGATTTCCCCAGCTGAATAAACATGGGTTCCCGCGCATAGTTCAAGGCTCCAACCACCCAAATCCACAACTCGCACGATATCACCGTACTTATCTCCGAAAAAAGCAATTACATCTTCAGGTTTGTCCGAAAAGGGGACTTGGTAAGATCGAAGACGGTCATTGATCAGGATTTTCTCATTGGACAATCGTTCAATCTCAGCGATCGCGTCTGGTTTTACGGCTTCAAAATGTGAAAAATCAAACCGCAGGCGCGTAGGTTGGACAAGCGATCCGGCTTGTCGAACATGATCTCCCAAGAC
Organism: uncultured Verrucomicrobiota bacterium; assembly: GCA_902618175.1. Taxonomy (GTDB): domain Bacteria; phylum Verrucomicrobiota; class Verrucomicrobiia; order Opitutales; family Seribacteraceae; genus Seribacter. The sequence continues at coordinate 74,298 of CACMZN010000003.1, forward strand.
TTTTCGCAGAGCCCAGTGAAGAATGTGTGTAGCGGTATGGTGTCTTTGAATTGCTTGTCGGCGTTCAAGATCGACACTTAGAATACAGGCTTCTCTTTTCCAGTTTAGATTTTCGGGTGCAGCTTCCAGGGCATGAAGAAAGCGCCCGCGGGAATCCTTGACAACGTTGGTGATCAAAAGAGTCTGATCGTCTATTGTGACCATGCCGGAATCTCCAACTTGGCCACCCATTTCCGCATAAAAAGGAGATTTGTCAAAAATCAAGTAAGTGGTATTCCCATACAAGATCCTGTCTACGCTTTTGCTGGAGAAATTTAGCAGATTTTCCAATTCATACCCCACGAATTCTGTGGCATCAGAGCTTTCGGTCTCCTCTTGAACTGTCAGTTGAACCTCCTTACGAGCCTTCCGAGCGCGTTTTCTCTGTTCGTTCATGGACTCTTCAAAAGCATTGCAATCTACGGAAAAGCCAGATTCGCGCGCTAATAATTCAGTTAGATCCAGAGGAAAACCATAGGTGTCGTACAGTTTGAAAGCGAAGGTTCCGGACAACTGATGACCAGATTCCATATTCTTCACCTCCTTTTGAAAAAGGTCGATTCCTCGATCAAGAGTTTTGTTGAACGATTCTTCCTCGGAAAGAACGGTTTTCACAATGAATTCGTCCCTTTCCTTGAGCTCGGGAAAGTGTGCGTTCATTTGTCGAATGAGAGTCGGAGCAAGGAGATGAAAGAATGGTTTTTGAAAACCAAGATTCCGACCATATCGTATGCCTCTTCGCAAAATACGCCTCAAAACATAGTTTCGACCACTGTTCCCGGGGATAATTCCGTCGGCGATTGAAAAACACAGAGCCCTAAGATGATCCGCAATGACTCGGAAAGCGACATCTATCTCTTCTTGTTCATTTGCAGGCTTTCCACTTTCTGGCAAAGTGGATCCATAGGTCTTGCCGGATAATGCGCTTAGCTTTTCAAATATGGGTGAAAACACATCTGTCTCATAATTGGAGGTGGGTTTTGAAAAATCGGTAAACCCTTTGGTTGCTTGCATTACGGCAGCGACTCGTTCGAAGCCCATGCCAGTATCCACGTGTTTCGCGGTGAGGGGAGTGTATCTTCCACTCTGATCGGCGTTGAATTGAATGAACACTAGATTCCAAATTTCGATGCACAGGTGCGAATCCGCATTGACCAGGTTTCCGAAAGAATTTCCTTTCGGAGTCAAATCCATGTGTAGTTCGCTGCAGGGACCGCATGGTCCAGTCTCACCCATCATCCAAAAATTGTCTTTTTTTCCACCATTAATGATGTGAACTTCAGGATTGAGTCCGGCTTTTTGAAAGATCGAACTCCATACGGCGTGGGCTTCACTATCGAATTCAGCAGGTTCGTTGGGACCAGGATGGTAAACTGTCGCATAAAGTCTATCGGGTGGAAATTTCCAAATTTCAACCAACAGCTCCCAAGCCCATTCGATGGCTTCCCGCTTAAAGTAATCGCCGAAAGACCAATTACCAAGCATTTCAAAAAAAGTATGATGATAGGTGTCGAATCCGACGTCTTCCAGGTCATTGTGCTTACCTCCAGCTCGAATGCATTTTTGGGTGTCCGCAACCCGGGGCATTGGAGGCTTTTGGTCTCCAAGAAAAAAGGGGACAAATCGATTCATCCCAGCATTGGTGAATAATAGATTTGGAGACTCCGGCAATAACGGAGCCGAATGTAAGACCTGATGCTTCTTAGACTGGAAAAATTCAAGAAAGGACTGACGAATATCTGTTGCCTTCATTATCAAATCACTAAAGCGAAAGCAGGTATTTGGCGAGTTTCAACCAAGGTGATCAATGATGGCTTGACCCATCTCCTGAGTGCCGATGGATTTCCCACCCTGTGCAACATCAATTGTACGAAAGCCTGCCCGAATGGTTTGTTTGACTGCTGATTCAATGGTTTCCGCTTCCTCTTCCATTCCAAAACTGTAGCGAAGCATCAAGGCAGCGCTAAGTATTTGAGCACATGGATTGGCAACATCCTTGCCGGCAATGTCAGGAGCGGTCCCTCCGGCAGGTTCATACAAACCGAAGGGTAATCCCATGCTGTTTCTGTCGGCGCCTAAGCTTGCGGACGCGAGCATACCGAGGGATCCGCAGATTACTGCAAGCTCGTCTGACAAAATGTCTCCAAACATGTTCTCAGTGACAATCACATCAAATTGATTTGGATCGCGAACCAATTGCATGGCTGCATTGTCCACATACATGTGTGAAAGCTCAATACTTGGATCGATTCGAGCAACATGTTCGGATACGACTTGACGCCAAAGTATGGATGTTTCCAGGACATTTGCCTTGTCCACCGAACAAAGACGACCGCTGCGCAAAGAAGCAGCCTGGACAGCAACTTCGATGATTCTCTCTATCTCCTTCGTCTGGTAGGTCATGGTATCAATGGCAAGTGTTTCTTTATTTGCCAAAATTTTTCTTGTTTTCGGCTTACCAAAATATATTCCACCCGTTAGTTCTCTTACGCAAAGAACATCAATTCCCCTTTTTACAATGTCAGAACGAAGGGGTGAGATTCCTGATAGTTCTGGATAAAGGGTTCCTGGTCTTAAGTTGGCAAACAGCTCGAATTCTCTTCTCAAAGGGAGCAAAGCCGCACGTTCTGGTTGCTTGTCGGGTGCTAAGTTTTCCCATTTGGGACCTCCGACTGAACCAAATAAGATAGCATCTGACTGGCGGCATGCAATGAGGGTGGATTCCGGCAAGGCGGATTCATGGTTATCGATTCCAATTCCGCCTACATCATGATAACTCGTTTCGAAATTGAAATTTCGTTTATCAGCTAAAGCTTTGAGAACTCTCAAAGAAACATCTACAACTTCCGGACCGATTCCATCACCTGGGAGCGTTGCAAAGCATAGAGTATTCATAAAACGAAGCATCCATAAGCACAGATTACGACTGTGCAATGCTGAAAAAGAGAATTGATGACGAAGGGTACGAATTCATTGACAATTTTCCAGTAACTTGATAAAACGAATGATTACAGTCTTATCCTCTAGTGGGCGGGCATTGCTCGCCTTTTTTATTCCAATTTTCCTTAATTTTAAATCAGCCGAAAGTCATGAGTAGCGAAATCCTCGCAGTACTTGAATACATGGAAAAAGAGAAAGGCATCAGTCGTGAAGACATGATTGCCACCATTGAAAGTGCCGTGAAGGCTGCCGCGGAAAGAGGGGTTAACACTTCCAGTGACATAAGAGTGGAAATCAACCCGAAAAGCGGAGCAATGCAAGCATGGACTCAGTTGTTGGTTGTCGAGTCGGTTTCCGACACTTCACGAGAAATACATCTTGATAAAGCCAGGCTTTATGCCGAGAACCCACAAGTTGGGGATTTTGTTGAACGACAACTTGATCCTTCGTACCTTGGTCGCATTGCTGCAAAAACCGCGGAGCAAGCAATAAAGCAGAGACTTAGACAATTTGAAAAAGAACATATCTACGACGAATTCCGTGATCAAGTGGGGAATTTGGTGACAGGTATCGTACGCCGGAAAGAAAGAGGCGACCTGGTAATCGAAGTAGGAAAGGCGGAAGCACTCTTACCTTGGCGGGAACGTGTTCCCGGTGAAGATTGGGTTCCCGGTGAGCGGATTCGTTGTTTGCTTAATAAATTGGAGCAACATGGAAGAGGACCGGAATTGATCTTGAGTCGGTCGAATCTGAATTTCGTTCGCAAACTTTTCGAAATGGAAGTTTCCGAAATTGCTGATGGTACGGTAACTTTGGCTGCGATGGCACGAGAACCAGGATACCGAACCAAAGTTTGCGTAAAAAGCATGGATCCCAAAGTCGATCCAGTGGGAGCATGCGTCGGAGCAAGGGGGGCTCGCGTCAAAAGCATTGTTCGTGAAATGAATGGCGAAAAAGTTGATATAGTTCGTTGGTTTGAGGATCCGATTGAGCAATTGGCGGAGGCTTTAAAGCCAGCCAATCCTCAGAACGTCAACTTGGATCGCGACAAACGGCGAATGTACTTCGAGGTAATCGAGGATGATCTGTCCGTGGCCATCGGAAGGAAAGGAATCAATGCCAGATTGACTTCCCGTCTTCTAGGTTGGAAATTGGACATCGGCAAGGTTGTTGTCAAACAGGTTGGTTTTGACGAAAGAAAGGCTAAAGCCGCCGAGGCTCTGACTTCAGTGGGTATTGAATTTGTTATTGCAGATCGTTTGGTTGCCTTCGGTTTGGTAAGCCCCGAGGCTTTTGAAGGTGTGACTTCAGTGGATTTGGTTGGCTTGGGTTTTGAGGAAAAGGTGGCGGAATCGATTTTGGAAAAGGTATCCTCTGGTTCAGTCATTAGAGAACCAGACGTTGGAGCCACGAATGCCTAAAGGACAGATTCATAGACAACACATATGAGTGTTCGTGTTCATGCATTAGCCAAGGAGATCAAGAAAACCAGTAAAGAGGTTTTAGATCTGTTGACTGAACGAGGATACGATCTTAAGAGTGCCTCATCTACCATTGACAACATTACCGCACAATCACTCAAAGAGGAATTCTCATCCGAGAATGCCGCTTCTATGAATGAAAAATCCGACTCTTCTGCTGATGTGAAGTCATCTATGTCTTCCGAAGTTAAAACTTCCTCCGGATCTCCCAAAATTCCATTGGTTAAAAGCAAAGCAGACTTGGAAATTGAACGAGTGGCTCGAGAAAAGGCCGACAAGTCGCAAAACGGAATTGCGCTAAAAGAAGAACGCTTGAAAAAAGATGAAGTTTCTCCTGCTTCATCCAGCAAATCACCTTCTTTGCCACCCCCACCATCTAATAGAGCGTTTGCACCTGCTCCGCCACAGGCAGCCGGCAGGTCTGAAATACCTTCTCCTCCTAAATCCGAGTTGCCTACTGAAGAAAAAGACCAAGAAGGTGGATTGGTTGAGGGTAATTTGATTATCGTAAAACCACCAATTGTGGTTCGTGATTTTGCTTCTCTGATTGGGCTGAAGCCCTTTCAGCTGATTTCCGAACTGATGGAAACTGGAATTTTCGCGTCCATGAACCAGACTATTGAAGAAGACGTTGCCAGAAAGATTGCGAAGATAAAGGGCTTCGATTTGGAAATCAGGCATCGCGGCACCAAAGTAGAGACACCCGTACAAAAGAAAAAGGAAGTCGTAGACGAGAGCGATGAAAAATTTCTTCAACCCCGTCCTCCCGTCGTATGCATTCTGGGCCACGTTGACCATGGAAAGACCACACTATTGGATACCATCCGCAAAGCTAATGTAGTCGCCGGAGAAGCCGGAGGCATTACTCAACATGTCGGTGCCTATCAAATTCGACACAATGAGCAAAACATCACTTTTCTCGATACCCCAGGCCATGCGGCATTTTCCAAGATTCGAGAAAGAGGTGCAAGCCTCACGGATGTTTCGGTTTTAGTCGTTGCAGCTGATGACGGCTTCATGCCACAGACTGACGAAGCTCTCAAGTTTGCTCAAAGATCACAAGGTACTCTGCTTGTGGCCATTAATAAAATGGACGTTAAGGGAGCCGACCCCGATAAAGTAAAGACACAAATGCAAGAACGCTCGATTCCATCTGAGGATTGGGGAGGTGAAATCGTTACCGTACAGCTTTCCGCTCTCAAGGGTACGAATGTAGATGAGTTGTTGGAAATGATTCTTTTGCAGGCCGAACTTATGGAACTCAAAGCAAACCCAAATGCAGTTTGCGAAGGAATTGTAGTGGAGGCCCGAATGGAAGTTGGCAGAGGACCCACAGCTACTGTAATTGTTCAGAAGGGAACTTTGAAAATTGGCGACTCCATACATTGTGGCTCGGTTTTTTGTAAAGTAAAAGCGATGATTGACGATCGTGGTAAGTATGTGAAATCCGCCCCTCCAAGTACTCCCGTTAATATTCTGGGATGGTCTGACGTTCCTGATGCAGGGGCATCTTTCGCCCGTTCCAAGAACGAAAGAGAAGCAAGAAAAGAATCTGAGGAAAAAAGACTTCTGGAAAGACACCAAAAACTCGAAATCAGACAAGATACTGAAATTGATTCTTCCGAAGAGTCTGGATTGAATGCCCTATTCGCGGCTATTTCTAAAAGTAAAGCCACTTCTTACAAAGTGATCCTCAAGGCCGATGTCAGAGGTTCGCTCGAAGCTCTTGAGGGATCGCTTGAACTCATCAGGAGTGATAAGGTTTTGCTTGAGGTTTTACAGGGCGAGGTTGGTCAAATTACTAAAAACGACATCAAAATGGCAAAAACCTCTGGAGCAGACGTGCTTGGATTCAACGTTAAGCTTGAGAACGGGGTGATGGGTGAAGCAAAGCACTTAGGAGTAAATGTCTACCAGAATAACATTATTTACGAAATAATTGATTTGGTAAAGGAGAACATGGCTGATCTGCTTGAAGCTGAAGTGATTGAAAAAAAGACCGGAAGAGCAGAAATTCGTCAAGTTTTCAAAGTCAGCAAAGGAAGGATGGTTGCCGGATGTATGATTATGGAGGGATCCATAGGTAGAAACAAGGGTGCTCGTTTGTTACGTGGCGGAAAGGTTTTAGCGGAAGGAAAAATTGACACTCTCAAACGATTCAAGGAAGACGTAATGGAGGTAAAGGCTGGATTCGAATGTGGGATTCGTCTCGATTCTTTTGATCGGTATCAGAGTGGAGATGTCATTGAAACTTTCGAATTGGAGAAGATTCGACCCACTCTTTGATTCAAATCATGAGTTTGCGTCTTGCTCGGGTAAATGAGTTGATCAAACGCGAGATCGGCTCTTTTCTAAGTACACGATATCGCTCTGAAAGTGTTCGTTGGACGATTACTTCAGTAGACGTATCTGCCGACTTGAGAAATGCCACCGTTGCATATTCAGTGATTGGTGAGGAAATTCATGTCCGTGAAGCTCAGCACTTCTTTCGCCGTCACAGCGGAGAAATCAGAAAAGAGGTAAACAAATTTGTTGTTTTGAAATATTCGCCAAAATTGCACTTCGTGAGAGATTTAGGAATTGAAAGAGGCCATCGGGTAATGGAAATACTCGACGAACTGGAGTCTGAAAATTCTACCTCTAGAGATAAATAGGTATAGTCTCAATGTCCCATGAGTTGTGACAAATCGTGACAAAGAGTCGCTGTTTAGCAATTAGTTTTTCAATGTATGAATAAAATATAATTTTTAATCTTCTGCATATCAGATACTTAAGTATTCTAATTGGGTGGGCGCGTAATCTGCACAAGTTATTTCGTGAGTAAAATAATAGGAATTGATTTGGGTACCAGTAACTCTTGCATGGCAGTCATGGAAGGTGGTGAAGCGAAAGTAATTGCAAATGCAGAGGGAAGTCGTACCACCCCTTCCATTGTTGCTTTCAGTAAGAACGGGGAACGGTTGGTCGGGCAGGCGGCAAAACGCCAAGCGGTCACAAACCCAGAAAACACTGTTTTTTCATCCAAAAGACTGATTGGTCGGAAATTCTCTGAAATTCAGCATGAAGTTTCCGATTTGCCCTACAAGGTCAAAGAAGGTAAAAACGGTGCGGCGGTTATCGAATGTGTGCTGGACGGGAAAACTGAAGTCTTTATGCCTGAGCAAATCTCTTCCATGATTTTAGCTAAATTAAAAGCTGATGCAGAGTCGTATCTTGGAGAACCGGTCAGCCAGGCAGTTATTACCGTTCCAGCATATTTCAATGATGACCAGAGGAGGGCAACAAAAGATGCTGGCGCCATCGCCGGATTGGAAGTCTTGCGAATCATCAACGAACCCACAGCAGCTTCCTTGGCTTACGGATTAGACAAAAAAGGTGAAGAGACCATTGCCGTGTATGATCTCGGTGGTGGCACATTTGACATTAGTGTCTTGGAGATTGCAGAGGGTGTTTTTGAAGTCAAGGCAACGAATGGCGACACTCAACTTGGAGGCGATAACTGGGATCAGAGCATCATTTCCTGGCTTATCGAAGAATTTAGGAATGATCAGGGAATCGACCTTACCGGAGATCCAATGGCTATGCAGAGACTGAAGGAAGAGGCTGAAAAAGCGAAGATGTCACTTTCTTCCTCCATGTCCACCGACATCAATCTTCCTTTCATCACCGCTGATTCATCTGGTCCGAAGCATTTGAACGTCTCCCTTTCTCGCTCCAAACTCGAACAGATTTGCGACAATTTATATGAGAGAACCCGATCCCCCTTTGAGGCTTGCCTACGCGACTCGGGAATCAGTGTCGGAGAAGTTAACAACATGGTTTTGGTTGGTGGAATGACGAGGAGTCCTAAGATCATTGAACTTGCAAAACAACTCGGGGGCAAGGATGCACACCAAGGAGTTAATCCGGATGAAGTTGTTGCCATTGGGGCAGCCGTTCAAGGCGCAGTTTTGCAAGGTGATGTCAACGATGTACTTCTTCTTGACGTCACACCATTGACACTCGGTATTGAGACTGCCGGTGGCGTATCTACTGCCATGATTGAGAGAAATACGACTATCCCCACAAAGAAGTCCCAAGTTTTCTCAACTGCCGCCGATAACCAACCGGCTGTGGACATCGTTGTTCTTCAAGGTGAACGATCAATGTCCCAAGACAACAAAATCCTCGGTACATTCAAACTTGACGGTATCTCTCCCGCACCTCGGGGAACACCACAAATTGATGTGACTTTTGATATTGACGCCAACGGAATACTAAATGTTACCGCTAAAGATCAAGGCACCGGTAAAGATCAAAAAATCACAATTTCCGGCTCATCAAGCATGGATGAATCTGAAGTTGAAAGATTACGCAAGGAAGCTGAGAAGTACGCGGACCAGGACAAGGAACGTAAAGATCAAGTGCAGGTCCGAAACGAATTGGATTCCATGGTTTACCAGTGTGAAAAACAGCTTTCTGAACTAGGAGATAAAGTCCCTTCTGATTTGAAATCCAAGGTGAATGAATTGCTTGCCGATTCTAAAAAGGTCTTGGAAAGCGTAGATTCCTCTTTGGACTCTCTCAAAAATGCCATGGATAAACTACGTAAGGGTTTTGAAGAATTGGGACAAGAAGCAATGAAAGGTGCTGGTCCTGTTCCGAATTCTGCCCCAAGTCCTGAGAATCCAAAGTCTGGGGATGAGGATACCACTAGTTCCAGTTCTAATGAAAACGATGTTGTTGATGCTGATTTCGAAGTGGTTGATGACGATCAAGAAAAAAAGTAATTTTACTAGACGCTTAAGATAAATTCTTGCGTCCCTAACCTCAAATCTAACCCAAACTAAAACAAAAGGAATATGAGCAAACCAAAAATCACTCCGTTGGGAGACCGCGTCTTGGTCATGCACGTCGATGAAGATGAGCAAGTAAAAGGCGGGATCATTATCCCCGACTCTGCAAAGGAAAAGCCCCAAGAAGCTGAAGTAGTAGCGCTTGGTACTGGCAAGAAAGACGAGGATGGCAATGCCATACCTTTTCAAGTAAGCATTGGAGATAAAGTACTAATCAGCAAATATGGCGGAACCGAGGTCAAGCTCGACGACATTGAATACCAACTCGTTCGCGAAGATGATATTCTCGGCGTCATTGGGTAAGGCGGTTAAATCTGCAAAATATTAACATCACACACAAATAAAATGGCTAAGCAAATATTATTCGACGAAGCAGCACGAAAGAAGGTCTTGAAGGGAGTTACCACTCTCGCTGACGCAGTAAGCGTGACGCTCGGACCAAAGGGCAGGAATGTTCTGATTGACAAAAAATTCGGTTCACCAACCGTCACCAAGGATGGAGTTACCGTTGCAAAGGAGATTGAGCTCAAAGATCCTTATGAAAACATGGGTGCTCAAATGGTGCGTGAGGTAGCATCCAAGACCTCTGATTTAGCTGGAGACGGTACAACGACCGCTACGGTTTTGGCTGAAAGTGTATATCGCGAAGGGCTGAAGAATGTAGCGGCTGGAGCTAATCCAGTTTACTTGAAACGAGGTATCGACAAGGCAGTTGAAGCAGGTGTTTCCAAACTTCTTCGTGACAGCAAAAAAGTTTCTGATCGAGAAGAAGTTCGCCAGGTTGCCACAGTTTCCGCAAATTGGGATGATGAAATTGGAGAAATCATTGCCGATGCAATGGATAAGGTTGGAAAAGATGGCACGATTACGGTTGAAGAAGCCAAAAGTATCGAGACAACCTTGGATGTTGTAGAAGGCATGCAATTCGACAAGGGATATCTGAGTCCGTATTTTTGTACCAACAACGACACCATGGAAGCGGTTTTGGAAGATTGTTTCGTTCTAATTCATGAGAAGAAAATCACTGCTTTAAATGACTTGCTTCCCTTGTTGCAAATCGTCTCAAAACAAGGCAAACCTCTTCTTATCATAGCAGAAGATGTTGAGGGTGAAGCTCTTGCAGCATTGGTTGTTAATAAGCTACGAGGCACTTTGAATGCAGTCGCCGTTAAGGCTCCTGGCTTTGGTGACCGCAGGAAAGAAATGCTTCGGGATATTGCAATTCTCACAGGTGGTCGCTGCCTGACCGAAGACCTTGGGATCAAGCTCGAAAATGTTCAAATAGGTGATTTGGGAAAAGCAAAACGCATTTCGGTCGACAAGGAGAACACCGTAATTGTAGAGGGCACCGGCAAAGCATCTGAGATACAAGGTCGTGTTAAACAGATTCGTCGCCAAATTGAAGAAACCACCTCTGATTACGATCGTGAAAAGCTTCAGGAACGTCTTGCAAAACTCGCCGGTGGAGTTGCGGTCATCAATGTTGGAGCCGCGACTGAACCTGAAATGAAGGAGAAGAAGGCCCGTGTGGAAGATGCATTGCATGCAACACGCGCTGCAGTTGAAGAGGGTATCCTTCCCGGTGGCGGAGTCGCTTTGTTGAGAGCTGCCAACGCCATCGAAAAGGCTGCCAAGCTGCTCGAAGGGGATGAAGCCATTGGAGCCTCGATTGTTCGAAGAGCCATTGAGTCGCCTTTGCGCAAGCTTTGTGACAACGCGGGAGTAGAAGGTTCCTTGGTTGTTCAGCAAGTAATCAAGTCCAAGTCAACGATGGGTTATAATGTGGCTACTGACACCCATGAAGATCTCATCAAAGCTGGTGTTGTTGATCCGACAAAAGTCACCCGCACCGCTTTACAAAATGCCGGTTCTGTCGCAGGGTTGTTGTTGACCACAGACTGCATGATAACGGACATTCCTGAAGAGGAAAAGCCTGCACCAGGTGGTCATGACCATGATCATGGAATGATGTAAGATCATTTGATACCTGATTTTAAAAAGGCGTTCCCTCGGGAACGCCTTTTTTGCTTATGATGAAAAAATGACCTGCATTTGAAAATATGTTTGGTTTGAATTCACATAATTCATTATTAAACATTCCATGATCTGGAAGATTTTCATGCTTTTTCTGACTTCTCTTCATATGCAAGCAAAGGGATGGAATCAGTTTCGCGGCACGACTGGTCAAGGTCACGCTGTATCCGAAAATTTACCGGTTCGCTGGAACCGGGGATTGGGTATTTCTTGGCGATCAGAAATTACTGGAAAAGCTTGGTCCTCACCCATTGAAGTTAAAAATCTATTGGTTATAAGTAATGCTCGAGAAGATGAGGATGGAAAGGGAATTTTGCTTGAAGCCATAGCCTTGGATTTATTGACCGGATCAATTGCATGGAAATGTGTGATTTTTCGGTACGATACGGAAATCAAGATACATGGCAAAAACAGTTATGCCAGTCCGACTCCCTTTTTCGACGGATCTAAGATTTATTTTCATTTTGGCAATTTGGGCACCGCTTGCCTGAATACTAGAGGCAAAGTCATGTGGAAGACCAAAATCGAATATTCTCCTGTTCATGGAAGTGGTGCTTCACCAGTAATTAACGATGACCTTTTGCTCCTTAGCGCTGATGGTGCAGATGATCCGAGTATCGTAGCCTTGGACAAATGGAGTGGAGCGTTGAAATGGAAGGCAAGAAGAGAAAGCAATGCCAAGAAAAGCTTTTCTTTCTGCACTCCCCTAATAATCGAGGACGGCGGAAGAAAACAAATTATTAGTCCTGCAAGTGATTATGTCTTTTCCTACGACATGCGTGGCAATTTACTCTGGAAATCGCATTATCCAGGGGGTTATTCTGTTGTTCCCCGTCCAGTTTTTGCAAATGGAATTGTTTACCTAAGCAGTGGATACGATCATCCCACGCTGTATGCGATTCGAACCCATGGACATGGAGATGTGACTCGATCTCATCTGGTTTGGAAGACAAGCAAATCAGCCCCGCGAAATTCTTCTCCTATTTTGGTAAAGGATTGTTTGTTCTTTATTTCTGATGGAGGAATTCTCAGTTGTCTTGATTCTCAAAATGGTGAGATGCACTGGAAGAGACGGTTGACTGGTAATTTTTCCGCATCACCTCTGCATTGCAATGGTTTACTATATTTTTGCGATGAGATGGGGAAGACCTATGTGATAGAGGCAGGTCGTGAATATGCACTCATAGCAGTGAATGACCTTGAAGAAGGTATCATGGCAAGCCCCATGGCAATCGGAAATGCCCTTTACCTAAGAACAAAAGAGGCAATTTGGAAAATTGAAAAAAATTGATGGCAAACCTTAAGCGGAGAATCTCCGGTCTTTTGCAAAGCGGGCGGATTGTTCTTCGGCATGGTAGGATGATCGCACCAGAGGACCTGATTCTACTACTACGATACCTTTGGAGAGAGCGAATTTCTTCCACTTTGAAAATTCTTCAGGTGAAGCCCAACGATCTACAGGAGCATATTCCGAACTAGGTTGAAGGTATTGACCTAAGGTGAGTATATCCAACTTGACCGAAGACAAATCCGAGATGGCTTGACCTATTTCCTCTTGTGTCTCTCCTAAACCAAGCATTATTCCGGATTTAATCCGCAAGCCCTTACTTTTTGAATGATCAAGAACGTCTAGGCTTCTTTGATAACTGGCTGTTTTTCTTATCGGGCGTTGAAGTCGCTCAACGGTTTCCAAATTATGATTGAAGATATCTGGTTCAGCATTCAACACCACATCCAAATCATCAAACTTTCCTTTAAAGTCAGGAACCAGAACTTCAATGGCTGTATCAGGATTACGGTGCCTGACAGCTCGTATTGTCGCAGCCCAGACCTTTGCCCCGCCATCAGGAAGATCGTCTCTTGCAACGGATGTAAGCACGCAATGAAGAAGTTTCATCTTGGAAACTGCTTCAGCAACCCGATAGGGTTCGGCAAGATCGAGTTCTTTTGGCTTACCAGTCTGAACGGCGCAAAAAGAACAAGCACGGGTGCATACGTTGCCCAGTATCATGAAAGTTGCAGTTCCCCGAGACCAACATTCACCCATGTTGGGACATTGAGCGCTTTGACAAACGGTATGTAGTTGATTCCTATCTACAATTTCGCGAACTTGACCATATGCTGGACCACTGGGAAGTTTCGCCCGCAACCATGTGGGTTTTTTTTGATTGGTTGAAACCTGAGTCATGTTTTGCCAGTCGGTAGATTATGAGGAATTGAGACCATCTTATCCGTCTGCTCGGTCATATCCTGTACCATCAGAGTTTTTTTGAAAGCGAGCGAAGCCATGTTTTTCGAGATTTTCTTTGGATAAGGAAGTCTTTTCCGTTCTGGTCGAATGTCTAAGGGTGAGTGAAGGTGAAGAAATGATGCGCTTTATGGGTTCGTTGGTCAGGGGGTGAAACTGAGTCGGGCTTGCATCCCAAGTCTCTTCTATTTCAATAATCTCCACGGGAGATTTTCCATTCAAAACTTCGTACTGATAAAGAGGCATGATCTCTCTAATCAAGCGGATTTCTTTTTTCGTGGAGGAAATTCAAAACCGATTCCTCCATCATCCTTTAAAACGAGATTCGCGTCAAAGGGACGCTTGGTGCGTCGTGAGACAAAACCTTTGATGAGACTAGTCTTTTTCTCGCTCACTAGTTTCTGAAATTCTTGTAGAGGAATTTCACGATCGAGCAATTTTCTTGTAACTCGAAAACCACACGACCCGTCGGATATCTTTTTGTGATTCATGCAAACATAGGAAATTTCTGTTTGCTTTACACTCTGGGAGCAAACTGGACAATTTGCAACCACTGGTGCCGTAGACAGTTGTTCAAGCTCTTTTGATTCTTGTTCTTCGGCATTGTTGAAGAGGAAGCTTATTTTGTAATCGTCTTCCATTTGCAGCATGGCTGAAAACTTTCTCCCAGTTTTTGCAATAAAATCATCCAAAGGTCCTACTCGTTTGTTTTTGAGCAACACCTCAACTTCTTCAACTTCAAGTCGGCGACCTGCGATACTCTTGGAAACTTTGAATTCGCCCGCCATATCTTGATAAAAACTTAATCCTTCATAAAGGGGGCTTCCATCCACCGGTGATTTCAAAACCGTATCCTTGAGATTTTGCGCCGATTCGTCGAAGCCTGTGGTTCGTGCTACAAATTCCTCCGTAAGTCTGGAAATTTCAGACATGAAGTCTTTTCTGGTCATTTTTCTTTCTTCGATCTTACGAAGCTTATGTTCCCATTCCCCAGTCAAGCTTGGACTAGTTAAAACTTCGGCACCGGATGCTTCCAAGAAATCAAACAAGTCTTCCGACTTCATTGTAGGATGAAGTTGCGTACCTTCCCTGCGAATGTAATTTTCCTTTATCAGGTGTTCAATCGTTGAGGCTCTAGTAGCGGGTGTGCCTAAGCCCTTTTCCTTGAGAGCTTCTGCAATTTCTTCGTCTTCAACAAGTTTACCTGCACCTTCCATGGCGGAGAGTAGAGTTGCCTCCGAATAGCGAGGAGGTGGTTTGGTCTGCTCGCTCTCGATATGAGTATCTAGTATTTTGCCTTTATCCTCATCAGAATTGGTTATTGGTACGAGAGAATCACTGGGTTGGTTGTCTTTTCCATAGATGGCAAGCCATGATGGTTCGACAAGAATTCTACCTTCGGTTTTAAAGATATGTGAGCCAGTCTTACTTATTCTTGTAGTGACGTCCCATTGAGCAGGAGGATAAAAGACTGAAATGAATCTCTTGGCTATCAGATTGAAAATTTTCCATTCGTTTGCGTCCAAATTACTAGGAGTCTTGTTGGTAGGAATGATGGCAAAGTGATCGCTGATTTGTTTGTTGTTGAAAATCCTTTTGTTTTTTTCATTGATCCAACCTGAATCCAATACTCGTTTGCCGAAACTCAGTAGATCAGTTGGGAGCATGGCTAGAAGTTCCCGACAAACAGGACCGTAATCTTCGGGGAGTGCCTTCGAATCCGTCCGGGGATAAGTTATTACCTTGTGTCTCTCATAAAGAGACTGGGCTAATTGCAAGGTCCGACTAGCGGGGAAATGGTGAAGACGATTTGCTTCTCTTTGCAAAGTGGTGAGATCATAAAGACGACCGGGAGATTGGGGAGAACGCTTTTTGGATTCGGAAACTTCAGCATATTCATGCTTTTTTAAATCAAACATTATTTCATCCGCGGTTTGCTTGTCCCAAATGCGATCAATGCGATCATGTTTGTCCTGATCATTTTTTACGAAATTCGGTTTTTGAAATGTGCCGTGGTATGTCCCGGAATTCAATTCGAACTTGGCGGAAATTTTATAAAAGCTCTTTGGTTCGAAAGAACGAATTTCCTCTTCACGAGAAATGACCAAGGAAAGAGTTGGTGTTTGTACCCTGCCGACCGTTGAGACTTGTCTGCCCCTTGATTTGCTTCTTTTAATGGTAATCGCGCGGGTGCCATTGATTCCGACCAGCCAATCGGATTCCGAACGGCATCTGGCAGCGTCTTGGAGAGGTTGGAGGTCACTGCCTTCACGAAGATCACCAAAGGCTGAGCGGATGGATTGATCGGTCATGGACAGCATCCAAAGCCGTTTGACGGGCAGTTGGCACTTCGCCAATTCATAGATGTAAGTGAATATCAATTCTCCTTCGCGGCCCGCATCGCATGCATTGATTACAAATTCGACGTCTTTTCGCCTAAGTTGTTTTTTAAGTTGCTGAAACTTTTTCTTGTTTGCCGCGATGGGCTTGAGTTGAAATTCCGGGGGAATGATGGGGAGATTCGACAATTTCCAAGCTTTCAGCTTTTTATCAAAGTCATCCGGCATAAAGAGTTCCACCAAGTGACCTACAGCACTGTCTATGATCCATTCGTCATTCTCGAAAAAATCCTCTTTTTTAGGAATTTTGCCAAGTACTCTTGCCAGGTCACGTGCGACGCTTGGCTTCTCAGCGAGAACTAATTTTTTCATTCGACAAATGGAATCGTTACAAAAAAAGTCTCAGCCAGCGGGTAGAAACCTAGGCAGAATTTCATCCATTTGATTAAGCAGATGTCCGATGGAATCCACAGTTTCATTCCCCATGTTGGAAATGCGAAAAGTTTTTCCCTTGATTTTACCATATCCACCGTCAATCGATATCTTTTTCTCTTCACGCAATGCCTTCACAAATCCTGCAACGTCAAGTTCAAGGTTGTTGCGAACGCAGCTTAAGGTTTTGGAAGCAAACTTCTTCTCAGGCAAGAGTTCAAATCCTTTTTGCTCGATCCATCGATGTACTTGGGAGTTGAGTTCTGCATGGCGGGTATGTCTATTTTCCACACCCTCTTCAAAAATTGATTGCAAGGTATGAAGGAGACCGTGAATCAAGGGGATCACCGGGGTACTTGGAGTCATGCCTTTTTCGTGGTTCTTGCGAAATTCCAGAAAGTCGAAGTAGTAGCCTCTCCCCTCAATCTTCTCTGCTCTTTCAAAGGCACGCTCCGAAACGGAAAGGAGAGCCAGTCCGGGCGGAAGGGCGAGGGCTTTCTGAGAACCCGTGAGTAAGACGTCGATCCCCCATTCATCTTTGGGTATGGGAACTGCCGAGAAAGAACTTACAGTATCGATGACCGAGATGACGTTCGGGTATTTCTTCAACACCTGCATAATTTCCTCGAGCGGGTTCATCATGCCGCAGGAGGTTTCGTTGTGAACCAGAGTGACCAAATCATATTCCCCAGTGGCCAATCGGGAATCAAGGATCATGGGATCAATGTGACTTCCCCAATCGGCTTGCAGAGCATCTGCATTCTTTCCGCACCTTAGAGCTACGTCCAGCCATTTGTCGGAAAAGGCTCCGCATGTGCAACAAAGTGTTTTGGAATGAGTTAAGTTTCGCACTGCACCTTCCATTGCTCCCCATGCGCTTGAAGTCGAGATGAAGACGGGATCGCTGGTCTGGAAAAGGGTTTGTAGCAGAGGTTGACACTGATTGTACAAATCCACGAAGTCACTGCTGCGATGACCCATAACTGGAGAGGTCATGGCTTGATAAGCTTCGGGTGATACGTTGACGGGTCCTGGGATATGTAATTTATAGTCGATCATATTCGTTAAGTGGAAGAGTTTATTTGTCTGAAGGACATGTTCTTTTTATCTACCAACACCAAACGAGGTTCCCAAACGGATGCCTCATCGGGGTCCAAACTTACAAAACTAAGGATGACAAGTAAATCTCCGGGTTCTCCTTTATGAGCGGCCGCTCCCTTGAGGCCAATTTCTCCTGAACCCCGAGTTGCGGCGATGCAATAGGTTTCAAATCTTTCACCGTTGGAAATGTTCCCAACCAAAATTTTTTCAAATTGGAGAAAGCCAGCGGCTTCCATCAAATCGAGGTCAATGGTCAAACTTCCCGAGTAGTCTGGATCGACTGAGGTTACTTCAGCTTTGTGAAGTTTGGACTTTAAGAGGGTTACTTGCATTAGAAAATCTTCAGTGAGGAGATCAAAGCTTTCTATTGTCCAAAGTCAACAGAGCAAAAAAAGTCTCCCGTTGAATTCAGGTTGAAAGAATCCTCAATTTCCTTAGAAAAAACGGGGTGTCTACTTCACAGAGTTCATGGATGAACGAAAAATGGAGCGAATTCGAAAGCTTCGTTGAAGGTGTGATCTACGACCGGGATTTGTCTGTTTCCGCAAGACTTTTTGGATTGTTTCTGAAACCCTTTTCCTTTTTGTTTTCAGCAATCGTGAGGGTAAGGCTCGCACTTTACACAAATCGCGTTCTCTTTAAAAATAAGCCACTCGATTGCATGGTCATCGTTGTGGGTAACCTGACAGTGGGGGGGACTGGAAAAACCCCAGTCGTGGAAAGGTTTGCCAAAGAATTGATGAAAAAGGGAAAAAAAGTCGCAATCTTGAGTCGTGGCTACAAGAGTAAGGAAGAAAAGGTCCATCCCAAGTTTTTCCCATTCAGTTCAAAATCTGAGATTCGTCCTCCTCGTGTCGTAAGCGATGGCAATACTGTGTTGCTGAATTCCGAAGAGGCTGGAGACGAGCCCTTCATGTTGGCTCATAATTTACCCGGTGCGGTTGTGTTGACTGATAAGGATCGAGTCAAGGCGGGTCGATATGCGATCCAGCGTTTTGGTGTCGACGTCATCATTCTGGATGATGGTTTTCAATACCTCTCTTTGAAGGGGCAATTGAATTTACTCTTGGTCGATCAAACCAATCCATTTGGCAACCGCAGTCTTCTTCCTCGAGGAATTCTACGGGAACCAGTCAGGCATTTGTCGAGAGCATCCTACGTTTTCCTCACCAAGTCTGAAATCGAACCTGATCTGGAACTTTTGCAAACTATTCGAAAATACAACAATTCCGCTGAAATCATAAGATGCGTACACAAGGCAAAATATTTTCGAGAAGTCAATGGGTTCGGTAAGGAAGGATTGAATTTCCTGCATGAATCTTTTGTCGGAGTTTTCTGCGGAATCGCATCTCCCAGGGGTTTTGAGCAACTGGTCAACAGGATGTCGGGAGAATTAAGATTTCGAAGACGTTTTCTCGATCATCACCGCTATCATGCGGAGGAATTGGATCATTTGTTTATCAAGGCAAAGAATTCGGGAGCGGACGTAATGATAACCACTGAGAAAGATGCGGTTCGAATTCCCGTCGATTACAAACCACTCTTACCCCTATATTATGTCCGCATGGAGATTGAAATCATAGAAGGTTTCGAGGATTTCAAAGATGCAGTGACTGATATTTGTTTTCCGGGAAAACTATGAATGGATGTTTTCACATTTAGTCATAGCTAGCTGAACGCTGATCATTGGTAAAAATCAAGATTTGTTTGAGCCAAGGCTTCCATGCATGATATTTTTGCATTGGGTCTGATCCCATGACCGAGATTAAGAATGTGAGCTGGATCATTTTTCATCGAATGAAGGAGTCGATTAGTTTCCTCGATGACGGTGCTGGGACAAGTTTCCATCAATTCGGGATTCAAGTTTCCTTGCAGGACAAAAGGAGCAGGTAGTCGAACACGGGCCTTGGAAAGATTGACCGTGTGGTCAAGACTAAGCCCCTTCACGTTGCATTCCGCTAAAGCCTCAAGGGTTTCAGGTGGGCTTTTGGCATAAAGTAAAACCGGAAGATGAGGGGGTGAATGGTCTACGATCTTTCTGATCCATCGGAGGGACCAATCCCAAGCTTTTTCTCTCAAACAAAGAGATTGCCAACTATCGAAGATCTGAATGGCGTCGATCCCGGCCTCAGCTTGCGCATGAATGAGTTGGATCAGTGCGAGAGAAATTTTTTCCAGTAGATTCTCAAAATCTTCCGGATAGTCAGTAGCCCAGCGGATGGCTTCGGGGAAACCTCTCTCTGAGCCTCCTTGGATCATGTAGCACGCAAGAGTCCAGGGAGAACCACAAAATCCAAGAAGTGCCTTATCGTCGTTGATTTCTTTTCGAATAAGCAGAAGAGCATCCTTCATGTACGACAACTTTTGAGCGATTTGAGAGGAATCAAGTTTTTTTATGCAGTCCTTGGATTTGAGAGCGAATGCCATTTCGATGCCACCTTTTTCCCTGAAATGATAGGGTTGACCCATCGCTTCGGGAATAACCAAAATATCACTGAATAAAATAGCTGCGTCCAGTTCGAATCTTCTTAGTGGTTGCAGAGTGACCTCCTTGGCCAATTCAGGAGTTCTGACCATTTCCAAGAAACTGTGCCGTTCCTTCATTTTTCGATATTCAGGCAAATATCGCCCTGCTTGACGCATGACCCATAGGGGCGGACGTCCATGATTTTCTCCCCTCAATGCCAGTTGAAATTTTCTTCTACCTTTCATTTATTCGATATTCAACCAATCCTGCGGTTTCAAAAATCGATCATAAAGTTCTTTTTCCGGAGAATTTTCAATAGGATGCCAATTGTATTTCCATCGCACTCGGGGGGGGAGGGACATCAGAATGGATTCCATCCTTCCTCCCGTTTGGAGTCCGAAAAGGGTACCTCGATCATAAACCAGGTTGAATTCCACATATCTTCCTCTTCGATATTCTTGAAATTCTTTGTGTTTCTTTTCGACTGGCATGTGCTTTCGCTTGTTGAAGATGGTGAAATAAGCATTTCCAAAGGTTTCTCCGACTTGAGAGACAAATTCCATGGAAGAGGCAAAACCACCTTCAGTGAAGTCGTCGAAAAAGATACCTCCCACTCCCCGAGTTTCTCCTCTGTGAGGAAGAAAAAAGTAATCATCACACCATTTCTTGAATTTCGGATACAAATGTTCTCCAAACTTGTCACAGGTTTTCTTTGCGGCGGAATGCCATCCGACGACGTCTTCATGAATCGGATAGTAGGGGGTGAGATCAAAACCTCCGCCAAACCACCATACCTTTGGTTTTCCATTTGGAGAAGCCTCGAAATATCTTACGTTTGCATGACTTGTGGGAATGTGAGGATTATTAGGATGGAAAACGACGGAGACTCCCAAAGCTCGAAAGCTGGCTCCGGAAAGTTCTGGTCTGTTTGTTGTCGCCGAAGGGGGAAGATTTTCGCCTTGGACGTCAGAAAAGTTGATGCCCCCTTTTTCCAAAAACTGACCTGAATCAAAGGCCCAGGTCTTCCCTCCTCCTCCTTCCTCTCTCTTCCAATGATCTTCTTTAATCTGGACCGATGCATCCGCCGATTCCAGAGCATATCTCAAGTTTTTCTGCAGGAGCAGAAATTTTTTCTTCGCGAGATCCGCGCTGGGAAACATTGAGAAAAGATAAGATTGAAAACCAAGAATTTGACGCTGAATGGATCAAAGATTCACTTACGTTTCTTCCTATTCTTCTTCCTCTTCTTCGCTTTCAGGATCCATCGAGAGTTTTTCCTTGGCATTTTCGAGATCTTCGCAAATTACCCAGTCCTCGCAACCATCCAAGTTGTTCCACATATCCGCGTCATCTCCGGTGGCTATGATCGCCCCACGCATGGGAAGTTTCATGTCTTCGATTTTTTCTGCGAATTCACCAACGATTTCGACGGCTTCTTCACCCACTTCCTCCAGGGTAGAGACGTCGATGATAAGCTTGACAATCCCCTCATTGATGGTGTTTCGAATACGGTTGTCCATATTCTCCTTTATGTCGTCGATGACAAAAGTCGAAAGTTCCGGGGGTAATTTAAAGAATAGATAATCTTCAATAAATTTGAAATATCTGGCTGAAGAATCCAAACCCATCACTTTATACAGCACCGCCTCTGTTTTGTTGGGATCGAATGGCTTGGTGATGCAATCGGCAAAACCAGAATCCAGGGCTTTTTTCTGGGCCGATTCGTCTCCCTTTACGATCATGCCAATCACCGGTGTGTTGATGACGTTGTGATTGGTCTTTAGTTTTCTCCGCAGATCAACTGCCGAGTCGTTGGGCAATGCCATGCTTATGAGGATAGCGGAGAAAGAGGAGTCTTCGCACGCCCGCAATGCCGAGGCTTCATCAGCGGCGCTTTTGACGACCCATCCGCTTCTTTGAAAAATTTCCGACAACTGCTTTACAATATTTGGCTTGTCGTCCACCACCAGGATGTTGACGCCAAGTGTTTCGCTTAAGGCGTGATTTTCTTTTCCGGCAATTTCCTTCGCCGCAATTCGATTCATTCTGTAAAGCCGACGGCCGATGGTTTTGATGAGTTTAATGGCGACCTTGGGATTTTTCTCAACGATATCAGTAATCTTTTCCTCAACGTGTCTGACTTTGGAGGTAGTTTTGCAGACAATGTTGGCGTCTCTTTTGAGTCCGAGAATTTCGCTGAGTTCTCCGAAAATCGAACCTGAAACGTCAATTTCGCTCAGAACCTTTCCATCTCGAACGACTTCAAGAGTCCCAGCTTCGAGTATACAAAAGCCTTTGCCTATTTCACCTGCCGGAAGAACGACGTCACCGGGTTGATATTCTTGCAGTCTGATCATAGAACTTAAAACTTACTATTAACTCTTAAAGTAAACCCATTATCAAATAAAATCGAGTCTTAAGAAATCTTTACCCTCCTTCAATAAGGAATTAACAAAAGAATTGACTGGTTCATTTGTTAGGATCGAATCGCATTGTTTATCCATAAATAATTCATCTTAATGTGTGTTCTTTCGTTCAAGAGGATCTAAAGTAGGGGTTTTCACACAAATAGGTCTGACCAGATAAGATTATGAAAAACATGCATTTTGATTTGGTTGTGGTTGGTGGTGGCAGTGCCGGTTATGCCGCGGCCCGGACGGCCAAGGAACTGGGTGCCCGAGTCGCGGTGGTGGACAGTGCCGACGAATTGGGCGGTTTGTGCATTCTTCGCGGATGCATGCCTTCGAAAACCCTGATCTATTCGGCCGAGGTCCTCCATCTCGCTCAGCAGGGGAAGGTTTTTGGGTTCGAGGATAGAAAACTCCGGGCGGATCTCGCCGCGATGCAACAAAGAAAAAAAGAGATCATTGCGGAGTTCGCTGATTATCGGTCGGAGCAACTGCAGGATGGGCGGTTCTTTCTTTTTCGCTCCAAAGCCAAGTTTTTGGATGCACACACCCTTGAACTCACCGATGGAAAAAGACTGCATGCCGACCGTTTCATCCTCGCGACAGGTTCCCAAATTGCCATGCCACCGGTTTCAGGATTGGATCAGGTAACTTTCAAAATCAGCGATGATGTTTTGGAATTATCCGAAATTCCTGAAGAGGTGGTAGTCCTGGGCGGAGGGATCGTGGCCTGCGAACTTGCCCAGTTTTTGAATCGCGTTGGTTCCAAAGTCACTCTGCTTCAGAGAAGTGATCGTATTCTGAAAGATTTTCCGCCACAAGCCTCGCTTTGCGTTCGGAAAAACTTCGAAAAAGAAGGTATGATCGTGAAGACCGGAGTTTCCATCGAAGAGTTGGAGCAAATCAACGAGCATACCATCCGGATCAACTTCCGCCATGACGGAAAAAAAGAGAGCCTGGAAACCACATACCTTTTTCATGCCTTGGGTCGAGCTCCTTCCACTGATGGTTTGAATTTGCAAGCGGTTGGGGTGGAACTTGAAACTAGCGGGCATGTCCGGGCCAATGCTTTCCAGCAAAGCTCGCTCCCGCATATTTATGCTGCTGGCGATTGCGCCGGTCCCCATGAAATCGTGCATGTTGCCATCCGCCAGGGAGAGACTGCGGCAGCCCATGCCCTGGGTCAATCTCCGGAACCCATCTCCTACGATCACCTGCTTGGGGTGGTTTTCACCGACCCACAAGTCGCCACCGTTGGCTTACTGCCTGCTGAGTTGGAGAAGAGAGGAATCGAGTTTCTGTCCGCCGATTATCCCTTCGATGACCATGGCAAATCCATCCTGATGGAAGCCAAGCATGGCTATGTTGCGGTGCATGCCGATAAAAAAACTGGAGTGGTGCGGGGTGCCGAATGCGTGGGCAAGGACGCAGGGGAATTGATTCAGTCCCTTTCCGTCGCCGTCTCCCTTCAAGCAACGGTTCATCAATTGGCCAAGGCGGATTGGTACCACCCGACGCTTTCGGAAATTTGGACTTATCCGATTGAGGACTTGGCCGAGGAAATGATTAATCATGATTAGAAAAAGTAGAATAACATGAAGATGGCACAACCTGCCAAGCCCCCTGCCCAAAAACGATCTTCCTGATAAATCTTGATTCCTGCCTTTTTCGCTTTGTGCGAAGCGGACAGGTAGAAGCAGCCAAAGGTCCAAAGGGCACCAATCCATGCGGCAATTGTCGGAGAAATGGTTTCCAAAACCACCAATGTTGCAAGGGTGGCATAGATCGCGAGGCAAAAAAGGAGGGTTTTGAGAAAAACCGAGAGTTCTCTGGGACTGAAGATTTGCAGGCCTATCCAGGTAAGTTTGCCTTTTTCCTCATCGGGCTGAGTCTTCATGCTGATCACGATGTGTACCAAAGCACTGAGTAGGGCCGAGACAAAGGCACCGTGCATGAAATTAAGCTTCTCTCCGAATAAACCGATGAGAGCCTGGTTCCCTTCCGCCAGGTTGGCGTAAAGCACCGGAATGGAGTAGCTGAAAAGGACCCCGGCGAGGATCGCGGCAACCCCGCCCGCCGCGGTGGACCGTTTCCAGCACATGCCCAAAAAGAAGGCGACCACCACGCCCGAAATCAGGTTCCCCTGATGCTTGGCCACATGCAAAAAGAAACTGTCCTTGGAATTCGGATCCATGGTGAAGATGGTGATGAATCCGGCCAGTACGATGAAGGTAACAATCCAAATCCGCCCCACGGAAATCAGTTTCCGGTCATCCGCCTCCGGATTGACGTACTTCTTGTAGAGATCAAAGGTCATGATGGTGGCGGCGGAGTTCATCATCGAGTCGAGGCTCGAAAGAATCGCCCCGATCATCCCGGCGGCAATCAGCCCAACCAGGCCAAAGCCCAGGGGAGAGATCAATTCGGTCAGCAATTTAATGAACACTGCATCCTGAGCGACTTCAAGATTGCGGTCCTTAAAGAGATAGTAGGCTGCGATTCCGGTTCCAATCGAAAAGAAGGGAATCAGGAGTTTAAAAAACCCGGCTGCGATGATTCCCATCTTGGCTTCCTTATCGGTGGTCGCGGAGAGGGCGCGTTGCACAATGAACTGGTTGGTTCCCCAGTAGTAAAAATGGAGGATCATCAATCCGCTGAGCACACCGGTCCAGGGCAGGGCAGGATGGTTGGATGCATTATAAAGATGAAAGCGTTCCACGCCCTCTGCCCCCAGATCCCGGGCCATCAAACTGGCCCAGCCCCCGATTTCGGGCTGGGAAAAGGTGATGAAGGCAACTAATAGCCCGGCCAGCAACAAGAGCACGGACTGAATGACGTCGGTGATGATGACTGCTTTCAACCCTCCGATGATCACATAAGCTCCGGTAACCAGGGCCATGATCAGGATGCCCAGTCGGTAATTAAAGGGATCCACGTCACCCGGAGAGATGTCCGGGTTTTCAAGATTACCCCCCGAGAAACTGATGCCCAGGGGGGCATTTAGGTAAGCTTCGGGTACTGGAGCGGTCCGTTCGACTTTGCCCACCTGATCATCGATCAGGCTGGCTTCAAGAAATTCCACTTCCTGGTTGTTGATCAGAACCTTGGGAGCGGAGCCGTATCCTTCGCCGCCATGAAGAATCTTAATTTCCGAAAGCGTTCCTTCGTCGGTGAGCACGGCCTCCGCCACCGCCTTGCGACCCGTGTCTCCCTGCAGGAGGATATTGATCGAGCGCGAACCGATGTAAAAGCCCGGAACCATTTGGATCACCACCATGATGATCACCATGATCAGGGCATAACTTACCCGGCTGCGGTCATCGTATCTTCGGCTCAGGTAATCGCTCAGGGTGTACACATTGAGCTTTCGATAAACCGGAAGGAAAAAGTAGCAAAGCATGAGCAAGCCGGCAATGGCGGTGATTTCAAAGTGGCTCTGGGCAAAACCCACCGCGAAGCCCACTCCCATCATCCCGACAATATGATTGGCCGAAACATTGGAACCGAATATGGAACCGGCGACTCCCCACCAGCGGGTTTTTTTTCCGGCGAGGAAGTAATCTTCCGAACTGTCCTCCTTTCTGCCCACCCACAGACCCATGCTCATCACCGCAATGAGGGAACCGAAGAAAATGACCAGGTCGGTCGAGGAGAGCAGAGAGTTCATCCACCGAAGCTACCTTTGCCAGCTGGATGAGTAAACTGCTTTCTCAGTACAGGGATGAGTTCGACAAGCCACTCGACAAGATGTAAAAGAAAGAATGATTCGGAATGTTATGGTTTTTCTCTCGGTTGGATTCCTAACACTTGCCTGGGTGGGTTGTGGTTCAGAGTCCACGCCTCTCCCAGAGAATGAACCGGTTTCAAAGTCGAAGATAGATTCGAATGTCTCCTTGAAGGAAAAGCAGGATTTCGATGGCGAGCCGGTACAAGAGGGGCAAGTCGCTTCACCTTCACTAGTTTCCTCCTCTGCCGCACAACCGGAAAAGAAATCAGTTCCCGAAGAATCTGCTGGGGTTGGTCAAATTCAGGAAATTCTTAGGCGGGCGAATCCGGAGTATCTTGGGCAAGGTAAGTTGCATGAGGAAAATGGAGCGATTGTGGCCGCGGAATTTCCAAATTGCAAGTTACGTGACCTTTCTCCCCTGCGTGGTTTATCTCTGATGGGCTTGGACCTAAGCGGAAACCCGGTCCGTGAAATTCGTCACCTGCGTGGCATGCCCCTGCGTACGCTTTTTCTTGAGAATACCCGGGTTGAAAGTCTGCACGAATTAAGGGAGGCCAAGTTGGTGGAGTTGAGGCTGAACCATTCACCCATCAAATCCCTGCGTGGATTGGAAGGCCAGCCACTGGAGAACCTCTATGCAGTAGGTACGCAAATTACTGAAGTGTCTCCCCTAAGCTCTTCCAATCTCCGCCAACTTTGGCTTTCCGAATCTCCGGTCTCTGATGTCTCCGGATTGGCCGGTCTCCCCCTGGTCAGTCTGACCCTCCACCGTACCCTGGTGGACGATCTGTCCTTTGTCCGGAAGCTCCCGGTTTTGCAAAGGTTGCATATCGGAGAAACCCTTATTTCCGACCTATCACCTCTGGAGGGGTTGAACCTGACCCGTCTGGTGTTCACTCCGCCAAGCATCAGGAAAGGCCTTTCTGCTGCAAGAGGCCTTCACAACTTAAGGGAGATCGGTACCTCCTTTGACGAACAGAGGCGAGACTTGACCAATCCCGAAGCCTTCTGGGCTCAATTTTGATTCAACGCTCAGCAAGTGAATGAATTGATGAAGTCC